>MNXB01000086.1 GCA_001871125.1 Elusimicrobia bacterium CG1_02_37_114
GTAAAAACAAATATCAATCGTCTGATTATGGACGTACTGGAATTGAATAATGACCAGTTTAAGATTGACGGAATTACGGTTATTAAACAGTTAAAATTATCACTGCCTGATAGTTATGCTGACCCGGATTTGTTTCAACAGGTTATTTTAAATATCATACATAATGCCCGTCAATCTATTCTCCAAAAAGGAATACCGGGACAATTAACAGTAAAAACGGATTTTGATGATAAAATTACAAAGGTAATGATTACTGACACCGGAACAGGTATACCTGAAGAAAAACTGGAGACAATTTTTGAACCTTTTTATACAACAAAGGAATCTGAAGGAGGAACGGGGTTAGGGTTGAGTATCGCTAAAGACATTATTGAAAAACATAACGGAAAAATATATGCTTTAAGTAAGGAAAGAGAAGGAACGATAATAGTTATTGAACTGCCGATAATACGAGAAGTTTGACACCAAGAGTATTCAGTATCTATTCACTGAACCATGGTAAAAACTTGGAATAGACCCTTTAGGGTCCTTTACGAGGCTAAAGCCTCTATTCCAAACATACTTCAGTGAGTTACAGTATTCATATATGGCTACAATACTTATAGTTGACGATGAACCGTTTTTGATAATGGATGGTTTACAAATTATAAAATCGTTAAAAGCAAATGAGAAAACCAAAAATATACCCGTAATAATGTGTACTGCCAGAGATTCTGTATCTGATGTTGACGAAAGTTTCAGGCTGGGTGCGGTAGGATATATTGTTAAACCCTTTAGCCTTCAAAGAATAAGAGATAAGGTTGACGAGATTCTGGGTGATAAAAAAGAGGAAGGGGTAACCGCTAATTCCCCTGAAGGTATTTAGAGGTTGTTTTACGAAGGCGTTCGGATAAAATCTTCAAAAACTTCATTAATAACTTTGAAGTTATATGCGGGTCGGCATCTAACATGTTCTGGAATGCTCTTTTGGTGATAACCAGCATTTTAGTTGGTTTGCTGATACGTGCTGAAGTAGAACGGGCTTGGTTTTCAATGAGAGACATCTCACCAAAGAATTCACTATCTTTCAGTGTAAGAATCAGTTTATTTTCATTGTTTTTATCTTTCTTAAATAGCTGGACTTCGCCGGATAAAATAATGAACATTACATTGCCTTCCTGACCTTCATTGAACAACAGAAGGTCGGTTTCATAGTCTTTGACAAACGCCATGTATAAAATTCTTGATAATTCATCATCTGATAAATCCTTAAAAAGGTCCACCTCTTTTATGAGTGAAAGGTTTTTTATTTCAGCCATTATAATTAATTTTACAAAATAAGAAAGGTTTAGTCAATTGATAGGGTATGTCTAAAGAAAGTAGTTTAAAAGCATCTTATTTTGATGGTTTTTTCGCTTCCATAATGATTGGTCTTATAGCTAACTATATTACACCATTCGGGTTACTGCTGGGTGCTACAAGTTTCCACATAGGACTGCTGACCTCGTTTCCTCTGATTGCAAGTTCTTTTGTACAGTTATGGTCTACAGAACTTGTCAAAAAAGTGGGCAGCAGATTAAAATTAATCTCAGCAACCGTGTTTTTGCAGGCAACCGCACTTCTTTTAGTTCCTGTCGTCATACTATTACCGGAACGACTACAAATACCAAATTATATATTTTTAATAACTTTAGGTTCCCTGTTTACTGCTGTATCCACACCCGCCTGGGCAAGTCTAATGAGCGATACCGTAGAGAAGAATAACTATGGGAAATATTTTGCCTGGCGTGGTAAAGTCCTTGGAACAGTCGTTTTAGTAACTAATTTGCTGGCAGGTTTTTTCTTATTCCTGTTACCTGACAAGTTTCTTGCATTTGTTATTTTATTGCTGGTTGCAGGTATTAGCAGAATCTTTTCAGGGATATATGTCGGGAAAATGGACGATATACCCGTTGCGCACCCCGAAAAGAAGGATTTTACATACATAGAATTTATCCGACGCTTACCACAAAGTAATTTTGTAAAATTTGTCCTGTTTGTATCCCTGATAAATTTTACTACATTTATCGCAGGACCATTTTTTGCAGTGTATATGTTAAATGATTTGAAATTTGACTACTCTACGTATACGCTCATCATTTCAATTGCGGGATTAGCTACCCTGATTACACTACCGTTCTGGGGTAAACTTGCCGACAGGTATGGCAATGTAAAAATAATAAAAGCATCAGCCCTATTTGTACCGATACTCCCGGTCCTCTGGATATTTTCAAAAAATCCTTTTTACCTTCTAGTCATAAATGCTTTTGCAGGTTATCTATGGGCGGGATTTAACCTGGCAGCCGTGAATTATATATTTGATTCTGCGTCACCGGAATTAAGAACAAAATGTTTTGCATATTTTAATTTTACCAATGGAATATTTATCTGTTTGGGAGCATTCCTAGGAGGTTTTCTGGCGCTACGTCTACCCGGTATAGTTTTTGGTTCTAAACTACTCACCATTTTCTGTGTATCAGGATTAGGGAGGGCGATTGTTAATTTTTTTATGCTAAATAGTTTTCATGAAGTAAGGAAAGTAGATGAGATTACTGAAGAAAAGATGTTATATACGATATTAGGAGCGTCTCCGGAATTAAGTCTGACAGACAGAATATTCAGAAGGAAATAAAAAGTTATGAATACTAAAATACTATCCCTGATAATTTTCATAGCAACTTATATATTTTTTATAATCCTGCCAGGAAAAAGGACGTCCGTTGCCCTTGCCAGTGTGGCATTTTTATTATCTGCCGGAGCAATATCCTTCAAAGAAGCATTTTTTGCTATAAACTGGAATGTAATGGGCATCTTTGTAGGAACGCTCATAATCGCTGACCTTTTTATGGACAGCGGAATGCCCGCATACATTGCTGAAAGGATTGTCAATAGTTCCAGAAATACTGCCCAGGCGATACTCTCAATATGTATATTAACCGGTTTTATATCTGCTGTTGTTGAGAACGTAGCGACAGTCCTGATAATTGCACCGATTGCCCTGTCTTTAGCAAAGAAGTTGAACATTAACCCTGTAAATATGATTATCAGCATCGCCATATCGTCAAACCTGCAGGGTGTAGCGACATTGGTTGGCGACCCTCCGAGTATGCTTCTGGCCGGGTTTGCAAAAATGAACTTCTGGGATTTCTTTATCTATCACGGTAAACCAGGCATATTTTTTGCAGTTGAGCTGGGTGCCATTGCTTCTATATTTGTTCTTTTTTACATATTTAAAAAACATAAAGAGAAAATCAGTCTCGTAAGCGTTGAAAAAATAAAGTCATTAATACCCACAGTTATTTTAGTCCTATTAGTAGTGAGTTTAGCATTATCCTCATTCCTCAGCGAAGGGTTCAGTTATGCCGGTGCAATCTGTATGGTGTTAGGGTTTCTCGGTCTTATATGGGATAAGATATTTAATAAATCGCTTCTAACAAAACGGATTATTGTTCTG
Organism: Elusimicrobia bacterium CG1_02_37_114; assembly: GCA_001871125.1. Taxonomy (GTDB): domain Bacteria; phylum Elusimicrobiota; class Endomicrobiia; order CG1-02-37-114; family CG1-02-37-114; genus CG1-02-37-114. Next base: position 3,473 of record MNXB01000086.1, read on the forward strand.
GACTGGGAAACGACTTTGTTTCTGATGGGAGTTTTCATTATTGTAGGGAGTTTAACCGTGAATGGCTGGATTGATGCCATTGCCTTAAATCTCTCAAATCTGATAGGCGGTAATCTATTTCTCGGATACACTGTCATAGTATTTGCATCGGTTTTCCTGTCTGCCTTTGTGGATAATGTTCCGTTTTTAGCAGCAATGCTGCCTGTTGCAATATCAATGTCAGGTTCGTTAGGTGTCCCGCCGCAACTATTCCTGTTCGGTCTTTTAATCGGGGCAAGTTTAGGCGGCAATATAACACCCTTTGGCGCTTCAGCAAATATTGTTGCCTGCGGACTGCTCAAAAAAGAAGGGTATGAGATAAAATTTATGGATTTTGTCAGAATAGGACTTCCTTTTACGTTAGTTGCTGTCGGTGCGGCATACCTTTTCTTATGGAAAGTATGGGGACGGTTCTGATATTCGGGGTATTCGGGGTCAGACCTTGAAATGTGAAAGTTTGTTGATGTGTGACAAAAGAAAGTAAATAAGTAAAGACTGTCACCGATATCTTAACTCCAGGAATTAAGGGTTTACCCTTTTATAATTTCCTTGTATAATAACTGGTATTAGTTCTTTGACAATATTAATGGTTATGCTCATAGAAAACGCCGCACGAAAAATTGTATAATATCCTTGGGCAGATTGGAAGCGTAACTGATAAAATTTCCTGAGAATCCCACTCATACGAATATAAACGGGATGTCTCTTAGCATAGATTGTTTGCCCACTGCACGAGGATGAGACTCTGTTAAGGAAATTGAGAACTTCTTAATAGTTTTCAGTATATCATAGATATACTGAAACATAAGAAAGTGTCTCTTATCAACCACAAGGATGAGTCTCGTGCGGTTAGCATTGTCTTCCAAAACTTAAAGCCCGCAAGGAGGTAAAACTATGTCTTACAGGAACATTGGTGTTGACTTGGGCGTAACCGCCAAGCATAAAGCACAGGTACTTGACGAACAAGGAAAGAAAATTGTACCAAATTTTTCTTTCCACATTTCTAAAGAAAACCTTGATGCTTTATGCCAGAAAGCACTTGAAGGTGCCAGTCAAGGAACTAAACTACGGTTCATATGCGAACCTACGGAAATGTCATGGTTTCCTTTAACAATTTATGCCAAAAGCAATGACCATGAAATTATCCGGATTAAATCACACAAAGCACATGACCTGCGTAAATATTTTGCCCGGCATAAAAAAGACGATAAACTTGACGCTAATGTATTATCTGTAATGCCCATGATTGACGAAAAAGCAACAGAAGAAATTTATCTGCCTGATGCAAAAACATTTGCACTTGAACGATGTAACCGGCAGAAAGAGAAAATTACTAATGATATCGCTGCAATTAAAAACCGGTTGTCCTCTCTTTATCACTGGGTGATGCCTGGTCTATTAGATTGCTTTGAATGTCATTTTGACAGTCGTGCTCGGGAATTCTATCGTCATTTTACCAATCCCTTTAGAGCAAAATAAGCCGGAGTTGACGGAATAAACCGAATTCTTGAACCAGCAGGTCGCCAGAAAATGAAACCAGATTTACCAGAAAAACTATACTCAGTTGCATGTTCTGCTTGTAAACTTTATGCCAATGCGTCTTCATGGATTGACTTTAAAGAAATCCAGAATGAAGTACACATTGAACTTCAGCTTTTAGAAGCACAAGAAGAATCTCTCGCTCAAGTTAAAGATCGTGTTGAATCGTTATATGAAGAAGTACACCCGTCAAAAATCATTGAGACAATTAAAGGTATTGGTGAAAACTTAGGTCCATCATTTGTCAGCATGATTGGTAATTCTCAACGTTTTTCATCACAGAGTAAACTCCGTTCCTTTGCCGGAATGATACCTAAACAAGACGAATCGGGAGAAAATAATAAAAAAGGACTACGAATGACCCAAGAGGGACCATCTCGATTTCGTCGTGACTTGTTTTTAGCTGCCGAGATATCCAGACAATGGGACCCACAATTAGCAAAGATCTATTATGAAGAAATGGTCAATAAGGGACACTGTCATACAGAAGCCATTTGTGCTGTTATACCAAATCTTCTTAATCGAATTCTCTGTGTATTGAAAGAAAATCGACCATACGAACTACGTGACACCGATGGCAATCCAATTTCAACAAAAGAAGCAGAACAAACAATTAAACAGCAATTCACCGTACCGGAAGAAATTAGACAACGTACACGTTCTAGAAGAAGTCGTAAAAATAGAAAGGAGGAACGTATACGCAATTTATTTAAGAGACAGCTTGAAGCTTCTCAAGATTCGTATAACATTCCTCCAAAAGATATGTTACAAAAATTTGAGAAGTATTTCAACAATGCCTCTTAAATGCACGTAGGTTAAATTTTAACGGGCTGATTCATATAAGCATAACCAAAATGTCAATGAGCAAAAAAGATTTTTTTAAGAACACTTGACTTTACTTAGGAAATCTTGTATAACTTTACAAAATTTTTCTTGAAATTGCAAATATAAAATCTACACTGCAGCGATTCCGCAAGGTTGGTAAAACTTAGGAAGGTAAAGCGGTAGAAGATATAAATTCCAGGATACCGGGCAAACGGGATACTGCTGCTCCATGTCTAAAATAGGTGCAAATGTACCGCCAACTATTTTACACGTTACCATCCGATGATAAAATTGTATCTGTTCCTTATATTTGTCATCCTTATCCTTAGTCTTAATCCGCCGCCCATTTGTCATTACCTCGACTCTTCAATTTATTCATCAGTATATCTAACCCATATACATTACGGCTCTGCTTGTAGTTCCTTACCCACCCCCGGATTTCTTTTTCTTTTGACTTAGGTATGTATATCATCCTTTTCTTGCCATGATAACTCTGAGCAAGATACCATGATTCATACGTCTTATCTTGAGGGTGGGTTTTACCAACCTTGCGGAATCGCTGTAGAATCAAAACTACTGCTGGGCGCCGGTGGTTATACTTATGTTCTGCTGGCAGGTTGCCGCACTGCTTTATTTTATTATCTGCATAATTATTTTTTTATCAAGCATTTTTAATTCGTTTTTATCTTCAAGAAAACGCTCAACATCTTTTCTTATATAATTAAAGTCAACTCCCTTTAATTTGTCAATAAGGAATGTTTTTAGATTCCGAGAGTCAATCTTAAAATCTTTTTTTTCTGTTTGCTTTACGGCATTATTTAGTAAAATAAAATTTGGAACGGTTTTTTTTCCAAGATACCAAACAAGGTCATAAAAATCACGGCCCTTAGTGTATCTACGGAAGAAACATGCGTGTAATTTAGTGGCATATAAAGATGGTAAATCAAAGTGTTTAATTGCAAATACATATGATTCCGATATCGGCGTCAAGGCAGTATTCCATCCCTTGGGCGGATTGGTATCGATTTCAAGTTTAATAGAAAGTTTTTGTTCCTTTATTCCACTTATAGATAATTCGTTCAATAAAGCGGGAAATTTTATCATGCATATATTAACAACGTTGTTTTCTTTCTTTACAGATTCGACTTTTAAACCATAATGTTTTAATTCATACAGTAAATCATTTATTAAACTTTCAAAAGAATAATTTCGTCTTTTTATTAAACTGAAGTCTAAGTCTTCGCTATACCTTCGCACACCATATAAAATTCTCAACGCAGTTCCACCTACAAAAGCTAAATTCTCAAAGGTTTGATGGTCAAACATAATTTTTAGTATTAATGTTTGCAAAAATTCTCTTAGTTTGTTAATTTTGTCTTCAGCGGTGATTGCTCTCTTTAATTTTTGCTTTAGCAGTTCGTACATTAATTAAATCGTCCCGATAAATCGGGACGCTACTTTCAAATTCCTATACCAAAATTTAAACCAATAACTTAATAATCTTTTCCAACTTACTGCTGAAAAAAAGTTCCGTATAATTCACCATTTTAGTTTTATCCAGAATATCTGTATTTTGAAAACGAAACGACTCAAGCAGTACTCGTTTATAATCTCCACTAAAACGATTCTGATTCAAATATAAAAAATCCACTACCGCTTTTTCCGGAGTTGCTATAAAATAAGCAAAATTAGAGTCGTCTCTTTGTTCGGAAAAACCTGTAAAGTATTTTTCTTTAATATGCTGATAGATAAACTTGCCCATTGCATTTTCAAAAGACATTGTCTTTTTTGTGGTAACACAGGTAATGTCTACTACTTTTTCAGGAATCAATCCATAAAATGAAAGTGCATATTCTAAACTTACATAAGAAGGCCCATAAAGTTCTTTTGAAATAAATAACCGGGAAAGATTATCTTTTCTATCTTCGGAATTTAAAACATAGAGACCTCTTTTAAGTTTTATAACTTTACCTTTTTTTTGCCATCTTTGAAGTTGAATTTTAAAAGCATGATTATACTCCCCGGCTAATTTCAGGTATCTAATGTCAATAATTGGTAAATTTTTTACTTTTGCTCTAAATTTTTCATACTTCATAATAGCATATTTCCATTAATATACAAAAATGTATATTTGCGGAAATAATTATACAAATAATTTTTACTAAAGTCAAGCAAGTATGGGGACCAAGTATGGGGACGGTTCTAATTTGTAAGAAAAAGTATTAGAACCGTCCCCATTCTTTCCCATTCTTTCATTAACCGTGGGCGACTACCAGGCAGAAAACTTTTTCTGCACCTGCTCTCTTCAATGTTTTGGCGCATTCTTCAAGTGTACTTGCGGTTGTGCATACATCGTCAACAATAAGTATGTTTTTATTTTTAATTAATGAGGTGTTGCGGACAGCGAATACACCTCTGACATTTACTTCACGTTCGTCCTTAGATAAACCGAACTGTGGTTTTGTGAGCTTTCTGCGATAAAGATTGCCCGCCACCAGGTTTTTGTCAAGTGTTTTTGCAATTTCTTTAGCCAGGAGTTCCGACTGATTATATCCTCTCTGAAATCTGCGTGACCAGTGCAGAGGTACGGGAACAATAGTATTAATTTCACTAAATTCTGTTGTGTTTTTTATATAATCAATGAGCAACCCGCCCAAAATTAGAGATAAATAATCTTTACTGGAATATTTGAACAGGTGTATGCATTGTTTTATTGTCCCTTTATATTCACATACCGCACGAACAAATTCAAAATGATAATTAACCCCTTTCTTGAGACATTGAAAGCAATGCGCACCTCCTGCAGGTAAAGGTTTCCCGCACTTCTGACACACTAATTCTTTAATAAACTCTATCTGTGATTGACAGGAATCACAAATACCGGGTGATTTATTATCAGTCGGTAGATACCTTTTGCATATCAGACAGCTTGCCGGAAAAAGAAAATTTAATATATGGTTAAACATATTAAGAAATCGTAAATTTAGGAATTCACCCTTTAGGGTTTTAAAAGGCTAAAGCCTTAATTCCATCGCAAGAAAATAAACGGGTTTGACCCGTCTGCCGCCGGGCAGGTAAATCAAACCCCTACAATTTGTTAAAATATTATTGTCATTCTGGCATTTATTCCATATTCATTATAGTCGTTCTTGGCAACCACGCGGTTTCTGAATGCATTAAAGTCAGCCCCTAATTCTGCCTGTAAATTTTGTGATACTTCATAATTAGCGCTCATATTGAAATTGTAATTATCCGTATTGGTCGTATCTGTATTCAGTGTGCTTGACCTTATTGTAAGATTGAGATTGGAATTGAACCTGAATCTGTTTGTCAAAAGCAATGTTGAACCTAACAACGGCAATTTTAAACCAGTGGGAAAAGATGTGTCCCAGTAAAATGTCACAGAAAAATTCTGGGTTTGTAAATCAGCGGTTTTTTTTGTTTTTATATCCAGAGGGTCGCCATCCCAGGATTGGTCATAACCGAATGAATACCTCGGCGTAATTTTTCTACCAAATACATCTAAACCAACCTGCACACTGTAATTTTCCGATTCTCTTCTGCCCGTAACAACGGGTGTTGAAGTTACCAGACTCCTAGATTCGTTTGCCGAGTTACCCCAGCTAAAAACAGGCGAATATCTATTAAACAAATCAAATCTTGTAGTATAATTCCTGCTTAAATTCCAGGACTCTGAAACTTTCAGGGTTGATTCATTTTTATTATTTATTTCAACTCTCAATTCTGAATTTGAGACGGATTTTTCCACTCTAAAAAATTTTTCCAGTTCATTTAGCGTCACAGACGTGTCAGGCCAGGTTCGCGTCCATGTCTCCCTTACATTATTTGTGTCCTCACGAAATTCTCTCGTTTCTGAAAATCTATTACTCGTTTGCATATTTTTAAAAGGGCTCAATCTGCCCCCAAAACCCATCCATTCAAGAATTTTCCACCTCATGGTGGATGAAACCGTATCCTTCAAAGTAACTAATGACCTGTTACCCGCAGAATATTTTATTTTTGCAGACGGATTTATACTATCTCTTATCCAGAGATTACTGATCGTGGGAAGGGCATAATACGTAGCGGTAACATTTTTATAGTTATCATAGTCATTTATACCATAATTGAATGACATATCCATTGATTGGGTTGGTTTAAATCCCGTTATACTCCGCATAGAGAATGACAGTGAAGTGTTCGCTGATATACTGCGACTGACATCCTTTAATTCTGCTTTTGGAGCAATGTATGTTTCATTTGTAGAAATTGAATAATTAACACCCGGTCTCAACCATTGAATTTTAGGCAGATTGATACTTAAAACCGTTCCTATTACCTGACTGGCTGATTTGGGCAGCGGGGATTCAAATCTTTTTGTGAGCAGGTCCTCTGCCCTCACTGCATCATCAAACGGAGATTTATTCATCCATAAACCTTTTTCTTCTCTGCTGAGGTTTAAGGAATACGTTGGAGTGAAATTTACCCAATTAAAAAAATTAAAAGGCAGACTGGTGAGTGAATAACTATCCGATGTTTGAAGGGTTGCCGTGTCGGACAGGGTTTTCCAGGAATGGACGAGTGTGTGCGTCCTGGAGCCTCTCATTGATATTCTTGGAACAAAATCCTTGAATTTACTGATGGGATTTTCATAATCTAAACTCAGTGACCTGGAATGGCTAATATCTGTCCTGAGGAGTTGATTACTGCTTGTAATGGATATTGTATAATTCCCCTGCAGACGTGGTATCTTTCTGCTATAATTAAAATCAACTTTTGCTGAACCGGAAAAAGTCGCCACTTTACCTTCTTCACGCACAGATACCAGTTCACCCGATTCCCTGGCTGAAGGCGTAATTGTGATTGAACTGTTACCGCTAATTCTTATCGGCAGGAATCTTATCCTGCTGAAATTTAAATCCGCGTTTCTGCTCCATCTATCCTGATTACTTACGTTTGTCTGCTGTGTTCCAAAACTACTGTTAAAATTACGGTCAATTTCTCTATAACCCGCACCGAAACTCATCCATTTTGGCAAATCAAATCTTGTCTCATACTTGTATGCCATACCCACACGTTTATATGTATCTGCAACATGGACTTCATTTATCCATATTTCCCCCTGAGTTGCGGTGGTCAAAGTTCTCAATCCTATTATCATTCTCTGGACATTTGTTAAAGAGGGGTTTCCCTGGACAGTAGTGGACTGTATTAACCCATTAGTCAGCGTAATTCTCCACTCATCCGGTCTATTGTCACTACCTGTATCCACCTGCTTAATTGTGAGTAAATTCCAGGCATCGGCCCACGATATTGTAACCCTGTATTCGAAATAATTCTGTTCATCCGCGCCGATTTTAATAAAAAATTCCGTATTACTATTGTCACCATTACTGTATATAAAAAATCTGAATTCCTTATAGACAGAAAAATCCCAGGTTGAGGGATTGGCTTTACTTCCAAAGATAGATACTGCCTGAACTGTCGGTGTCCCCTGATTGAGGGCATATTTCATAGCAAGAGATTGTTCGCGTTTCATGCTTTTATCCATAAATGGCTCTTCATAAAATTCTTTATATTCACTACCATAGGTGGGGTCATCAAATAAAGGTTTGTATTCCTCGGGATTATCGTAATTGTTTATTGAATAAAGCTGTAATCCCGGAGCAGAACCGGTAGGGTTTGTAACACGATTGAGATTTTCCCATTTATTACCCACAATACTTATGGACGCAAACCTTAACGCACCGGACTTCCCCGGTGAATTAATTGTCAACCTTATTTGTTTTATGCGCTCCAGATTTTCAGGTTTGCTCTTTAATGGTATAATAAAACATTTCCAACCTGACCAATCAACTGAAGTATGCTTGTTACCCTCCCGGTCAATCCACTCATCTGAAAGTTTGTATCTATCCGGCACAATCTCAACAGTTTGCAGAATGCGGTCACCGTTAAGGTCCTCTGTGTCAAGCCTGCCATTGCCGGCACCTATCTGAACGCCATCAATATTGTAGTGCCAGCCTGTATCTTCACCCGAACTGAGTTTCCCGTCTTTGTCTATGGTATCTTCTGTATCAAAACCAGTTTTAGTTTCAGGGTCATAATCATCATCCACATCTTCATTGAACTCTCCTATGTTAATCTCAAAATCACTTCCGTTATTATCGCCCTGAATCCACACTTCTAAGTATAATTTTTCAGAAAAGTCCAATCCTGTATTTGACAGACTCTGGACCATTGAACATGCGGTTGACCCTGAAAGGTCATAATTTACCTTCAAGACCCGTTGTTCTTCATCTTTACGAATACCTGCTTCCCCTTCTATCCCCCTTATATCCCTGACATACACCACTTCATTATCCCAGGTAATAGCATTGCTGGGATAATAACCAAATCCCGAAGGATTAGAACCAATTTTCCAGGAGTCTTTATGTAGAGAAGCGGAATTTTCCTGTTTTATTCCCTCCATTGAATCAACGATGGCCTTACCTGCGGTATTCGGGTTAAATTCACTTCTTGCCCGTTCATGTGCAAGGCTGGTCATCTTTAACCCAAGAATACCTAAGGGGATATCTGTTACCCGAACATCAGCTTCAGTTACCTGTAAATTGCTGGAGGTTGAACGGATATCAGGCACCCTCTGCCTTGCAGGAGGCGTATTGCCCATTACACTTGCACCAATGTGGACATTCCTGTATAGTTGATATTCCATTCGGCTGCCAAAGAAAGTCTCGCCTACCTGTAAACCGGGAAGACTCCATTCATAGGTTACATCTATCACAGTATTCTCTGTGATTTTCCCTTCATTCAAAAATGTCAGAAAACCTGAATCGTAGTCAATATAATAATCAATATCACGTTTTAATAGGACACCATCCATTAAGATTCTTTCTGAATAAGGCACGACAAAAGCGTGTTTCAGTTTGGGAAATTTTTCTAAATAACGATATTCAGTATATACTTTATATCCTGCACTTTGTGGAGTGGGTGTTTTATACACGGATTCAGGAAAAGATTTTCTGTTTCTAAAATAGAAAATGCCTCTTTCAAAATCTACAACTATGTCACCTGTGCTCTGATTGTAATCATATCGGACAGAAACTCCTGTTTCACTGACAACATTGACACGGTTTCTCTGGGAATCCATTACATACATTGTAAAATTGTCAATACCATTATCCCGTTGAATTTGAGTCTTGCTTAAACTATAATAATTTTTCAACTCAGTGGATACCGCATCGGTTTCATTTTTAATCATTATATAATTGGTCGTTCCCGTTCCAATTAATTCATTCAGTTTTTTCCCGTCTGTACGCTCATAGTTCATGGCAACGACATAATTCTCTCCAAGGGACATATTGAAAATTATAATATCATTCTCGTAATCAACAATATAGTTTGTTACTGGTTCAAGTCTTTTGAAACTAGCGCTGTAGGTAATGTATTCTGCCGGAGTATATGTGGTCAAGACCACAGTATAGCTTGACTGTGCTACAATAGGAGTATATACCGCTACGGGTTTGTCCGGAATTCTGTCATCAATTAGTATCTCCATTGTAGTTGTATTAATCATAAGTGGATCAACTCTTATTAATTCATAATACTTCCTGCGCATATACCCGGAATCTGCTATTTCTTTTTTTTCAAACTTTGTAAGCCCGGTAAATCTTTCTGTCTCAGGCGTTCCCTTGCTCTGACTTGCAATAAGCCATGTTCTCCATCCTTTATAGTTCGTATGCACTTTTGCTCCAAAAGTCTGTTTACTGTAGCCAACAAACTCAGTGCCGGGCAATGAAAGCGTTATATCGCCAAAAGCAACTTCCTGGACAACTTCATCAGGGTCACCTTTATAAACAATGGAAATATCACGTCTATCAGGCTGTGTATCGTCAAAATCAATATTGATATTAACCTTCCGTCCTATCTGTCCCTTCATTCTCACCTGTAATTCCTGCTGCATATCCAACTGGGGAACGGTTCTGGGCTGTCCCTCTTCCGGATGCAGATATTCCTTTATTCTATAACTCATACCAATAAACTTTCTACCCGACATCAATACAGCTAATTTAGCTTCATAGGGCAGTTCAACTTCTGCTCCTGGTAACGCAGGAGGTCTTTCAATTCCAGCGGGTGAAGTTGAAACGGCAACCTTTGCGCCGGGCACCCTTCCTTCTTCAAGAGATTGGCGCATTTCGTTCCACCTGTCTTTTGAATAACCAAAAGGTTTTGTTGATTTTTCCTGCTCATAATCCGATTTTTTGGGAGTATATTCAAACTGTGCATACAGAATAATGGGGACGGAGGTAATTAAAAAAAGAATGGGGAAAAGAGTGGGGACGGTTCTGATTCTTTTCGAAAATGTCGACTGTTTAATCTTTGTTATTTGTGGCATTTTATTATCGTCCCCATTCTTTCCAATCCCCTTTTATTTCCCCTGTTTCATCCTGTGGACTTTATAAAAGCCAAGTAGGTGTTTCACATAGTGAAACAGGGGATTATGGGGGATTGAATATATATTATAGCGAATTTTTTGTTTTTTTGCTATAATTTAAACAAATTATGAAGATTCTTACCCGATATATTTATAAAGAACTAATAAGTTCTTTTTTCGTAGGTATGTTAGTCTTTACCTTTATATTGTTTATGAACAGTATATTCCAGTTAATAGACCTCTTAGTAACAAAGAAAGTCTCTTTAGTCATTATTTCTGAACTAACTCTCTATATAATTCTTACATTGTTTACCTTTACTGTCCCCATATCAATATTTTTTGCAGTAATTTTTACATACAGCAAACTTTCTGAAAGCAATGAAATCACAGCCCTCCGTTCTGCAGGAATACCTGTTGTCCACTATATATGGCAGCCTTTACTGGCATCAATTCTGCTCACAGTAATTCTTTGCTGGATAAATTTATATAGCATACCCAAAACACAGGGACAGTTTATGAAAATTTACAATGCAATTATCCAAAAACAACCACTCTCAAGGTTTGAAGAAAAGACTTTTGTGGAACTCGGGGATTATAAAATATATGTTGACAGAGTAAATAATAAAACCAACGATCTTTCGGGTATAAATATCTATAAATTAGGAGCGGAAAATAAACTTATTATTGCCAAAAAAGGCAAGGCAACTTTTGATACTTCTAAAGGACTGGTTTTTACCTTGAATGACGGAATAATTGAAACCGCTTCATCTATTGAACCGGACAGATTGACCAGGTTTTCTTTTGTTGACTACAAAATCACAATACCCGTAAATGATGAAAAACAGATTAAACAGGCGCGTACAATACGTGAATTCACGGGTAACGAGCTTTTGACAGAAATAGAAAAATATAAAAAACAGAATTTATCTTTTAGCCATATAAAAATTGAATATATATTGCGCTGGGTAATAAGTTTTTCTGCTTTTTGCCTGGTTTTGGTAGGACTACCTATGGGTATTATGACCCGTCAAACCGGCAGGTCGCTCGGAATGGGTTTAAGCATAGTAATAATCGGTATTTATTATTTCCTGCTTATGCTCGGTATAACTTTAGCTGAAAAACAGGTTTTCAGTGCGGATTATATCCTGTGGTTATCAAATGTGGTCATGTTAGCAGGTGGATTGATGTTGAATTACAGAGTTATAAAGACATGAAAATATTAAATAGATACATATTGAAGGAATTTATCAAACCCTTTTTCTTCGGGGTATCATTGTTTTGTATGTTGTTTTTCATTTCGGAATTTTTCTTCCGTCTCCCGGAGCTCATTGCACACCATGCGTCAATAAAATGGACATTCATTTTTCTTACCGGCCATATTCCGATGTATCTGAGAGATACATTACCCATCGCTGCCTTTTTCGGAACCATTTTCTGCCTCAACAGACTGAACAAGGACGGCGAAATCATAGCAATGAAATCCAGCGGCATTGATGTTTATAGACTAACATTACCGATACTGCTATTCAGTTTGTTTCTCTCCGGTATAGGACTACTCCTCAATGCAAATATAGTTCCGGATACGTTTTTGCGTGTACGGATAATGCGTGAAGTACAATTGAAAGGTAAACCTTTAATAGAAAAAGAAAAACTGACAAACTTAGCTCTTACAACTCTGGATGGACAAAGAATGACCCTGGGTTTTCTGGATATGGAAAACAGGGAAGCACAGGACGTTACAATAGACTATTTTTCGGATGAATATACTCTGCAAAAGAAAATAAAAGCAAAAAAAATGGTATATTTAGAAGCGGGCAAATGGCTACTCCAGGATTGTATTGAAAGGAAATACAGTCCTGATGGTAAAGAATTGCTAAAAGAACAAAAGTCCACCAGGAAAGAATTATATATGCGGGATAAACCGGAAGATTTCGTTCCTAAAAAGGTAAACGAAGAATTAAGGTTGTCTGAATTAAAAAGTACAATAGAAACCCAGCGTGCACATAGTCGTCCTGTCCACAAAGAACTCGTAGCATATCATTTAAGGTTTTCTTATCCATTTGCATGTCTAATGGTGACTTTTCTGGGGATACCGTTCGCACTGAATTTAGGCGCTAAATACGGCAGGATGCGCAATATTGTATATGTATTGTTTATTTCCTTCTCTTACTGGATTTTAATCCATTTCGGCAGGGTACTGGGTGAGGCGAAAATACTTCCATCTATTCTGGGCGCCTGGTTTGGCAACATCGTTTTCTTAATTATCGGAA
>MNXB01000106.1 GCA_001871125.1 Elusimicrobia bacterium CG1_02_37_114
TATTCACATAGACATCTGGCTGCATAATCAATTTCTGGATCCTTAAGCCTTTTTAATCTTACTATCAATTTTCCCCGCTCCAGTCTTACATTTGCACCTCTTCGCACTATCATATCAAGTGCCGGGTATATCTCTTTTTTGTTGTCATAATAGTTGAGTAATATCTCACACATCTTTTTTTGCATATGATAGGCAAACACCTTGATGCAGTCCAAGAACCTTTTCTTTTCATAGTCCAGTTTAAATAATTTCCTTCCACCACGTGCTTCTTCATATTTTATCTCTTTCGGTAACTTCTCTATTTCCAGATCTATCATTGTTATTTGTTTATTCAGTACTGCTATGTTTGCAAGTGTTTCATTTTCTGCTATTTTAATTTCTTTCCAGTTTGTCTCATCTTTGGCATCTTTAAGTATTTTTTTTGCTAATTTTAATTCAAGTCCATGTAATTGACTTACCAAATTTGATTTTCGTTGTTTTATTTCTCTCAATGCAGGGTTATCTACCATAGGTTGTTCTTCTATCTCTTCTGATTCCCATAAACCCTTCCCAGGATAATAATCTATATAATGATTTATCTTTAATGCCTTGTTTACATTTTCCTGTCCCCATCTACGACATATTAGTTGTATTATTGTTTCTGCACTAAGTTCCTGAGAGGTTGCATTTGTATATATTGCTGTGCGGTATTTCTTTCTACCGCTTTGTATTACTATTGCACGTATTTTCCCATATTTACTCACTGTCCTTTCCGTCTCAAAATATTTTATCTCTTCACTTTTCTGTATTTCATATTTTACTGTTGCTGTATTTTTAAATTCCTCTTCGCTAAATTCATAGACCCACTGATCCGCATATTTCGCCCAACTGATAAATTTTACCTTTTCGTCTACCCTCGTATGTGTCACTGTTTCTCCAACATTTTCACAATCAAGTATTCTAAATAATTCAGCGCAGTAACCTTCCCGGTCAAATATAACTATCAACTCTTTTGAATCTATTCCTATCTGTTTGGCTATTTCTCTCACTTTATTTATTATCTCTGATATTTTATCAAGTAAATCTTCTGACGATGCCCTTACTAAAAATATCACTGGATTAAATTTTTCATCAACTGCTATAAAATTATAACTTCCCTTCATTGTTTTATCTCTCACTGTATCATAACCCATGTTTATTTCCTGTATCCCATGATATGGCCAAAACTGACCGTCAATATACAACACTCCAAACTTTACTAATCCATTCTTTAAATATTCTTTTGCAAATTCTTCAATCAACTTTTCTCCCTTTTTTAATTTCCTTACCTTATGTAAAAATTGTCTCAATGCCCATATCCCAGGACTGCTTAATTTTCCTATCAATATTCCAAATTCCTCGGGATAGACTGTTTTGAAATTCTCTATTGAATTGAATCCAAATATATCATAATAAAATAATGTCAAACAAAATTCTTCCAAATTGTATCCCTCATGTGTATCAATATCAATTACTCTTTTTATCGTCGGTAGAAAATTATACTTCATCAATAATGGTGCAAACAGTAATCCTCCTGCATATGTGTTGTATTCCCCTTTCTCTATTTGAAAACCCAACGATGCTCTCTCTATCTGATCTAAATATATTCGTTGTGCTACAGAATAATTTGATCTGTCTTTGTTTTTTACTACTTCTTTTTCGCGCTCAATTCCTTTCTCTTTTTTGTGCTCGCCTTCCCAAACTGATGTTTTTTCACTTTCCCCTTCCTCAATATAATATTCTAGTTCCAATTCCCCGTTCACGTTTTCTTTGAATAGATCCCCTTCTATTGATGTTGTACCATCTTCTTTTCTGATTTCTTCTTTGATAAAACCATTCTCCAACAACACTTCACGAATACTGTTCTTGCTTATCTTTTTTTTCCACCGTTGAAGTAACAACTCTGATATCCTTTCACAACTTATATCCCTATTCCTAAAAGCTATGTCCAATATCAAATATCGTACCTCGGAAGTTATTTTCCAAGATTCTTTTGGACCTTTTGTTTCTCCAACTAAACTACTTATCCCACCTGTTTCAAATGTTGTTATATAATTATATACTGTTTTGTTATGTATACCAAATATTTTACTTAATTCTTCTTGATTTGCTACCCCACATTTATATAACTGCACTATCGCCATTCGCGGGCCTGCTTGATCTTCAACACTCCATCTCATATATTCTTTTCCATTTACTAATACTTTTTGTTCCTCTTCGTTTTTTACAACTACTATCTTATCAAAAAATTTCCAATCCTTTATTTCTTCATTATTTTTATTCTCCATAAATGATATACCCCCCCAGTTGGGATATATCATATCAAAATATTAAAAAAATCAAAACCCGCAAGCTATTTTTGACTTTTCTCTCCGACGAGCCTTGTTTTTGCTGGCGGTTTCACACGACCTCTGATGTAATAACTCAAAGGTTAGTCACAATGTTATCTATCTTGCGTATATTTATTCCTCCAATCGGTCATATTGTAACCTATATTTGAGGTATAAAAATTATAATTTTATAGTTAACTGTAACTCATTTTAAACCTCGGGTAATGTATAATGAAAAGGATTTGTTGTTTAATATTGATTATTTTTACCCTTATATCTTTTTCCCCTGGCATTATCGTATTTGGAGAAGATAATAAAGGGAAAATCGGCATAGGGCTTAACTATCCCGGGTTCAGCGTGCGGTATTTTAAAAGCGACCGGACTGCATGGGAAGCAAAATTGCAGACAGAAACAAATATACTCGTGGTGGGTGCTCGGCTCAATAAATATTCCAATCTGAGAAGCAACAATAAAATTCAAATTATTAAAGGATTGGAAGTTGATTTAGTAAGCTTCAAGGGAGACACGGCTGAAGGCTACGGGATGGCGGCCGAAGTATTCCTGGGCGGCGAATATTCCATTTCCAATAAGCTTTCATTGCAGCTTGATTTCGGCCCGGCATTAGTGTTTTTAATGGATAGGGATTATAAGGACGTCAAGGCAAACAGTCTCGAGTTTGTGCTAAATTTGGGCATTAACTGGTATCTCAGAGGCAAATAATAATGAAGAAAATATTATTGAACAAATATAACACGGTTGCTGTGTTGTCTGTTGCTTTTTTGGTTTATTGCGGACTATCCTTTGCGGGTTTCAACCTGGGCATGACCGGGGCCGTAAAAAACACGATTAAGATTCTTGAAACTAACAAGAGAAATCAAAGCAACTTAAACATTAAAGGAAATTTTACGGGTACAGGCAGTTCGTCTGTAAGGAAATCTGATGCGGTCGGTACAATTAAAAAAATTGCTGTCATTACCTATAATTGGTTCAGAGTAGAGAACATCAATAGCACTGATTTTTCTATACCAATAATGACTAACGAAATCGGTAAACCCGTAGGGTTGGTATTTATTGATGACCAGGACAAGGTAGCAGGATGTTTGCAAATAGTCGCTTCATCAACGGATACGCTGAATCTTCTGCCTTTAACCAAGGTCAAGGACGGGGTGACACAGATAGATTTACAGCTCATCAGTTTTTCCACCGATACCTACGGCAATATAGCTGTCCCGGAATATGACCCCGTTGGAGCAGACAAGGAGATCCCTTTCAGTCAAGACGAAAAGATACTTGCGGCAAAAATTACAAAGGTGCTCGGAAGCATATTGAAGGACCCGGATATTAACAATAACGGTATCGTTGATTTCATTGAAAACAGGTTTTTCAAAATAGGTTTTAGGTATGGCCTGAACGTAGGCCAATTGCCGGCAGGCGGCACTGACGGCACTTACAGTGCGACAATAGACCCGGTAGTAACGTTGAACGGTTTCAGGATAGATTGCAAGATCTTTCCGGATTATGTAAATAACAGTCTTCCCATAACTTTTCCGGCAACATATACCTGGACCCACGGAAGCTACACCGGGCATGAAAACAGCGATTCTCTTACCCAAAACTTTGACGGGCCTGGAGAAGGGACTGTTCCTCCGGTGGATGGTGAATATATTGTAGACGCCAATTCTATCGGATGCGGGACCCTGACGTTTAATGTAGTAGGCCAGCAAGATGCAGTAGACAGTATTCTTATCCTTGCACCTACCTTTCATATTTCCGGAGGTAAATTGCAAAAAATATCCTGGGTTTGGAAAGCATATAATAACCTGGCAGGCGACCCCATAGACGGCTCTGCTTTTGTAGATAACCTTGCCATTCAGATATCAGGTGAAACGTCAACAAGCTATAACAGCTACGGGGGTGTTCCACCGGATGTAGGATATCATAACTGGGCAGGAACAACGATTTCAGGTTCTGATACTGAACATGTTATAGGAGTGAATAACCTGGATTGGGCGGCGGATTGCCACGGGATCCTGTTCAGGTATGATGACAAATTCGGCAATAGGGTTAACGTGAGTTTCAGGAAATGAGAAATAGTTATAAGCGTTTTGTATATTAAAGGAGTATATTTAACTGGTAACTTCCAGTGTTTTATAAGAACGATAAAAATTGTAACGAGAATTATTATCTCTAAATGGTTATTTTTGAGCGGTATCTTGTGTAGATTCTTAAGATGCCAGAACACTATATAATTATTTTTAATCCGCATAAGTTTGATAGATTTCCTTGTTAACTCAAAACTATAAATTACAGGACATAACAAAGATTGCAGGATGTCCTCGGATTGAAATAAAATTTTTGACTTTTCTATCAGAATTTGATATTATTATGCAATGCTTTATTGCAGGTTCATTGGTGACAAGGAAGATAGATACGGCATTATTAAAAAAGACGAAGTTTATGAAGTAAGACCTGATTTTTTTCATAAGTTTACTTTTGCGAAAAAAAAATTCCCGTTAAACAAAATAAAACTCCTCGCACCGTGCCTGCCGACGAAAATCGTTGCCTTAGGTCTGAATTATACCGACCATGCAAAGGAACTCAAAATGAAAATACTCGATGAGCCGATTATTTTTATAAAACCATCCTGCTCCGTTATAGGTCCTGAAGATAAAATAATTTTTCCGAAGATGGCAAAACAGGTTGACTATGAAGCAGAACTTGCAGTTGTAGTAAAAAAAACCGCAAAACATGTTCCCGAAGACAGGGTGAATGAATATATTCTTGGTTACACCTGTTTCAATGACGTTACGGCGAGAGATTTACAGAAAAAGGATGGCCAGTGGACGCGGGCGAAATCCTTTGATACATTTTCACCGATAGGCCCGTGGATTACCGACGAGGTTGACCCGGATAATTTAAAAATTGAAGCATATTTGAACGGTAAGCGTGTCCAGTCATCCTGGACATCCAATATGATTTTCCCTGTTAAAAAAATATTCAGTTTTATATCACAAATTATGACACTGCACCCTGGTGATGTGATAGCAACAGGAACACCCGTGGGAGTTGGTCCGATGAAACCGGGTGACAGGGTTGAAATAAAAATAGAAAAAATCGGTGTGTTAAGGAATTACATTATAAGGGAGAGTAAAAACTGATGCTCACCGCCAGACGATTGAAGGAATTACCGCCATACCTTTTCATTCAAATTGATAAAAAGAAAAAAGAACTCCTGAAAAAAGGTGTTGATATTATTTCATTTGGTGTCGGTGACCCTGATTTACCTACACCGGAACATATTGTCAAGTCCGGGCAGAAGGCACTTGAGAACCCCGCCTTCCATCAGTATCCTTTCGGTCCCGGGATGGAAACTTTCCGCAGGGCAGTTGCAGGGTGGTATAAAAAAAGGTTTGCTGTCCAACTTGATATTGATAAAGAGATACATTCACTTATAGGTTCAAAAGAAGGTATAGGGCATATGCCGCTTGCGTTTGTGAACCCGGGCGACTATGTTTTGATTCCTGAACCCGGCTATCCGGTTTACATGGCAAGTACAATATTTGCCGGCGGGAAACCGTATCAAATCCCTCTTTTAAAAGAAAACAATTTTTTACCTGATTTCAAGAAGATACCCAAAACAGTGCTTAATAAAACAAAAATCATGTTTCTTAACTATCCCAATAATCCCACCTCTGCTGTCGCGACGAGAGAGTTTTTTAAACAGGTCGTGGAATTTGCCGGTAAATACGATATTATTGTAGCACACGATGCTGCATATTCAGAGATATATTATAGTGAACCGCCTTTGAGTTTTCTCTCGGTGCCGGGGGCAAAAGAGACTGGCGTGGAGCTCCATTCTCTGTCAAAGACATATAATATGACAGGGTGGCGTATTGCCTGGGTGTGCGGGAATAGCGAGATAATAAAAGGCATCTCAACCGTAAAGGACAACTACGACTCTGGAGTATTTAATGCAGTCCAACAGGCAGGAGTAACAGCACTGACAGGTCCTCAGGATTGCGTTCAACGGATGAGAGAGATTTATAAAGAGAGACGGGATATTTTATGTGAAGGGTTAAAAGATTCCGGATGGAATATGAATATCCCCCCTGCAACTTTTTATGTGTGGGTGCACTGTCCCGGTAAATGGACATCAACAAAAACTGCTGAAATTCTTATTGAGAAAGCAGGTGTAGTGGTTACTCCTGGCGTTGGGATGGGCCCTTCAGGTGAAGGTTATATAAGGTTTTCGTTGACTGTAGATAAAGAACGGATAAGAGAAGCGGTTGAAAGGATAAAAAAGATAAAATGGTAAAATGTTATATTGGTGTCGGAAGTAATATAGGTGACAGGCAGAAAAACATATTTTCTGCAGTTGGACTAATAAATTCAATTGATGACATAGACATAAAACAATGTTCAAGGATATATGAAACAAAATCATGTGGTTATGAAAACCAGCGGGATTTTTTTAATGGCGTAATGGAAATAGAAACGAGTCTGTCTCCCGAAAAGTTGCTGTCTGAACTAAAAAAAATTGAGAAAAAAATGGGCAGGAAGAAATGCGTCCGTTGGGGGCCGAGAGTCATTGATTTGGATATCCTGTTTTATGGTATGAAGATTATCGGCGGGAAGCAGGATTTAAGGATTCCTCACAATGAGTTACAAAACCGGGAATTTGTATTAAAACCATTAGTAGAAATTGCTCCTGAATTTAAGCACCCGGTATTAAAGAAAACTATAAAACAGATATACGGGGTATTAAAATGACCGAAATTCAAACCACAAAAATGTCTGTTTTAGTAGTAGATGACGATGAATCTATAGGTGAGCTGTGTTATAGGGCCTTGACCAATCATGACCTTGATGTAACTGTTGCTGAAGACGGAGAAGAAGCTCTCAGGAAAATTCAAAAGAAAACGTTTGATATAGTTCTTACTGATTTGTCTTTACCAATAATGAGCGGAATAGAACTTTTGAAGGAAATCGGAAAGTCTTATCCGTCAATTGATGTAATTATAATGACAGGACACCCGAAATTAGAGATAGCTGTTGAGTGTATGAAAAAAGGAGCATATGATTACATAGTAAAACCCTTTGATGTTGACTATTTGTTAGTGACTGTAAATAAATGCTTAGCTAAAAGATTAATTCAACAAAAACTAAATGATGTACAGAAGATTAGAATTGAGCTGGAATATGCAAAAAGGGATATGGAAAAAACTTATTTAGATACCTTAAAAGCATTGGCTAACGTTATTGAACTAAGGGATATGTACACTGAAACACATTCAGAAACTGTATCTAAGAACGCCAGGTTGATTGCAATTAATATGAAACTAAAAAGAGATGAAATTAAGGATGTAGAATTAAGTGCTTTACTGCATGATATCGGCAAGATAGCCATACCTGATAAAATACTTTTGAAGCCGGGGAAATTGACTCCTGAAGAATTTGAAATAATGAAAAAACACTCTGAGTTAGGAATGAATATTATTAAACACATAGGTTTTCTTAAAGATGCCCTGCTCAGTATTCTGCACCATCATGAACAATTTGATGGGAAGGGATATCCCCAAAAATTGGCAGGGGACAATATCCCTTTAGGAGCACGTATTGTCAATGTAGCGGATTCCTACCATGCAATGATTTCCGAAAGGCCCTATCGTGGTGCCCTCTCTAAAGAAGAAGCGTTAAAGGAACTTGAAAGGTGCAGCGGGACACAGTTTGATCCCGAAATAGTCCAAGTATTCCTGAATATAGTAAAAAAGAAAAATTAATTAATCCGCAGGATTATCTTATTTAAGGCACAAGAATGACTATTGTGAAGCGGGATTTAACTGTTGAGAGCGTACCCAAAAGTATTATGTCCGTCGCTCTGCCCGTAATAGCTGGCGGTATATTAAATACGAGTCTTGAGCTAGTGGATGCGATATTCGTAGGCAAATTAGGTTCATCCGCACTCGCCGGGGTAGCAATGGCAGGGATGGTCGTTTTTTTCCTGATAAGTTTTATTGCCGGATTGTCTGTGGGAACGGTCGCACTTGTCTCGCGGGCTTTCGGCGCAAGAGATTTTGATAAAGCCAACCGTGTAGCAGTCCAATCATTCCTGGCGGGTATAATTCTGGCTGCTTTACTTGGCATTTCGGGTTTTTTTCTATCAGAGAATATTCTAAAATTTCTGGGCAGTTCAGGAGAGGTGTTGTCTATAGGTTCCATCTATTTGAAGATTCTGTTTGCCGGTATTTTCACTATGTTTCTTATGTTTATCGGGCAGTCTATCTTCCAGGGGACAGGTGATACGTTGACTCCTATGAAAATAGGTGTTTTATCTGCTGTCTTAAATATTATTCTGGACCCGATTATGATTTTCGGGCTGTTCGGGTTCCCCAGGCTTGAGGCTCCCGGTGCAGCCCTGGCAACAGTTGTTTCACGAGGGGTAGGCGGCATTATTATGTTGACTGTACTTTTGCGCGGGCGTCATTCAATTCACATTAATCTGAAGAAATTAAAATTTGATTTTGATATTTTAAAAAGAATTTTTTTAATCGGCTTCCCCGGTTCCGCCCAGATGCTCTTGCGCAGTTTTTCCGGTATTGTCCTGATAAAAATAGCAGCTCTGTTTGGGACGGCGGCAATTGCGGTATATGGTTTAGGAGGCAGACTCTTCCATTTGTTTCTCCTGCCGGGTTTTGGTTTTGGTGCCGCTGCTTCTACTATGGTGGGACAGAATTTAGGTGCGGGTAAACCTGACCGTGCTAATGAATCAGCGTGGACATCATCCCGGTACTATTTAATCTATTTAATTGTTCTGGGAACTATAGTTTTTGCTTTTTCAGAAAAGATTGTAACAGTTTTCAATAACGAACCTGAGATTATTCGTTTAGGGGCAGAATATTTCCGGTATATTGCAGTAGGGTCACTATTTCTTTCAATAGGGGTAGTCCTTTCAAATGCACTCCAGGGAGCCGGTGATACTATTTATCCGATGATTATTACCGGCGTATCGCTTTATGTCGTACAGATTCCGGTAGCATATTTACTGGCAGGCGTGCTGGGCTGGAAAGAAACCGGTATCTGGGTAGTACTTCCCATCGGAAGCATCGTCAATGCAAGTATGATGGCATACTGGTTTATGCAGAAGAAATGGCAGGAGAAAAAAGTGTTTGCTCCTGCAGAGGTTCCTCCGGAATTTCCGTTTGTTGAGTAACATTATGAAACAAATCTGGGCACCCTGGCGTATGAAGTTTATCAATGCAAAGAAAACCAAAGGTTGCGTTTTTTGCAGGAAACTTAAAGAAAAAAAAGATTCTGAAAATCTGGTTTTATATCGCGGTAAAAAGATGTCTGTAATAATGAATCTTTATCCGTATAATAACGGACATCTAATGGTTGTGCCAAACAGACACACGGCGGAATTCAGTTCGCTTACCGACGAGGAATTGCTTGAACTTATGAAACTTACAGGATTTGCCATGGAATCCCTTAAGAAATCCTGTAAACCCGGGGGATTCAATGTAGGCATTAATTTAGGCAAAGCAGCGGGTGCCGGGATTAAAAACCACCTGCATGTCCATATAGTCCCCCGCTGGGTTGGCGACGGAAATTTTATGCCTGTGGTGGGCAGAACAAAAGTCATAGCCGAATCTTTGTGTGAGACATACAAAAAATTGAAAAAAGTTATCCGCCAAAGGCGAACTTAATCCTGACCCCCCACCTCTTTAATCTCTTGACAAAATAACATATATATGGTATAACAATAATAGGTCTTTGATATAAGTATATTAAAATTCAGGGATAAAGTGATAAATTCTGCTTTTCAATATTTTAGCAAAAGAATTGTAATAGAAGAATTAAATAAAAATACAAATGCAAATGGGGGTAAGAGTATGAGTAGAATAATTTCAATAGCCTTGCCAGATAATTTATTCAAAAGAATTGATAAAGAGGCTAAGGAATCTCACACGCCTCGTAACAGATTGATTACAAATATACTTAATCGTGTAATTGAATCAAATGAAGACGAGACTAAAATAAAGAGATACCAGGCACTCTATAAAAAAGCAGAAGTCAAAGAACTAAAAGAATTAAGTGGTTTTGTTGAAGTGCAGAACGAATCACTAAATATTCCCTGAAAAGGAGATTACCATGAATGAAGGTAAGGAAGTTCGTCAGGGACAAATTTGGTTAGCAGATTTAGGGGTTCAGGAAAAACCTGTTACTGCAGGAATGCATTATGTTGTTGTCGTAACTTGTGATGCCATATGCCGAATTAGAAAAGCGGTGAATGTTGTTGCAATAACTACAGATCATGGAAATGTTTTATCAGGCTTACCTTATGTGGTTGAAGTTCACCCACATGAAACAGGACTGCCTCACACGAGCAAAATAAATGCAGCTCAATTAATAAGTATTGCAAATACTAGACTTGTTAAATATGTAGGTACGTTAAACCCCATAGTATTAGATAAGGTTTTAACTAAGATAAAAATAGTACTTGGTTTTGAAAAATTACCGTAATTAAATAAAATGCAAATCGTATATTCGCCGGAATACGAAGTGAATTTAGGAGCGCATCCGTTTGTCACTGCGAAATACAGACTCGTTAAAGAAAAACTTATAGAAGAAAATATATTTACTGAAAAAGATTTTGTAATACCCGAAATACCCGATGACGATGATATACTTCTCGTTCATACGCCTGAATATTTTAAAAAAGTAAAATCAGTCCACCTTTCATCTGACGAAATTCTCCGTTTAGAAATTCCCCTCACAAAAGAGATAACCAGTGCAGGTATTCTCTGCTGTGGTGGAACGATATTAGCTTGTATAATCGCAATTGAAACAGGTGCGGGCATACATTTGGGTGGTGGTTTCCACCATGCTTTTCCTGACCACGGTGAAGGATTCTGTGTTTTTAATGATTTAGCAGTTGCTATCCGCAAAATGCAGAAACTCAATAAAATAAAAAAAGCGCTCGTAATTGATTGCGACCTCCACCAAGGTAATGGGACAGCATACATTTTTCAAAAAGATACGAATGTTTTTACTTTTTCCATTCATCAGGAAGACATTTATCCGTATCCCAAGCAGAGAAGTAACGTTGATATTGAACTCTCAGCCGGTAGCGGCGATGAAGAATATCTGGAATTACTCCGGAAATCAATACCCGCGATAATTAAAAAGCACAAACCGGAGATTATTCTCTATCAGGCAGGAGCCGACCCTTATAAAGGAGACCAACTGGGACAACTTAAACTTACGATTGACGGGCTAAAGAAACGCGATGAGTTTATTTTTAAACAGGCAAGAACACACGATATACCTGTTGCAGTTACACTTGGTGGCGGCTATGCACTGGATACAAAAGACACGGTTAATATTCACACAAATACTGTAAGGGTCTTCCTGAAAAAACCCATGTAGTATTCCCCCTTTTCAAATTGTTTCACGTGAAACAATTCTATTTGACCAAGTAGGTCAACCTCTCGGTTGACCGAGTAGGTCAAATAAGATAGTCCTGCGGACAACCTGACGGTTGACCAAGTAGGTCAACCTGACGGTTGACAAATAATGATGCTGTTTAGTATAATTAGTTTTTGCAGAAAAAGTCAGCAAAACCTACCCTGAATGAGAACGAACGGGTCTATTTATGTTGAAAAGAAATTTCTTATGTTTTATATTGGTTTTATTGGGTGTCATATTTATTGCCCGGGAACTTAATTATATCAGCCAGAAATCAGCCACATACGATGAGGCATATTTTATTGCACAGGGTTGGGCGACTCTGAAAACAGGAGACTATCGCCTTCGGAAAGATAAAACTTTCCTGGTCCCTTTCATTACAGCAATTCCTTTATCTCTATCCTCACAAATGGAATTTCCTTTAAAAGACAACCCTTACTGGAAGGAAGCAGAAAAAGAAAGGCGTTCCTGGTCTTTCGGTCTGGATTTTCTTTATCATAATAGTTTAACTGCCGATACCATACTTTACAGGGCAAGGCTACCAATCATTTTTCTATCAATAATCCTGATGTTTTTTGTTTTTAAGTTAACAAAAGAAATTTACGGAGAATTACCGGCGATAATCTCTGTTTTCCTTTATAGTTTTTCCCCCACAATTCTG
>MNXB01000108.1 GCA_001871125.1 Elusimicrobia bacterium CG1_02_37_114
TTCCTCTTCCAGAGAAAAAGAAAAAATGATAGATAATTTATCTAAACAGATGGCAGGAATTAAGGTTCGGAAAATGAAAAACAAAGATGCAGTTTTTGAACCTCTGCCGGGTGAACTGGATTATGAGAAAAAAAGAATAACTGATTACGAGAAAAAATCATTTGGAATATTGTATGACGGTTTCAATCTTATTGCCCTCTTTTCTAAATTAATTCCGGAGGAAGAATCTGGTCTTGATTACTGTCATATCATTTTTACTAACCAGCTTTTTGGCACCTGGGATGAAAATGATTTGCGCTACCATGCACGGGTTAATATCTGTGGATTTCCGTCAGTTATCTCTACTACCGGGCTAGTTGAAGCACCTGCTAAACCCAGGGAATTTTATTTAAAACAGCAGTCAGGAATGAACGTTTATAATTTAAAAGAGGAATTTGCAGAAAGATTTATTGATTACGATGATTGTCGTATGACTGAAGTAATGAAGGGCTATGTCTTACAGGCGATATTTTATCATATAACTGGAAATCCTTTTTGTGAAGATAAGAATTGTAGACTTTATAATGCACACTGGCAGGAAGAAGTTATTCAGGCACAGTTAAAAAGTGAATATGAATTATGCCCGCTGCATGAAGGGATACTTAAGAAATAATATGGATTCACTATTGAATATTCCTATTACAGAACTAATTGCTCAAGGTAATAAGATCAGGAAGGACTTCGCGGGCTCCAGGTTAGAATTATGCAGTATAATAAATGCTAAATCAGGGTTATGCAGTGAAGATTGCAAATTTTGTGCTCAATCTTCTTATCATTCCACTGATATAACTCATTATCCACTTAAGAGAAAAGACGAAATCACAAAAGCCGCACAGCATGCAAAAGAAATCGGAGCTGAAAAATTTGGTATTGTTACAAGTGGAAACCGCTTAAGTAGAAAAGAAATAGACACAATATGTCTGACAATATCTGAAATAAAGAATAAAATTCACATTATTGTATGTGCATCTTTAGGTGTTTTAAGTAAAGAAGAATTAGAAATACTCAAAGAAGCAGGGCTTTCACGTTATCATCATAACCTAGAAACTTCACCTCGTTTTTACCCGCAGATTGTTTCAACGCATAGTTTTCAAGAAAGAGTTGATACTATAAATGCCGCTAAGGAAGTCGGGCTTGAAGTTTGTAGTGGCGGAATAATCGGTATGGGTGAAAACTGGGAGGATAGAATAGCTATGGTGCATCTTTTAGATGATTTAGACGTAGATTCAGTCCCCATAAATATTCTGGTTCCTATAAAAGGTACGCCTTTGGAAAGTATTGAGCCAATTTCTTGTAATGATGCTATAAGGACCATAGCTATTTTTAGAATTATTTTGAAGGATAAGATTATAAAAATAGCTGCCGGTAGAGAAGGTATTTTAAAGGATTTTCAAGCACTGGGATTTTTAGCCGGTGCCAATGGAATGCTTATAGGCGGATATCTAACAATCAAAGGAAGAGATATAGAAGAAGATTACAGACTTATTAAAGAGATAAAAAGGTTATGGACAGAATAGAAGAATTCTTACAGGAAAGAAAAAACAGCGGGCTTTTTAGATCTTTACGAGCAGTAAGCTATCGCAGAGAAGGAAAAATTTGTCTTAACGGGAACGAATATTTTGATTTTTCTTCAAATGATTATCTTGGTTTTTCACAACATCCCGGACTTAAAGAAGCAGCAAGAAAAGCCACGGAAGAATTAGGAACAAGTTCTTCCGGATCCAGACTATTAAGCGGGGATTTAAACATTCATCATCAATTGGAGAACAGGACAGCCGAATTTAAATGTAAAGAGGCTGCCCTGATTTTCAATTCAGGTTATCAAGCCAACGTTGGTATTATAAGTTCACTTTGTAGAAAAGACGATGTCATTTTTTCTGACAGGTTAAATCATGCCAGTATAATTGATGGGATAATTTTATCTCAAGCTAAATTCTTTCGTTTCAACCACAACGATTTAAACCACTTAGAATCCTTATTGAAAAAAGAGAGACATAAGTTTAAGAAATCCCTGATCATTACCGAAACAATCTTTAGCATGGACGGAGACAGACCTTCCTTGAAGGAAATTGTCAGTTTAAAAGAAAAATATAACTCTATGATTATGGTGGATGAGGCGCATGCAACAGGTATATTCGGGGAAAACGGCTCAGGAGTAGTTGAAGAGGAAAATTTAACCGGTAATATTGATTTGATAATGGGTACATTTAGCAAAGCCCTGGGAAGTTTTGGAGCTTACCTGGCCTGTTCAAACAGGGTAAAAGAATATTTGATAAATATATGCAGGAGTTTTATATATTCAACAGCTTTACCACCCTCTGTTATAGCAGCCAACTTAGTTAGTTTGGACTTAGTAAGGGATGAGCCATTTCGCAGGAAGACACTTTTAGAAAATGCAAATTATCTCCGCCAGGAATTACAAAAACATGGATTCAGAGTAAAGGGGACATCTCAGATTATCCCGCTAATTATTGGAGATAGTCAGAAAGCCATTAAATTAAGCGAAAATCTCAAAAAAAACGGATATTATGTTCTTCCTATCAGGCCGCCAACGGTTCCGGCGGGTGAAGCCAGGTTAAGATTCTCATTAACCTGGCAGCATTCTAAAAATATATTGGAAAAACTTGTTGACGATATTTGCAGGATCTATGACATTTAAGTATATAGACAGAAATTACAGGGATTCAGTTGTGATTATTCCGGGCTGGGCAACCGACTATAGAATTTTCAATTGTTTAGATTTAGATTTTAATTATTTTTTGCCGGTTGACTTTTCACCTTTCTGTTTCAAAAAAGATCTTTTAGCAGAATTAAGAAGAAATAAAGTGAAAAAAATTTCTCTCTTTGGTTGGTCATTAGGTGGTTTTGTAGCAGTAGAATTTGCAGGACGCCATCCAGATATAATTAACGAACTTATCCTGGTTAGTATACGGAAGAAATACGAAAGAGGGGAGATAGCAGCAATAAGGAAATACCTTAAAAGAAACAAAAAAGGATACCTGTATAAATTTTATAAACAATGTTTCTCTAATAGAGAAGAAATGCAGTGGTTTAGAGAAAACCTTCTTGAAGACTACTATAAAAAATTCAATTTAAACTATTTACTTAAAACCCTGGAGTATTTGGAAAAGGCAGAAATAAATCCCGAATTGTTAAATGGTATAGAAAGAATAAAGATTATACATGGAGAACACGATAGGATTGCACCTATGCAGGAAGCCATTGATATTAAAAGCGTATTAACTCATTCAAAATTCATATGTATTAAAGATGCAGGACACATGCCCTTTTCCAAAGAAAACTTCAATAAATTTCTATGATTGACAAAGAGATAATAATAAAAAACTTTTCAAAATACGCTAAATATTATGACCAATATTCAGATATTCAAAATCTTTGTGCATTAAAACTTATAAACAGGATTGAAACAGATAATTTTGCTGTTTTCTCACAGGGTCAAGAAGGGTTTATCAGGATTTTAGATGTAGGCTGTGGAACAGGGAATTACACTAAACTTTTGAGAAATAAATTTCAAACTGCACAAATAAAAGCTATGGATATATCCGGAGAAATGATTCAAATAGCAAAGAAGAAATTAAAACACAAGGAAATAGAATTTATTGTGGCAGATGGCGAAACAATAAATTTCAGGGAACGCTTTGATATTATAAGTTCCAACGTAAGTTTTCAATGGTTTGAAAATTTAGAAAAGACTTTATTTAAGTATAAGGAACTACTTAATTTAAATGGCTCTATTATATTCTCCATATTCGGTCCTCTTACTTTTTTTGAATTAGAAAAATCCTTAAAAGAAACTTTTAAGGAACATGAACAAATAACCGCGCATAATTTTATAAAAAAGCAGGATATGGAGAAAATATTAAGAAGGTTATTTAATGAAGTTGAAATTGAAGAAGAAATCCTTAAAGAGAAATATGCCTCTTTACTGGATCTATTAAAAACAATAAAATATACCGGCACCAGAGGTAATGGTATAATGGCAGGCACTCCCTGGTCACTCAATACGATTACTGAGTTAGAGAATATTTATAGAAAAGAATTTTCTGCCCAAAAGGGAAAGATAATAACAACATACCAGGTTTTCTTTTGCAGGGGAAGTAAAATCCTGAAGGATAAAACCCTAAAGGGTAAATTCCAGGAATTAAGGGTTTACCCTTTTATACTTTCCTAATGGGAACAAAATGAAACAGATTTTTATTACAGGCACAGACACAGGTGTAGGAAAGACGATAATAGCCGGATTGTTAGGTAGATTTTTTATAAATGGAGGATATAAAGTTATAACTCAAAAATGGATTCAAACAGGGGTGGACAAATTTCCCGCTGACATTGACGTGCATCTAAAACTAATGAAAAAAAGAAAACAAGATTTAGGACCTTATCTACCCTATATGTGTCCGTATCTCTTTAAATTTGCTTCTTCTCCTCACCTGTCAGCACGTTTAGAAGGAAAATCAATTAGCATAGATAAAATTAAACGCAATTTTCAATTTTTGTCTGAGAATTTTGATTTTGTGATAGTAGAAGGAATAGGCGGGGCTTTGGTTCCTCTTAACAAAAGAAGATTGGTGATAGATGTAGCCAGGGAATTGAATCTTCCGGTACTGATTGTTGCATGCAATAAATTGGGTGCTATTAATCATACGTTACTTACTATAGAAGCGATAAAGAGAAGAAATATGAAAATAATAGGTATCGCATTCAATAATCAATCTGTAAATGTTAGCAAAACTATTTTAAGGGATAATCCAGAAATAATAAGAACACTGACAGGTGAAACGATATTAGGAATACTGCCGAGGTTAAAGGATAATGACTTATTATATAAGAAATTTATTCCTATAGGAAAACAGATTATTAGTGTTTTAGATAAGAAATAATAAGATGAATAGCTGGATAAAAAAAGACCTTAAGTATATATGGCACCCTTATACGCAGATGAAAGACTGTGAGAAGTTGCCGCCGATTTTAATAGAAAGGGCTAAAGGAGTAAAACTCTACGATAATAAAGATAACTTTTATTATGATACAATTTCAAGTTGGTGGTGCAATGTCCATGGACATAATCATCCAAAAATAAAAGAAGCGATTAAAAAACAACTCAATTCTTTGGAACACGTATTATTTGCAGGTTTTACTCATAAGTCCGCTATCCTTTTATCAGAAAGACTTATTAGCATTTCACCAAAAAATTTGAATAAAATTTTCTTTTCTGATAATGGTTCTACTGCAGTTGAAACCGCACTTAAAATATCCTTCCAATACTGGCAAAACATTGGTAAGAAAAATAAAACAAAATTTATTTCATTGGATTATGGATATCACGGCGATACTATTGGCGCTATGAGTGTTAGCGGCATAGACCTGTTCAATGAAGTATTTAAACCGCTATTTTTCACGTCCTTTAAAATTCCTTCACCTTATTGTTATCGCTGTCCAGTGGGGAAAGAAAGAGATTATTGCAGTTTTGACTGTATAGAACCATTGGAAGTTATCCTAAAAAAGAAAAATAATGAAATTGCCGGTATGATTTTAGAACCCTTAGTTATGGCAGCCGGTGGTATGATAGTATATCCGAAAGAATATTTGAAAAGAGCAGCAGAATTAACAAAGAGATATAACGTCCATTTGATATTAGATGAAGTGGCTACGGGTTTTGGTAGGACAGGAAAAATGTTTGCGTGTAATCATGTAAATATTAAACCGGACTTTATGTGTCTTTCAAAGGGAATAACATCAGGATATCTTCCATTAGGAGTTACTTTGACCACCGACAGCATCTATAACGCATTTTATGATGATTATGAAAAAGGGAAAACATTCTATCACGGACATACCTATACAGCGAATCCGCTTTCCTGTTCCTGTGCCTTAGCCAGCCTTGAACTTTTTGAAAGAGAGAAAACTTTAGATAAATTAAGGAATTTGATTCCATTATTTTACAAAGGATTAGAAAAATTCAGGGATTTAGCTATAGTTGGTGATGTAAGATATCTAGGGCTACTCGGAGCTATGGAGTTGGTTAAGAATAAAGAAACAAAAGAGACGTTCAGTTTAAAAGAAAGAATAGGATTAGAGATATATAAATACGGGTTAAAAAAGAAACTTATTTTAAGACCATTAGGTAACGTTATATATTTGTTTCCCCCGTTATCTATAAAAAAACGAGAACTTGAATATATTTTAGATAGCACCTATTATGTAATCAAGGATATATGCAGGAACAGGTAACGAGCCTGAAGGCTCTATTCGTGGCTTTAGCCTCGTTATTTTAATATATAAGGAAATTATAAAAGGGTAAACCCTTAATTCCAGGAATTTAAAAGGGTAAACCCTTAATTCCAGGAATTTACCCTTTAGGGTTTTATCCTTCAGGATTTTACTTAATTATGAAAAAGATTGTTTTAGTGGGTAATCCCAATGTAGGTAAAAGTGTAATATTTAATTCTCTCACTGGAAAATATGTCGCTGTTTCAAACTATCCAGGAACAACCGTAGATATTTCAACGGGTATAGACAAATTTGACAGGGAGACTTTTCAGGTTATTGACACTCCGGGTGTAAATTCTCTTATTCCTCATTCAGAAGATGAAATGGTTACTTCTGATATATTATTAGATAAAGGTATAAAAACCGTTATTCAGGTTGCAGATAGTAAAAATTTAAAAAGAACGTTACTTTTGACCGTTCAATTGCTCGAGACGGGGTTACCTTTAATTCTTGATTTGAATATGCATGATGAAGCCAAAGACCGAGGAATAGCTATTGATATAAAAAAACTTTCCCAAATTTTAGGTATTGAAGTTGTAAAAACAGTTGCAGTAACAAAAGAAGGTGTTCCTCAATTAAGAAAAACTATTTGGGCAACAATTTCTCATAAACAGCCGGAGTTCAAATTAAAATACAATTCCATCATTGAAGAGGCAATTGATAAAATAAATGGATATCTTCCCACATTTTTGAAAAATAACCGTTCTGTAATACTTAGAAAAAGCGTGAAAACGCATAAAATTTATAGTGCTACGACGGAACATAGTTTTGAAAATTTTGCAAACCCGCAAAATTTATATGATCTTTAGTTTTTCTATTTTGTTCATAATGTAATCCAGTAATTGTGTTGAAATATATTCCTCTGGTAATTTGAGTATATTTTGGTGTTCTTTGTTGACTAATTTTGCCGGTAAAACAAAAATATCGGTACGAATTGTTTCTAATGTCGCATTCTTTAATTTTTGTGGTAGACAAAGTCGTTTGAACCAGTTGACTATATTGTAAGCAAAAAGAAGTAAAGAAAAATACATTTGATTTGCCAAAAATTTGTTTGTCGGTATTTTTGTTAAGAAAAAATCTTGTTTTAGCTCTTTGATATGAACTTCTATGCTTGCTCGGGCACGATAAAAGTACCATATGTTTTCTGGTTTCAAGAAAAGGTTTGTTACAAACACCTGGTAAGAATATCGTTCTAAAGTGAATAGTGTCGGTTGTTCTTGTGGTTTGTTTGGTAATTTTCTGCGAATTACCACAAACCGATGTGGTTTCTTCCAACCATACGGTGTATATTGGAATTCCGCTACCGACCAACCTTTCTTGAACTTGCGATAGTGCAAATCATGTAGTTTCCCTTTTATGGTTTTGGTTAATTTGGCTACTATTACATATCCAATCCTTTTCTCGTCTAAAGGTTTTATGAATTTGTGATCGAAAAAACCAGAATCTGTTCGTACTCTGATACGATAAATATATGGTGGAATTTTCTGCAGACATTCCTGCAAGAATTGTGGAGCACCAAAAGAAGTATACACATTGCCGGGTCTCAATATTCCATGCCAAAAATCTTTTGTGTGGTATTCGAAGTATACAAGTGGATGATATGAACGCTTCCCTTTCTTGCCAGGATTGTAACCAACTTCTGCTCCTTCTATTTGTTTGCCGTAAATTGTTACAGCAGTTGAATCGAAATCTAAAAGAATACTTGTTCTGGGGTGTGGAAGATGAAACATCTTCAATCGTAATTTGTCGTGTATTTTGTTTATAGCAGAAATGATTAGGGGATTGGTTCGTTTCAGAAATCTTCTGAGACTGCTTGCATAGGGGAATTTCTTTAAACCAACTATCTTTTGAAATGCTCCATTCCCTTGCAATATTTTTGTCTTGCTCAAGCGATTTATACCAGCTATTATGGTAAATATTATTGCTAATATTAACTCTACAGGGTGATATAAACCGATTCTTTGATTGAATTGGATTCCTCTTTGCAAAATCCACTTTAGTTTGAGTTTTTTGCAAAACCAGTGAATTAAGAAGATTCCACCAAAGTGGGTAAGGTTCTTTTCGCCGACGATAATTTGTAGTTTTTGTATACCTTTTGGCATTTGACACAATGTTCACTATTAGTGAAGGTTCTGTCAGGACAAGTTTTTGACTGTTATTATACATTTTTATTCTCGGTAATTCAAGTATTTTATATATAAATTTTATGCGTTTTCACGCTTTTTCTAAGTATCAGATTACAGAGGTTTTCTCATACAAGTTTGTCTTCATACTTTTATGAACTAAAAGAAGACATTTTTTCAGATAAGAAATCTTTGGATATAGAATCCATCTTGAGTGACAAAAAAAGGTTATACAGATAATTAGAAATTTAGGATATGTCAGATTTAAGAAATATTTCCTGGATAACGAATCCATTTCAGATTCAACAATTATCAGTGAGTGTGATTTATCAATAGAAGAAATTTACAGGATAAAAGAATTAGTTGATGAGTTGCTTATTCAGAATGAATTTTTTCATTCTTCAAACGTGATAGAAAACAAAATCAGCGGAGTCCACTATGCTAAAATTGCTACGATTCTAAAAGAGAATGGGGAACACACAATCAATTATTCAAATTTTATCTTATATCGTGGGAAATATGTCATTGATTATGAAAAAATTAAACAGCTAAAAACACAGAACTATTTCGCAAAAACAGAAATAGAAGAACTCGGCAAATTAGTTCAAAATTTAGAACTAATTAACAATCGTAAACAGGCGATACATCGGACATTAGAGAGTGTTATAAAATATCAAAGTAATTATTTGAAATCCGGGGATTCTTTGGATTTAAAACCCCTTACTCAGCGAGAATTGAGCAGAAGATTAGATATATCTCCCAGTCATGTCTGTCGTGTAATCAGATATAAAAGTATTGAAACTCCCTGGCACGAGGAGAAACCGTTAAGATATTTCTTTCCAAATAAAAAAACAATAATAAAAAAATATATTGAAGAACTTTTGGATAGAAACAAAAACATCGGTTCTGACCGAGAACTTAAAATGAAAATAGAAGAAGAGTTAAAACTATCAATCTCAAGACGATCAGTTACACTTTATCGAAATGAATTACAGAATAGGGGGAATACAAAAAATGACTAAAAGTATATCCGATAATCACCTCCCGATAATCAGCGATAATCATAAAAAATTATCTTTTGAAAAACAGGAATAGAACCGTTGTAATTGATGCGAACTGCCCGATCCAGAATATGAACATCCATTTGATAAGTTCTGATTTCACTTGTTCTATTTTAATTTCTAATTTTCTTAAGTCATCTTTTGTCGCCACTTTATCAAGCATAGCGGCATTATTTGTTTCCAGAGCGGTTTCAACAGCCGTTGCTATTGCTTCGGATGACGCTTCATCAAATTTTTTACGAAGAACTCCAAATACTTTTAATGTGTCTGCATATGCCATAAATATTACCTCCTCACCCGCCGACGTTTTAGCGGTGGGCGGAAAAATTATAACAAAAATGAAAAGATTTGTCAACAGGCAGGCAGGCAAGTTTTTTAGCAGGTTTTTCGTTTAAGAGGCAAGTAGTTGCGGAGTTGTTAATCAGCGGTTCAAGTAGGCACAAGATGGAGATTCTCCAGATAATATTAGAATATGTTCTTTCATTTTGTCACTTATTCTAAATCCAATACTAAAAAGTTGTTCAATAACTTCAGTTACGGAACTAATATATCCTTGATTTTTTGCTTTCAAAATAACCCCTATCGTACCTGTGAAGTTTAGTCCTGCTAATTCAGCTATAGAACGAGCTATTTTTTCATCAAGAATAACAAGTGAATTCGGATTTTGTAATGCTAACGCCAATACTTCAGATTCTCCCGGACCCAAATCCGCTACTAATTTAAGATGTTGAGCAGATTTTACTTGTTGAGTTAGAATCCAAGGATACTCAGCAAGGTTTGGAATATCCTCTCCTTGCAATTTGCCTTCCTCAAGTTCTAAAATAACTGCTTGTGGAACAACTATCTTCTTATACAGTTTCTCAAGCACCCACAAAAGACCTAATCTGTGTAAGTAGAAAATAGGTGAAGTATTTGTAATGACAACATCAGGCATTTTGCGTATCCTTCTCTAATTCATTTTTTGTTATATTAAATATGGATACATTATAACGACTGAGTAATTGTAAAAAACTTATCCGCGAAATACCAGCTAATTCTGCAGCACGGCCAGAAGATATTTTACCAAGTTCGTATAGTTTTGCTGCTGCTGCTGTTCTAATTTCCTTGGAAAATTCATCTGGAGTTTCTTTCAGTGAAATTAAGATTTCCTGAGGATATTCTATTTGAACAACTTGTCTATTGGAACCCATAGTAATTACACCTCCTGAATTATGTTTAGACTTCTGTGGTTTAGATATAATTTAATTATACAATATTTTTTTTATAATTACAAATATTTTTGAGTGAATTTTTTGGTAATGAAAAAAAGTAGGAAAAGGAAGGGGAGTGGTAATGTTTTTGAAGTTAGTTTTTAGGAAGAATAAACTGTAACCCTTAATCCTGTAGTTGATATGAAAAATCAAATACTTAAAGATAACTCTAAATGCGGGTTGACGAGCCGTGTTTCAAACGGCGGGAGGAGTTTTTCTATTTCAACTGTCAGTATTTTCTGTCCTGGTTCTTTATTCAGTGTCGCCGTCTTTTTTGCCCATTTGCTGAATTCGGGATTGTTTTCAATCTGGAAAACTATCAGGGCATTAGCAGGAATTTGTTTTGCAAATTCAGGATGTTTAAGAATGTATCTTGAAAACTCAAAACCGATACTGCGTTGTAATTCCCAGAAATTTAATTTACTCATCTCGCACCTCCTTCAGAAATACCGTTCTAAAAATTTCCCATTCTGCATGCAATTCTTCCTCTGCAAGTGTCATGGCATCATTAAAATCCTGAACCGGCAAAGGTATTTTTTCAGTTTTTCCGGATGGATGAATAATGTCTTTATGGGCGAAACCGTGTCTGGTGTCATACCGGATAACAGGTTGCCATTTATTTTTAACGAGTATTTCCAACTGAACGACAAATTCAAGTATGCGATTTTTAATTCTTTTGTGAAAATGACGAACTCTTGTTTTATCAGAATAAAGAAAAACAAATTGTTCTTCTCTGATTTCCATAAAAGTGATTATATAAAAAATAAAAGATTTTATCAAGGATTTTGTCAAGAGAATTTTTTGGAATTTTGGAATTGAAATAGTCGGGAAAAACCTGGACCGGTTTTTAGGCTGACCTAAGGTATCTATTCACTGCTCCTTAGAATGACACCCTTCAGTGAGTAGTTACTAACGAGATAGATAAGGAGGGTTTAGTATGCTACTAACAGAAACAAAAGAAGATATTCTATTAAGGATGCAAGAAGATTTAAAAAGGGCGCTTTCTAAACCACAAGAAAAACGTAAATGGACAATGGTCATAGATCTAAGAAAATGCGTAGGTTGTTATGCCTGTACTATTGCCTGCAAAGCAGAAAATGTTTTGCCACCCGGGGTTGTCTATCGTCGTGTTCTTGATATTGAATCAGGTAAATATCCGGATGTCAAAAGGGACTTCGTGCCTGTATTGTGCAATCACTGTGAGAAAGCACCTTGCGTTAATGCTTGTCCTGTTAAAGCAACAACTATAAGAGAAGATGGAATTGTTGATATAGACTATAACGAGTGTATTCCTGAAAAATGCGTGAAAAACGCATTTTTTAAATTCATTTCAGACGATAAACGTTCTTTGAAATTTTTAAATTCCTTGCAAATTTTTGAATATTTCATATTTGTTTCATTTTGTTAATATTTTTTATTGCTTGATTAAATAATTCTTTGTATGGATAAGCAGCGGGAAATTCTAATCTGTTTTTATTTCCGGGTTTAGTTAA
>MNXB01000107.1 GCA_001871125.1 Elusimicrobia bacterium CG1_02_37_114
TTATTATCTCTCCACCGACAGAAATATCTTTTTTATTAGGTGCATTGTGCTCTATATTAGTAAGTTCAATTACCAGCCTTGGTGGACTTGGTATTTTAAATACACTATATTCAATAGGTCCCGTAGTAATAATACTTATTTTGTTTCCATCAGGAATTATATCATTTAATAAATAAAATTTATTGTTTTTGCTTTCTATATTTGTGCAAATAGATAATAGAAGGATAATAAACGAAAACCAGACATAACCTTTAGTGTTAAAAATACATTTTTTCATAATGTGTTTTTCTCCTCCAGGTAAAGTTCTTTACTCTATTCCTCCAAACTTTATTTCACGTACAAAATTATCATTAGTTATTATTTTTACACTTCTCTCAAAGATTTTCCCGGTTATACCTTTAACAATGCGATTTCTATTGTCATAAAGGATATTATTTCTTAATATATAGCTCCCCTGCGGTGTTGACAGTAGAGCAATTTTACCGGTTTTGTCATTCACTATGCCCTTTAAAGTAAGTAAACCGATTTGAGGCATTCGTCCCTCTCCCTGAGAATTCAAATAAGGTGATAATATTTTTTTACCCTCCAGTGATACAAACGGATCACGGCGAATATGCCCACGGTAAACATATTTCGCTTCAACTTTCTTCTCAGGCAAAACTACTACTGGTTTTGCTTTTTCCTTTTTCTCTACCCCTTTAACTTCTAACTTTCTTCCGCATCCTATTATTAAAACACACAAAGCATAAAGGACTATATGTTTGTATTCCACAGTATTCATTACGCCCCGCCCTTTGCTACATAAGCAATTATAGTAATTCCGCCTGTTACAGTAATTCCTTCCTTCGGGAGTGACTGAGAGGTAAGTATTAAATTGGACGCTGAAAATATCCTTTCTTCCTGCCCTAATTCTGCCAGAAAATTTCCTATTGAATGAAAATTTCCTGATATTTGCAGGGTAACCGGAAATTCATCATAGTCCTGTCCGGGTTTTATAGCCAGGAGTTGATAATTATTTATTTTGACACCAAACCGCTGAGCAATTTTTGTTACCCGTCTCAATAAATCAGGTATTTCTTTACCTTTGGGTAAACGTTGTTGTAAATCCGTCACTTCTAACTCAAGGACTTTCATTTGAGCCTGTAAGATTTCTAAATTATCTGCTTCTCTTTTCGCTTCTGCAAGCATCTGTCCTGACTGCTGAATTTTATTCTTTGTTTGCGTTATGTTTTTATTGACCGGTCCTAAAAGAAATTTAAGGTATATAAAAATAACTAAAATGATACCGAGCCCAATTGCTATATAAACTTGCTGTTCTTTTTTCACTTAAAAACACCTCTCCTTTAACCAGCCCTGTATTCACAATTTATGGTAAATTGTATAATTTCACGTTCACCTGCAGGACTAGAATTTATGGTCCCTACTTCAACTTTACTGAATTTTTGTGATTTTTCTAAATTGTCTATCAAATTTGCAACATCAAAAACATCAAATGCCGTACAGACAAAATTCATTTTGAATCCATTGGGTATGCCTGTATCAAAAGTTGTATTAAGCGAGGTAACCCACACACTTGACGGCAACAACTCAATAAACTCCTCCATAAACTTTGGATATAACAACCTGTTTTTCATAAGTCTTTCAATGATACTCTTCTTTGCTTCAAGCGCAGCATTTGCTTCTTTAATTTTCTTCACTTCATTAACAACTGTTTGATACTTTGCTATCTCATTCTCTAATGAATTCAGTTCTGAAACAAGGTTTTTCTGGACCAAAATCCGTGCAGCCAAAAGAATTATGGCAAGCGATAAAACAACGACTCCGCCCAAACCCGCCAGTATAATAACCTGTTTCCTTGCTTCCTGTTCAAGTGCTTCGCGCGGAATTAGATTTATTTTTATCATATAGACCCTTCGGTAAACTATTTAACATCATCTTGCCGTCTTGTAGCTAATCCACAAGCAACACTTAATATTGGCAGACATTCCTGCGGTACTTCTACTTGCTTTTCAACTTTAGCAAGTGGATTAAATATTTCAACGGGAATTTTTAATTCTTGTTCAAAATACTTGTCAATATTTTTAAGCAGGGCACTCCCTCCACAGAGAAGAATTCTGTTAATCGCATGCTGTTCGCCTTTTTGTGCATAAAAGAAATCAATAGAACGGTGTACTTCACCCAGTAAATCACGTGCTATGCCTGAAAGTATATTGGATACCTGCAACGCTTCCTTATTATCCTCTTTTAATGCTCTTTCTTTATCTTCTGCAGATACAAGCAATTCATGTTTTCTTTTCAATTCCTCAGCGGTTTTATAGTCGCACTGTAAATTTTTTTGTAATGTTTTAGTGAAAGTATCGCCTCCAAGAAAGATGTCCCTTACTACTTTTGATACACCGTTCTCAATTATACTTAAATTAGAAACATTTGCCCCAATGTTAACGACTAACACCAATTCCTCTTTGTCTTTATTTATTTCGTAACTTGACTCAATAGCAAATGCATCAACGTCTATAACAACGGGTATCAGCCCGGCCTCCCGAAGTATCTCAGTTCTGTTTTGCACAATGTCTTTTTTAGCGGCAACAAGTACTGTTTCGGTCTTCTCCTGACCTTCTTCAGTTATATTACCTAAAATATAAAATCCTAAATTTACTTCACGAACGTCAAATGGTATATATGGTTCCGATTCAAATTGAATGTTTTTTGAAAGATACTCTTTTGTAACCCTGGGGAATTTCACATAACGTACAATGACTGAACTACCAGAAACGGATATCGCACTGTTTTTTACACTTACTTTTTGACTTGAGATATAATCTTTAATTGTTTTTACTATTGCATTTTTCTTTTCAACAGGATTTACCTCCTGCGCTACAGTCTCCTCTGGCAAAGGCAAAATAGACCAACGTTCCAATACCCACTTACCGGGGAGACCTTTAAGCTGAATAATTTTTATAGAATGGGAGCCTATATCAATCCCTAAAATACTTTTTGATTTAAACAGATTATTCAATATCATTGTTATGTCTCCAGTAAAATCCTGAAGGATTAACTCCAGGAATTCCCCGATTTATCGGGGTTATAATCTATACTCTATATAACGAGGCTAAAGCCTCTATTCCAGACATACTTCAGTACTTAATTATTATACCAGAATATTATTCCATTGTCAAGACAACCGAAATGGTTAAAAATATCTGAATTTTGAGCATGCTTTTGCTATTAATAACCCAAAGAATGTCAATAAACTAATAATTTTTCCTAATTTGTAACTAAAAGGCTCGTATCTGAAAGTCACTAAATGCCTGCCCGCCGGCAGATTAATGGCACGGAATAAATAATTTGCCCTGTAAATTTTAACCTGTTTATTGTCAATGAAACTTTTCCAGCCGGGGTAAAAAGCATCATTCAACAATAACCAGGCAGGCGAATCTGTAATTGTTTCAAATTTTATTATGCTCGGTTGATAATCAATGATTTTTACGTCTTTTTTATTCAGACGCCGATGATTTTTATCGGGGAGAAGAATCTCATCTT
Source organism: Elusimicrobia bacterium CG1_02_37_114 (assembly GCA_001871125.1). Classification (GTDB taxonomy): domain Bacteria; phylum Elusimicrobiota; class Endomicrobiia; order CG1-02-37-114; family CG1-02-37-114; genus CG1-02-37-114. The sequence continues at coordinate 3,541 of MNXB01000107.1, forward strand.
CTTCTATTACTATACTCCTATACGGGTTAAACTTATCGCTGTCTAAATAATTAAGGACATATTCTTTTTTCTTAACTACTGCATTCTCGACAACACTTGCTCTCGGCAGGTATGTTTTATTTTCATATATATAAAAATCATCAAAAAGAACTTCTTTATATTTTTCTGTATTGATTTTTTTATAACTCAACACATATCTGACATTTGCTAAGCCAAAAAGTCTGGAGGCATCGTCAAGGGAAGTTTTTGAAAAAACCTTATCTGCAAAAGTTATGAACCGGTCAGGCTCAGTATCCTGACCATAAAAATTAAACAGTTTATGTATAATGTTGACATTTCCATAAAATCTGTCACGATATTTAATAGAATAATCAAAAATATTTTTTGCGGAAATTTGTAAATTTCCATAATATGTCAATGGGGTATGGACAAACCTGTGAAGCCCCTTGTTTTTAACCAAAAAATTATTTTTTTTACTTTCTGTATAGAATATTTCCCCTGATGTAACAAGAAAAAGATTTCTGCTGTATAAATACAACTCTGCAAAAATGATGCACAAACACATTATTGCCAAAGATTTCTTCCTGGTAAATTTTAAACCAAATGTGCTGAATACACAAAGGATGAAGGTAACGATATACATAATCGTTCCAATGTGGCGGACCATTCGTAATGGTGTAAAAAAATTATATAAAAAATTATACAAGGGCGAGTATTTACCGGGGGCAAGGAATAAACATAACATCAATAAAACCAAAAGAAACCATCTTGTTTTCTCTCTAAAATAGAAAAATCCTAATATTGCTAAAACAAAACCCAATATTCCAATATAGTGCCTGGTTATCCAAAAATGTTCGGGTTTAGTTAAATTATTTTGCTTTTTCTTCATATCATCGTGAAAAGATGGGTAGAGGACATTATAAAAATTTCCTGGTTCCAAAGAAAGATACTTCGCTTTTTCCTCTTTAGACCAGACGGATTCACCCTGATATCGGGCAGAATTTAATGTAAATTCAAATGATGGTAATAATTGGACTGCGGAAAGAAAAATCGCTAATAGACCTGCTAGAGTATAATTTAACAATATCTTCATTTTCTTCCGTGCAATTGTCTGATACAATACATAACATGTCAGGAATGATATGCCGTAGGACATCTCCTGGGGATGCCCTGCGAAAAATTGTATTGCGAAAACAAGAGATAATAAAATTATGTTTTTTTTGTTCGCATTATCTATCAGTTTTCTGACAACAAGAAATTCCAGTGGCAGCCATATAGTTGTACTTAAAACACTCAAAAATTCCAGTCTCGTTACAATACTGCCGCTGAATGTCCATAAGACCGCTCCAACCAATGCCTGTCCATTATCAAGTTTGAAATCCCGCAGGAGCAAGTACATAAACAAACCTGTAAGAAAAAAATGCAAAAACAGGTATATCTTGTATGCCGATACAAAATCAGTCAACCAGAACATTGCGTTTAACGGATAAAAAACGCCTGATTGCATATTTGCCATAAATGGCATACCGCAATATGTGTAGGGGTTCCACAACGGTATTTCCATTTTTTGCAAACTGTTTTTTGAAAATTCCATCCAGGGATGAAATAATGTAAGGGTATCTCTCTGGAAAAAAGTATTTGAGGTAAAGAATATATTGCTGAAGAAAATCAATACAAGACAGGCAATTATAGAAATGCATAAAAAATCTTTCTTCATAGAAATATAAGTGCAAGGAATGCACCTAAAGAAAGGAAAGGTCCATAAGGAAGATAATCGCCAAAAGATTTTTTCTTAAGTAATATCAGGATAAGCGAAACGATAGTGCCTATCAGTGACCCTAGGAAAACTGAAATAATTAATACATACCAGCCCAGAAAAACGCCAATGCCTGCAACTAATTTTATATCGCCGCCGCCCAAAGCTTCTTTTTTAAAAACTTTACTGCCGGCATATGAAATTATATAAAACAACAGGGGTCCGGATATTCCACCGATAACGCTTGTTAAAACCCGTGTCCCAGCGTTTTCACCTAAATTCAAATTAAAAGGAGAAAATAAAAGCCCGATTACTATAAGTGACATGGACAACTCATCGGGTATGATTCTGTGATTAAAATCAATGCCTGAAATAACAATGAGCCAGAAAACAAAAAGAGCATACCCAATAAAAAGATACATCGGGTAATTGAACCTGAACCAGATAATTACTAACGATAGGGCGGTCAATAATTCAAAAACAGGATACTGCAGGGAAATTGCGGTTTTGCAGTCCCGGCATTTACCTTTTAGAAGAATATAACTGAATACAGGGACATTATCATACCACCTTATTGATTTCCTGCAATTTGGACAGTAGGAACCCGGCAGCAGGATTGATTCGCCTTTTGGTAACCGGTAAATCAATACATTGGCAAAACTGCCTAAAAATAAACCCAGTGCAATGATAATCAGTGACCAATAATCAATAAAGAGACAACTCATATGATTTATTATACAAAAAAAGGGAGGATTTTTTCTATCCTCCCTTTTTGATTCTTCTGTTTCTAAAGCATTGCCGAATTCTCAGTAAGAACTCCATGCCGTACTAGAACTGTCAGTGTGAGCATTACAATTTATCACAATATCTCCCCAACCATCTTCGGTAGAATCCTCTTCGTAGGCGTAACCTCCAGCATCGCCTAAGGGTGATATTGTAACAACAGCATTACTCGCGGCATGATTCGGTGGCATTTCTGCCTCAGGTATTTCTTTGATATACTTGGGCGTAAGAGCACCAGCCAAATCGGTAGTCGTCGGATAAACCCCATCTTTGTCACTGTAGTAAATGTTCATAGCGGAACGCAAGTTTCCAAGATTACCTTTGGTTTTCCCCTCTTTTGCTTTATTTACAAAGCCAGGAATTCTTGGTGCAATTACTGCAGCAAGTATGCCCAAAATTACAATAACTACCATCAACTCAATAAGAGTGAAACCTTTAGTTTTTTTCATATCTTATAACACCTCCTTTTTTCACGATTATAACTTTTGCGAAATCGTCTATGATAATATAACATACTTTGAACGATTTGTCAATACCCCGTCCTGAAAAAATCATTTTGCCATCATATCGGTCATCTGGAACATCGGTAAAAACATCGCCAGTACAATCGTACCAATGACAGCACCCATAAGCACAATAACTATCGGCTCAATCATACTTGTCAGTCCTTTTACAGCATCATCAACTTCACGTTCATAAAAATCAGATACTTTTGCTAACATAACATCAAGAGTGCCTGTTTCTTCGCCAACAGATATCATCTGTACTACCATGGGCGGAAACACACCGCTTTTCTTCAGTGGCGGAGACAGCCGTTCGCCTTCGCGAATTTTCTCTCTGGCAGCAAGTATTGCCTTTTCAATAACCTTATTACCTGCAGTTTTTGCTACTGTATCAAGCGCCTGCAGAATAGGCACTCCGGATTTTACCAATGTAGAAAAAGTGCGTGAAAATTTTGAAATTGCGAGTTTTTTTATCAAAATACCAAAAGCGGGTATTTTCAGTTTAATAGCATCTACCTTAAATGCAAACGCCTCTATACGTTTGACAGATTGTTTAAATGCAATAAAGCAAATTATCGGAACTGAAAAAACTAAATACCAAAATGATTTTAGAAACCCGGACAGAGCAAGCACTATTCTTGTCGGTAAAGGCAACTCTACTCCCATACTAATAAAAATTGTCGCAAACTGCGGTATAACACCTGTCAATAAAAATGTTGTTGCAAGAACAGCAATAATCCCGATAACCATCGGGTACATCATAGCACCCTTTATTTTACCCTTAAGTGCTTCAGCGTCCTCCATGTATCCGGAAAGTCTATCAAGAATGACATCAAGTATGCCACCAATCTCACCGGCTTTTATCATTGAAACGTATAGTTCACTAAAACAATTTTTGTGTTTCGCCATAGCATCGGTAATTGATAAACCGCTCTCAATATCCGTTCTCAGTTTGGCTACAACGTCCTTGAACGTTTTATTGGTTATCTGTTCCTCAAGTATGCTGAGACCCTGCACAATAGGTACGCCTGACGAAACAAGTGTTGAAAGTTGCCGGGAGAAGATGGTTAAATCAGCGGATTTAACTTTTCCGCCCATTTTAAGGAAACCCAAGGAAAAACCTTTCTTGGATTCTGATATTTCCATCACTATAAATTTCTGTGACCTAAGACGGTCTGTCGCTGACCTCAAATCAGGTGCTTCCAGTACACCTTCGTTTATCGTCCCTGTTGAAGCTCTTGCTTTATATCTAAACTGTCCCATAAATTATTCCTATTTTACTGGTTGCCTTTCTATTAAACGTCTTAAATCTTCCTGGTCAGTTGTCCGGGAAATCGCCTCCTGGTAATTTATTTGCCGTTTAAGGTAGAGATCCGCGAGTGCTGTGTTCATTGTCTGCATACCATATTTACCGCCTGTCTGCATAGCAATGGTTATCTGTTCAATTTTTGACTCACGTATAAGATTACGAATTGCTGGTGTCACAACCATTACTTCACAGCACAGTGCCCTGCCACTACCAGACACGCGCGGTAGAAGCATCTGCGAGAGAACAATCTGGAGTGTAAATGACAACTGTGCTCGTATTTGCTCCTGCTGATGCGGTGGAAATACATCAATTATTCGGTTAATAGTTGAAGGAGCATCAGTCGTGTGCAATGTAGCAAAAACCAGATGTCCTGTTTCAGCAATAGTAAGTGCAGCCGAAATTGTTTCCAGGTCACGCATTTCCCCGATAAGAATTATATCGGGGTCCTGTCTTAAAACATATTTCAATGCCTGAGTAAAGGAAGTGGTATCGTTACCCACTTCTCTCTGGTTAATCATAGATTTCTTATGCAAATGCACGTATTCTATCGGGTCTTCTATAGTTACAATATGTGACTGTCTGTGTTCATTAAAGTAATCTATAATGGAAGCGAGCGTAGTTGACTTACCGCTGCCTGTCTGTCCCGTAATAAGTACAAGTCCTTTGTATAATTTAGTGATTTCATAAACAACCGGCGGTAAAGTGAGTTCTTCAAAAGTAGGTACCCTGTTGGGGATAGACCGCATTGCCGCACCGATAGACCCTCGCTGACGATAAATGTTCATTCTTACTCTCCCAACGCCCTTCATACCAAAAGATAAATCAAGTTCATTATTTGCCTCAAATTTTTCTTTCTGGGCATCAGTGAGTAAAGAATATATCAATCTTTGACTCAAGTCAGGCATAATTTTATCATAATCAGTAGGGATAAGTTCGCCGTCTATACGTAACATGGGAGGTAATCCTACTGTCAGGTGTAAATCGCTTGCTTTCTTCTCAACCATAAGCGTCAATAAATCCTGCATATTAATTATAGAACCCGCCATGCAGCCTCCCTTCCCTTAACCAATGTCACCTGTTGTAACCCTCAGCACTTCTTCAACTGTGGTAACCCCGCTCAGAAGTTTCCTGAGAGCGCTATCCCGCAATGTCGTCATACCATTTTTTATTGCTGCCTGTCTTAAGACATGCGTGGGTACTTTTTTAATTATTAATTCCCGTAATTCATCGCTCATCTCTAATATTTCATAACAACCCAACCTGCCCCGATACCCTTGTGAACAATGTTCACATCCCCTGCCATGATAAAGTGTGACTTTCTTACCTGTCAACTGCTCCGGCTTTACGCCTAATGATATGACATGCTCAGATGATACCTCATAGGGTTCTTTACAATATTTGCATATTGTCCTCAGTAACCGCTGTGCTATAACCATAATAATAGTTGACGTTGCTAGGAATGGTTCAATACCCATATTATTAAGCCTTGTAATCGTACCGGGTGCATCATTGGTATGCAGAGTAGAAAAAACCAGATGTCCTGTCAGAGCAGCATTTATAGCTATTTCGGCAGTTTCTGTATCACGGATTTCACCCACCATAATTATATTGGGGTCCTGTCTCAAAAAAGAACGCAGTCCAGCAGAAAATGTCAAACCTATGTCAGGTCGTGCCTGAACCTGGTTTATCCCGGGCAGCACGAATTCAACCGGGTCTTCTATCGTCATAATGTTTGAATCCGGATGGTTGACGGTTGAAAGAGCAGAATATAATGTTGTTGTTTTCCCGCTTCCTGTGGGTCCGGTAACAAGAATTATACCATATGGGCGAGTGATATTCTTTTGAAAAATAGCCAAGGATTCCGGTTCCAATCCAAGTTTGTTCAAATCCACACACAGTGCAGATGAATCACATAAACGCATAACGACCTTTTCACCAAAAGAAGTAGGTAAAACTGATACCCGCAGGTCAATTTCATGGTCCATAACTTTTATTTTCATACGGCCGTCCTGCGGTAACCTGTGTTCAGAAATGTCAAGGGAAGCCATAATCTTAATTCGTGAAATTATTGCGTTTTGCAGTTTCTTGGGTGGCGGCTGTTGTTCATGCAGGACACCATCAACACGATATCTTACCCTAAAATTCTTCTCATAGGGCTCAATGTGTATATCGCTTGCTCTCTGTCTAACCGCATCACCTAAAATAAAATTTACAAGTTTTACAACAGGTGCTTCTCCACCCTGCTTTTCCAAAGCAACAATGTCAACACCCGCATCCTTTTCCTCAACAACCTCTAAATCCGTATCTTCTACTTTATCTATGTCTTTAAGGACATCTTCCATTGAACCCTTGGCAGTATAATACTTTTCTATGGTTTCTTTTATTTCCTTCTCCGGAGCTATTGCTATGTTAATATCAAAACCGGTCATAAGTTTCAAATCATCTATTGCAAACACATTAAAAGGGTCAGACATCGCCACAGTGAGTTTTTTACCCTTTTTTTCAATAGGAATTAAATTCTGCCGTCTGACAACGCTTTCAGGAACAGATTTGATTATACTTTCAGGTATATCTCCGTATTCCTGCAGGGAAATGAACTGCATACCTGCCTGTTTTCCTAAAAATGTCAATAGCACCTCTTCAGTGACATAGCCTAATTGAAGTAAAATATGTCCTAACTTACCGCCGGACTGTTTTTGAAGTTCCAGGGCTTCTTTTAACTGCTCTTTGGTAAGTATACCAACTTCAAGGAGCATATCACCTAACTTTTTTAATGATACAGGGGAATCTAAAATCATTTAGATAACCTTCTTAACATTTTTTCAACAACCGGAGGAACCAGGCATTTAACATTTCCGCCCAAACCCGCTACTTCCTTAATAACGCTTGAGGAAAGGTATGTCCACCGCTCATCCGGCATAAGAAATACCGTCTCAATTTCGTTATCAAGTTTACGATTCATAAGTGCCATTTGAAATTCATACTCAAAATCGCTCATTTCTCTCAAGCCCCGTATAATAATTCTTGCTTTCTTCTTCCTGAGATATTTTACCAAGAGACCTGAAAAGTGTTCCACATCCACACCGGATAAACCCTGTATTGATTTCTCAAGCATATATTCCCTTTCCTCTATTGTAAAAGCAGGTTTCTTGGCTGGATTATCAATTATGGCAATTATAACTTTATCAAACAAATCACAGGCCCGTTTAATTATATCAATATGACCATTTGTAGGCGGGTCAAAACTTCCCGGATACACAGCAACTCTTTTCATGCTATTATTCTATATTTTTTAATAAAGATTGTCAAATTGCAAAACAATGGGGACGGAGGTAATTATTTTATACGAGGGGGACGCTACTTGAAATTTGCTACTTTTTTCCATCGTAGCGTCCCGATTTATCGGGACAATGTTTCTTATTTCTTGTAGCGTCCAGATTTATCTGGACGAAATACAGTGTCGCAATCCCCTTTAAATCGGGTCAATGTTTCTTACGGTGTGGGATTCGGTGGGGGATTCGGTGCGGGATTCGGTGTCGCAATCCCCTTTAAATCGGGTCAATGTTTCTTACTGGAAACTATTTATTCAACAAGCGGTAAGGCAGCGATGGTCGCAATCCCCTTTAAATCGGGTCAATGTTTCTTACAAATATATCGGCAAACTACGGATGGGTAAACTTATAGTCGCAATCCCCTTTAAATCGGGTCAATGTTTCTTACTAAACGGCAGGTAGCCTAAGAAGGAGGAATAAATGGTCGCAATCCCCTTTAAATCGGGTCAATGTTTCTTACCTGAATACGGGACAATTTGCAATTTAAGATATAAATGTCGCAATCCCCTTTAAATCGGGTCAATGTTTCTTACTGATGTTACACGATATGGTAGCAGGATGCTTGACCAGGACAAGTCGCAATCCCCTTTAAATCGGGTCAATGTTTCTTACGTAGATATCGGTGGTGGTGGTTGTTACAACGCTTATGTCGCAATCCCCTTTAAATCGGGTCAATGTTTCTTACGGAAAATTTTATGGCTAATGCGTCAAGGTTGATAAAGTCGCAATCCCCTTTAAATCGGGTCAATGTTTCTTACATAGATTATTGGATTTCGTTCCAGAAGATGAATTAAGTCGCAATCCCCTTTAAATCGGGTCAATGTTTCTTACAGAAACAGGACAATATACCTTGAACAATCCCGTATAGTCGCAATCCCCTTTAAATCGGGTCAATGTTTCTTACATGCAGACTTGCGGGGTGCAGACTTGCGGGGTGCAGACTGTCGCAATCCCCTTTAAATCGGGTCAATGTTTCTTACGTGATAAAAATGACTTGGGTTTATCTATAGTAGGTATGGAAGTCGCAATCCCCTTTAAATCGGGTCAATGTTTCTTACGGAAATGATTATGGTAACTGTTCATA
>MNXB01000125.1 GCA_001871125.1 Elusimicrobia bacterium CG1_02_37_114
CAGTTAGTTCAGCCTCATCAATCTCATCAAATTGAAACCCTCGTCTTTTAGGTGCAATCCACGTTTCAAAAGGCCATTCTGATGTTCGGGGACAAAAAACCATAAATTTGCCTGTCTCAAACGCCAGATTGTTGGGATCACCCAATCTTCCTGCCTCTAAAGGTATTTCAAATGGAATAAAACCTCTTGATATTTTATTGTTATTAACAACAAAAACCGTTGTTAATCTATCAGAAATAATTGAGCCTAAAACAAAACTTTCTGAAAGTTTATCTTCCTGCACATTAAACTCTAACATTTATGACTTTGAAGCAATTGGACAAAAAACAAGAGCACCATAACTGGGCGCTCTTGCTATACCTGAAACTTGATAGAAACTAAAATTAATCCTTTTTTAAGGTAAGGACTGTAATGCCTGTAATATTTTTAACACCAGTAATATATTACAATATGTCGGAATATGAATTTGCTAAAATGGTTAAGGAAATAGAAGAAGAACCCCTGTTCAAAAAATTGATGTATCCGGAAAATCGCAGGGAAAAAGCCATTAAATACGAGAGGCTTTCTCGCACTGATATATCGTCTAATTTTTATGAGTTAAAAGAAGAAACTATAAGGGATTCCCGTTCGCCCGATATTGAATTATTAATTGCAGAAAAAAAAGAAATTCTCAATTTAGCACGGGGAATCGGTGAGAAAAAATTTAAGAAATATTTTTTGTACTGCGAGAATGCAGTATCCTTAAAACAGACAGCCGGAGAATGTAACCTGAGTATATCTGAGGTAAAAAAGCTGATGGAACTTGTGAATAATGTCAGCCTATACAACGAATTTTATCATCCCTCAACCCTGTCTCTTAACAGTCGGGTTCATTATACTAAAGTTGCCTCTGTCAGTAAAAATGGCTCGGAGAGGGGATGTCTGTTGATAAACTTTTTTTCTCCCCAGTGGGTTCGCGGGATATATAAGATAGATTATGATAAACTTGAATACTTGAAGTCCGGGAAAAACTTTTCGGAAGAAGAATTAAAACGACTGAATGGATTGATTAAGGATATAGAACTTATTAATACACGGAAAACAACTTTATACAAGGTCCTTCAAGGGATAGTTGAAAAACAAAAAACATATTTTAATTCCGGCGATATAGGTAACCTGCAGCCACAGCAGCAGAAGGAATTAGCTGAAAAAATAAATATAGATTCCAGTTTAGTATGCAGGGCAATTAAAGGACGGAGTATTGACACCCCTCAGGGAGAAGAGAAACCGCTTAAATTTTTCTTTTCCGGTGAAAAAGCAAAAATAGAAAGTGCGCTTAGAAATATTATGACCCGCCCTTATACTGACGAGCAAATTTCTGACAGACTGAAAAAACAATATAAAATTAATAGAGATAGGCGAACAGTCAGGGAATATAGAAATAAATTGAAAATATCTTCCGGCGTCCATTGGAATAAAAATAATGATAAAAAATAAACAGAGTCGGCTTATAACTACTATTCTTGATAGTGTCGCTGATGGAGTATTCACGATTGATAATAACAGGGTGCTGACTTCTTTCAATAGAGCAGCAGAAAAAATTATCGGCATTAAACGAGAAAAAGCAATCGGGCAGTACTGTTATAATATTTTCCATGCCGATATTTGCAATACAGGGTGCGCGCTTGAAAAAACACTAAAAACCGGCAGGGAAATTATTAACCTGCAAATAAATGTGCTGAATAACAACGGTAAAAGGATGCCTGTCAGCGTCAGTACGGCAGTATTAAAGGATGAAAAAAACAATATAGTGGGCGGGGTTGAAACATTTCGTGACCTTTCTGCAATTTATGAGTTAAAGAAGGAATTGTCCAAACAATATACTTTTGAAGATATCATCAGTAAAAACAGCAGGATTCAGAATATATTCAATATTCTTCCCGACATTGCTGACAGCGAAAGCACCGTATTGATAGAAGGTGCAAGCGGTTCAGGCAAAGAACTTTTTGCCAGAGCAATACATAATTTAAGCAAGAGGAAGAAAAAACCTTACATAGTAGTAAATTGTGCTGCGTTACCGGATACACTTTTAGAATCAGAACTGTTTGGATATCTTAAGGGTGCCTTTACTGATGCCAGGAAAGATAAGCCCGGCAGATTTGCTCTGGCGGAAGGAGGAACAATATTTCTGGATGAAATAGGCAGTATTTCAACTGCGCTTCAGGTTAAACTTTTAAGAATATTACAGGAAAAAGAATATGAACCTTTAGGTGCAATCTCGCCTTTAAAATCTGACGTGCGGGTAATATCTGCTACCAATAAAAATTTAGCGCAACTTGTCCAGGAAGATAAATTTCGTGATGACCTGTATTACAGACTGAATGTGGTTAAAATAGAATTACCCACTCTTTCTGAAAGGCGTGAAGATATCCCATTACTGGCAGAACATTTTATCAATAGATTTAATTTAAAAAAGAATAAAAACATACAAAAAGTTTCTGATGAAGTACTGGGTTTTTTAATGCAATATGATTTCCCGGGTAATATAAGAGAGTTGGAAAATATTATTGAGCATGCTTTTGTATTGTGCCGAGGGCAGGTAATTGAATTTGAACATCTGCCAAAAGAACTGATAAATAAAACAGAATTAATGCAAAAACAAGAAAAATATGAGCTTCCGGCAAAAAATCAATTAAAAGATGCCGAAGCAAATGTAATCATTGAAGCATTAAAACGAAATAACGGACACCGTGATAAAACAGCCAAAGAATTGCATATAGATAAAAGTACACTCTGGCGTAAAATGAAGAAATTGGGAATTGAGCATCCTTAAAAATTCTTTCACAAAATATTTTTACCCCCCCCTTGACAAGAAATTTACAATATGATATAATTGAAATTGAGAATCAGTAACAATGGTAAAAAAATGACTACTACAAAAGAAATATTCAGAGAATATTTAAAAAGAAAGGGATTAAAAATCACTCCTGAAAGGAATGCTGTTTTAGAGACCATATTTTCATTTCATAAACATTTTAATGTGGATGAACTCTATGATTTATTACGGAAACAAAACAAAAGTATTTCCCATGCTTCCATTTATAGAACTCTTCCTTTATTGATTGAGAGTGGCTTGGTAAGCGAAAGTTTGCGTTGTCAGGGCAGAGTGAGTTATGAACATATATTTGGACATGACCACCATGACCATTTAATCTGCATAAAATGTGGCAGAATCATTGAATTTAAAGATAACAGGATAGAAAAGTTGCAAAAAGAAGTTTGTAAGAAATACAAATTTGAACCTTCTGAACATAAATTGGGAATTAGAGGATACTGTAATAAATGTAGATAAAATTTTTTTTACACTGTAATTGCGAATGCGACGCAATTACAATTAATTATGAAACAAACAGAAAATAAAATCAAAGAAAACAAAATAGAACAGAAAGTCGTGGAAGAGATAATCAGTTCATTACAGCAGATAAATTATGGTGAATTGGTAATAACAATACACAATTCAAAAATTGTTCAGATAGAGAAAACAGAGAAAAGAAGATTTCAGAATCAAGAAAGGAGATGATGCCTATGGAAAAACAAGCAACCACACAAGTGGAGCAGGAATAGAGCATAAGAGCACAAGTAACTTGTGATTTATGACTTGTGCGCTAATAACTACTGACTGGACCACCAAAGGTATGAAAGAAGGAGATTGGACAATGTATAAAAGAGTTATGGGAGTTTTGTTGGTTTTGATTTTGGTTGGCCAACCAGTGTGGGCATGCCGTCCACTTGCTACTAACGATTGTGGGACGGTAGAAGTTGATGCAATTGAGATGGAAATAGGAGTTGATTGGGTTGATAATGGTAATGAACGAAATTCAGCCGTTAATGTTACGCTTACTACAGGTTTAACTAAAAGGTTAGATTTCGCAGTCGCTATACCTTACGAGATTAATGAAAGCGGCGAACAAGGTTTAAGTAGTGCAGAATTAGGCATGAAATTTGTTTTAGTAAGAAATTTTATTTCTTTCACTTTTGGTTATATCCTGGGTTCCCCGGGATATACCATTAATAGTATACTTAGTAAGAGTATTGGTCTGACAACTATTCATTTTAACCTTGGTTTCACTTCTACTGGAGATGTGAAAGAAGCAGTCATTACTTCATTGGGAGGAGCTATTGAATATCCGGTTCTGAAACGACTCATCCTGGTAGGTGAAGTAACTGCTGAGGCAAGTTCCACTATTGTTTGGGAAATGCTGATTGGTGCATATCTACCGGTTTCTGAATCATTGATGATTGATTTTGGTGTTGGTCGAGGACTTAGTAAAGAAAATAATTCTATGTTGAAAGGTACTCTTGGTTTAACTTATGCATTTTGAATTTTTAGACAATATGTGAAAAGAAAGGTGGTCAATTATGGAAGAAAGAATTTCTTTAACAGAAATGAATGCAAATGAATTTGGAAAAGTGGTAGAATTAATTGGTGGACATGGGATGGTTAAAAGCCTGGAAAATATGGGCATAAGAATAGGTACAGAAATAAGAAAAGTGAGCCAACAATTAATGGGGGGTCCGGTGATTGTTTCACAGGGAAACACACGAGTCGCTATTGGGTACGGTATGGCAAAACGGATAATTATTGAAGTAAAAAAATAAAAGAGTGAGGGTAATAAGATGATAAAAACAATACTTTTAATGGGTAATCCTAATGTCGGCAAAAGTGTAGTATTTTCCCGGCTTACGGGAGTAAAGGTAATTACCTCTAATTATCCGGGAACAACAGTAGAGTTCACCCGAGGAATTATGCATATTGACCATGAAGATGTTGAAGTGATAGATGTACCGGGGACATATACCTTAGAACCTACCAGTAAAGCAGAAGAGGTCGCTGTGAAGATGCTTGATGAGACCTTTACTAAAGAAAAATATGAAAATGTAGTAATTAATATTATAGATGCTACAAATTTAGAACGAAATTTAAGCCTTACTCTGCAGTTAATTAAAAGGAGAATTCCAGTTATAGCGGCACTGAACTTGTGGGATGAAACTAAACACACAGGAGTAAAAATTGACATAGTGAAATTAGAGCAAATACTTAAAATTCCATGTGCCCCTACCTGTGCAGTTACTGGTGAAGGAATAAAACAGTTGATTGATAGAGTAAAAGATGTTAACATTTATGTTAACATAAATGTTAAGATAAGTGATTTTGATTATGATGAAAAAGAAAAATGGCATTGTATCGGAGATATTATTACAGAGGTACAAAAAGTAACTCACCGACATCATACATTTTTAGAAAAAGTTGGTGATTTATCAGTTAATCCAATAGGAGGAATTCCAATAGCTTTGGGAGTGCTTTTTATTACTTTTCAGGTAATAAGGTTTATCGGTGAATGGCTTATTGGTAATGTGGGCGAACCGATTTTTGAAAATCTATGGGCACCTTTAATGCTTAAAGTTTCAGGATTATTAGGTTCAAAAGGTGTTGTCCACGATATAATAATTGGTAAATTGGTAGAAGGTGAAATAGATTTTGGTGAATCTTTTGGCATACTAACTACTGGCCTGTTTGTTCCTTTTGCAGCTGTTCTTCCTTATGTGTTTGCGTTTTATTTAGTACTTTCTTTATTAGAAGATTTTGGTTATCTTCCAAGACTGGCAGTATTAGTGGATAATGTTATGCATAAACTCGGAGTTCATGGATTTGCCATAATTCCATTTATGCTTGGTTTAGGTTGTAATGTTCCCGGAGCATTATCCACAAGAGTTATGGAAACAAGAAGAGAGAGGTTTATTGCCACTACTCTGATGGCTATTGCTGTTCCGTGTATGGCGCAGATTGCTATGGTAGTAGGTTTAATAGGTAAACATGGAGCAAAAGGATTAGGAATAGTATTCGGCACTTTATTTATTGTCTGGATAGTATTGGGAATATTGATGAACAAAGTTATGAAAGGGCATGCTCCGGAATTATTTATGGAAATACCGCCTTATCGTTTACCATACATTGGAGCACTCTTGAAAAAAGTATGGATGAGAATAGTCTGGTTTATAAGAGAGGCGGTACCCTGGGTACTTTTCGGTGTATTTTTAGTTAACATGCTTTATACTCTCAGAATAATTGAATTTCTTGGAAAAATTGTCCAACCAATAGTTTCGGGTATTCTCGGTTTGCCTGTAGAAGCTGTTGGGGCATTAGTCATTGGTTTTTTAAGAAAGGATGTAGCGGTAGGTATGCTTGCTCCTTTACATTTAACGTTAAAACAATTGATTATCGCCAGTGTAGTGTTAACAATGTATTTCCCTTGTGCAGCTACTTTCGCTGTACTCATAAAAGAGTTTGGAATAAAAGATATGTTAAAATCTACTTTAATTATGATTTGCTCAACTTTGCTTGTAGCGGGATTACTTAATTTAATTCTATGAAGAATGACTTTATAACAATGATTGCAATAATGCAATACTGCATTGCGTTTGGTTGCAATTCTGCAAGAATTAGCCGACCCGCCCCTTTTCAAAAAAATCCCCGAAATTGATATTTTCGTCGGATTTCCCCGATATTTAGATTAATCCTTATAAGACTTACATCTTTGGCATATGAATTGCACTACATATAAATGGGAGAAATCTAAAATGATGAAAATAGCAATTCCGGTATATGAAGATATGGTAGCGCCGAGTTTTGATTACTCTCAAAAAGTTCTACTCGTAACTTTAGAAAATGATAAAGAAATCAAAAGAGAAGAAATATTACTGAAGGACTTCAATTCTTTACAAAAAGCAGTTCGTATTTCTGATTTAAGAGTAGAAGTTTTAATCTGTGGTGCAATAAGTGCTTTTGCTCTTAGAATGTTAATGAATAACGGGATTAGAGTAATTCCGATGATTAGCGGCGAGATTGATAAGATTATAAAATTGTACATACAGGGACAATTTAACATAGAAAGATTCAGGATGCTCTGGGGTAGATTCTGTCGCCATTTTCCCGGCAGACGAAAAAGATGGCGACACAGAATCCCCCCACCCTGGTAAAATTATGCGAGAGGGGGATGATAAATATGCCATTGGGAGACGGAAAAGGACCACCCTGGGGAAGCGGCCCGGGAACAGGTCAGGGACGTGGGAAATGCGGTGGTTCTAAAAGAGGACAATGGTCTGGTAGTACTGGAAACAAAGTAGAAGGTTTGGTAGGAATAATAGGAACTGCAATTGGTTTGGTTACATCAGTTGTAAAGTTAATTTCGTCAAAAAAACAAGAAGAGAAAAAATAACAAGTGAGGTGATTGATATGCCAGGTTTTGATGGAACAGGACCTTTGGGATTAGGTCCAATGACAGGAAGAGCGGCGGGTTTTTGTGCCGGTTACCCTGTGCCAGGCTATATGAATCCAATCCCCGGAAGAGGTTGGGGAGGTGGATTTGGTCGTGGCTGGGGTGGAGGCCGTGGATTCGGCCGTGGCAGAGGTCGTGGATTTGGCTGGGGTCGTGGCGGAATGTGGGGATATCCATACGGAGCACCTTATGGAAATCCATATGCTCAACAAATGACTCCTCAGCAAGAGGCTGACATGCTTAAGGAACAAGCCAAAGCAATGCAGGATGAGGTCAAAGCCATTAACGACCGTATCGGTGAATTGGAGAAAGCAGCTCAATCTGAAAAGAAAAAGTAACTCCCAGAATACAGAGGATGCTTATGCTAGCTAAGCATCCTCTTTTATGGGAGAGTTGTAAAAGTAATTGGAGAATTTTTTTGTAACACCGAGAACGGAGGTCAAACAGAATGAAGATTGCGATATCTACGGACGGTAATTTTGTATCTGCACATTTCGGCAGGTGCCCTTCTTTTACTATTGCCGAGATTGAAGGAAATAAACTTATCAATAAAAAGATAATAGATAACCCCGGTCATCAACCGGGTTTCTTACCGCAGTTTCTTAAAGAGCAGGGAGCGGAATGTATTATTGCCGGGGGTATGGGGATGCGTGCAACTGAACTTTTTGCTGATTCTGGAATTAAAGCTGTGGTAGGAATAACAGGTAGGATTGATGATGTAATAGACCAGGTTTTGAAAGGGACACTTAAAGGCGGAGAAAGCCTTTGTAAGCCGGGTGCAGGTAAAGGATATGGCTTAGACAAGACGGAGTGCGAGCATCCGGAAGAAAGAGAAAAACACCAGTAGGAGGTAAAAAAGTGAAAATATGTATAACATCACAGGGCAACACCCTGGATTCACAGGTTGACCCAAGGTTCGGGAGATGCCAGTATTTTATTATTGTGGATACTGAAACCATGAAGTTTGAAGCAATTGAAAATTCCAATTTAAACAGTATGGGCGGGGCCGGTATTCAGTCGGGACAGTTGATTACAAGCAAAGGTGCGGAAGTAGTTATGACCGGAAATGTTGGTCCGAATGCATTTCAAACTTTACAGGCAGCCGGTATAAAAGTTATTACCGGCATAACAGGTTCGGTGAAAGATGCTATTGAAAAATATAAAAAAGGTGCAACTGAACAAGTTTCCGGTCCTACTGTGCCGGGACATTTTGGGATGAAAAACTCATAAAAATTTATTGGATAGGAGGCAAATAAAATGCCATTAGGAGATGGAACAGGACCAAGAGGTGAAGGACCAAGGACAGGAAGAGGTATGGGCGGATGCGGTGGTGGCAGTGGAATGGGTCGTGGCGGCGGTCGTGGTGCAGGTAGAGGTGGGGGTCGTGGGGGTCAAGGACAAGGGATGGGCGGAAGCGGAACATTGGGAGGTTGGACACCTCAACGAATTAATGAACTGAGTAGAAAAGGAGAGAAAATGCCCGGCAAGAAATCATCTATGATAGCTGTAGTTGATAAAGAAAAATGTACCGGTTGCGGAATTTGTGTTGATGCCTGTAAACAGGAAGCAATCACAGTTGATGACGTAGCCAGAGTAAATCCTGATAAGTGTACCGGTTGCGGTGATTGCGTGGAGGAATGTCCGAATGAAGCAATTACTTTAAAAAAGTAAAATAATAATATATAATTTATAGTATGATAATTTCAATTGCCAGCGGTAAGGGCGGAACGGGTAAAACAACTATTGCAGTAAACTTAGCACTATCTATTACCAAAGAGATTCCCCTGTCCGTTCGGAATGACACTTCGTGTCAATTTCTTGATTGTGATGTAGAAGAACCAAATGCGCATATCTTCCTTAAACCTGATATTACACAGAGAGAATCCGTAAGTATCCCTGTTCCCAAAGTTGATGAAAAGAAATGTACATATTGTGGTAAATGTCAGGAAGTATGTGCATATAATGCTATTGCTGTGATAAAAAACAAGGTTCTGATTTTCCCTGAACTCTGTCACGGATGCGGAGGATGCAGATTGCTTTGTCCAGAGAAAGCAATTGAAGAAATAGGTAGAGAAATAGGGATAACACAAATTGGTAAATCCGGGACTATTGAATTCGTTAACGGAAAACTTAATATTGGCGAGGCAATGTCTCCCCCTCTTATCAGAGCGGTTAAAAAAAGTATTCTTACTGATAAAATTAATATAATTGATGCTCCGCCCGGGACGTCCTGTCCGGTTATTGAAGCAATCAAAGGAAGTAATTATTGTATCCTTGTTACTGAACCAACGCCATTTGGTTTAAATGATTTAATTTTAGCAGTTGAGGTTCTGAGGAAATTAAAAATTCCATTTGGTGTAGTTGTTAACCGAGCAGATATTGGAGATAAAGGAGTTGATAATTATTGCAGTAAAGAGAATATTCCGGTTTTAATGCAAATACCTTTTGATAGAAAAATAGCCGAAGCTTATTCAACAGGAATTCCTATGGTTGAAGTAATTCCTGAATATAAAACATGCTTTTTAGAATTATTCACTAAAATCAAAAAATTATTTTTTTACCAGGAGGCGTGAGGGGTATTAGCATATGAAAACCAAAAATTCATTCAAGGTTATACTTGAGCTTTTTTCTATCTTCTTCTATGTGGCAATTTTTACTGTTGGTGGCGGTATTGCTATGGTTCCTGTCCTGGAAAGGGTTTTGGTGGAGAAGAAAAAATACCTTAATAAAGAAGAATTTACGGAAATTTTTTCTATCGCACAGATTTTACCCGGCTCACTGATGATTAATATGGCTACCTTCACCGGTTATAAAATTATAGGTTTTTGGGGTGCTCTTTTTTCATGTATTGCAATCAGTATACCGCCGATTACAATTATTACTTTGATTGCTATATTTTATGGGAAATTTATAGAATTTGCGCTTATTAAGAAACTTATACTTGGTATTTTAGCCGGAGTGGTGGGTGAGGTTAGTGGAATTACTCTAAAGATGTTTAAGAAGACAAAATTTGATACTTTTAAGATTTCTCTTCTTTTAATTTCTTTTGCACTTATGTTTGTTTTCCACGTAAACCCTATTTATGTAGTGATAATCGGTGCATTATCAGGGGTCCTTTTAGGCAGGGGATATTGAAATGTTACTCTTAAAGATTTTTTTGGAATTCTGTAAGATTGGAATTATTGCCTTTGGCGGAGGTAACGCAATATTTCCTATTTTACATAAGGAAGTCGTAGAAAATTTGCACTGGATTAATGAGCAGGATTTTCTATATATGGTTTCTATCGCCGAAACTACTCCCGGGCCGATAGGAATGAATCTATCTACATTTATTGGTCATCGGCTTGCGGGGTTGCCCGGGGCACTTGCGGCTACTGTAGGGTATTGTATTTTACCGTTTTTTATTATGCTTTTTGTTGCTATAACGGTGGTGAAATTGAAGGAAAATAAAATTTATCAGAGATTTTTAAGTGCCGTAATGGTAGTTGTGCTTGTGCTTCTTATGCGGGCAGCTTATTTGATGGCTGCTGGCGGCTTTCATGATTTTCGCCCCTATTTACTTTCTTTAGTGGCATTTATTATTTTTATGAAGTTTAAGAAATTAAATCCTATATATTTGCTTATTGCTACAGGTTTGATTGGAATGATTGTTTTTTAATAGTTTTAATTCATATAGAAAAATAGCCGAAGCTTATTCAACAGGAATTCCTATGGTTGAAGTAATTCCTGAATACAGAGAAAAATTTGTCCAACTATTCAAAAATATAGAAAATAAATGATACATAAAATAAAAATTGTTCCCGATAACCTTGAAATAAACGTTGAAGACAATACCGATTTACTCACAGCGATATCTAAATCAGGGTTAAGAATAAGGGCATCCTGTGGTGGGAAAGGCATTTGTGGTAAATGTAAGGTCATAATAAAAGATGGTAAATATGTAACTAAAAACACTCATCTACTGACTGAATCTGAAAAAAAGAGAGGTTATGTACTTGCATGTCAGACGAAAGTTATTGATAACCTGCTCGTAGAAATACCTTTGCAATACGAAGAGGTCTTTACACCTGCTGAAAAAACAAAAAGATTTTCCGAGAGGACTGAGGAAGAAGTATTTACATTTTGTCCTTTAGTGAAAAAAATATTTGTAAAACTAGAAAAACCAAGTTTAAGTAATACTACGGCAGATTTCGAAAGATTAGTTCATAAACTGGAAATGTCGGTAGAAATAGATTTGGACCTATTATATGGTCTGGAGAAAGTGCTGCGCGATGCTAATTGGAGTGTTACAGTAACTTTAGCTGATTATAACATTTACAGTAAAATAATAAGAATTGAGCCGGGCGATACAACAAGAAATAACTATGGAATCGCATTGGACATTGGCACAACAACAGTAGCTATTTATCTCGTTGATCTTAATACAGGAAAGATTCTTGACGCAAAAGTATCGTACAACAAACAGATCGCTTTTGGTGAAGATGTAATAACAAGAATGATGTATGCCCAGGAAGAAAATGGATTAGATAAACTGAATATAGCAATAAAAGAAACAATAAATGATTTGATAGATAATGTAGCGAAAGAAGAAAATATTTTACTATCAGACATATACGCAATTCAATGTGCAGGAAATACAACTATGACACATATGTTTCTTAATATCCCCCCACATAATATGAGGGTGTTAAAAAACACCCTCTGTCGTCGTTATTTTAATAATTCAAAATTTTACTTATACCCCCATAATTTTGTAAAATGTATCTACGGAGGTACAAATCAATGTCCATGAAAATTAATAAACAATTATCTTTCGCTATGTATGAAGCTAACATTAAATTTGCTAATGACCCTATGAAATTACTTTTTGATAAAATTGATCTTTCTTTTATCTATCCTTTAGTTGAACCTCACTACAAAAAAGGTGGCAGAGATTCTTTTGATCCTATTTCTATTTTTAAA
>MNXB01000006.1 GCA_001871125.1 Elusimicrobia bacterium CG1_02_37_114
ACTGATTATGTGTCATTCCGTCCCTGAATCAAGTTCAGGACAGGGCTTGCAGACTGTGTCATAACCCGATTGGAATCCCGAACTTGTGTTGGAATCCCGAACTTGTTCGGGTAGTACTATCAAGTTTTGTCATGTTTTGATTTCTTTTGTTATTTTTTAGCCCCAATAAATTCGATAATCCTGCGGACAAGTTGGGGAATCCGGTTACGACACAGTCTGTTGACACGGAATCTATTAGATTCCCGTTGGAATTTATACCGTACTTGATACGGGACGGGAATGACATAGCGAGTGAATATTTACAAATATACTAAATTAATTAATCATAGTCAAGGTTCAGGGAAATGGGACGGTCCCCATTTCCATAAAAATTAACAAAGCACCAGTTTTAATTTACATTCAGGTTTTATTCGGTTTCAGGAATTCTTAATTTGTTTTCTATGTTGCATATACCACTTTTCCATTTCTGGCATATTCGGAAACAAGGGATGTTTTACTCTTAAGTTCTTCAGGAGTTAATGTAATAATATCAAGTGGAACAAGAAATTTCTTAATTGTCATTATTTCAGCTTCCTTGGTTAGTTCTGCCCTTCTAAATATATTTTTTTTTCTAAAATCCTTTGAGATAATTACAACATCCATATCACTTTGTCTACTTGCATTACCTTTAGTTTGTGAACCAAACAAAATAATCTTTGAAATATCCAATTTCTTTTCTTCCAGGCAATGCTGTAAAAAATTTATCACTTCTAAAACTTTGTTTTCAACCATTTCAATAAATCCTTACTCTTCTTGAGTATTTCTTTTACTTTCTGTTTATTGTAGTCCTTCATTATTTTCTTTAAGTCATCAGGATATCGCGTGGGAACACTTACTCTATTGAGTATAAATACAAAATCATATAATTCACCGGGGATGTCAATTTTGATTTTTTCAATTAGATAAATCAAATTATGAGTCTTCGGGGGGACATCTTTGAAAATATGTTTGTACATCCCTTTAAGTGCTTTTTCTATAGATAGATGGCACATGAAGACTGCATAGAAATATTTTCCACCATCAAACATAAATTCTGCTGTTTCTATGTCATAATCAGATTGTCTTAACCACTCTTTCGCTAGTTTTAAAGAATTGTCATTAGCCATAAGGAATCTCACCTGAGAAAATTACTCATTTAGATGTCCTATTGACGTAGATATTCAGTGAACCACGTCATTCTGACCCCGATGATTTCTATCGGGGGAAGAATCTAACTAAATGAGATTCTTCGTTTCACTCGGAATGACAGATTAGCGTGTTTCACTGAGTATTTACCTATTGACCTTTTGGTTCTGAATTCTTATTTTTTGATAGTATAACAAAAAAGATATGTTTTGTCAAAGTGATTTTAATCACATCCCATTGACAAAGTTCACTATTTAGGTGCTAAAAGAGAATACCGCCCTGAAAATGGAATAGGATATTGGAATGCAATATTCCTTTCTGAAGCAAAGGATAAAACAATAACAAAAGGCACTACCAATTATATAACATTCCTTTCGACCCCATCTTTTGGTACTGCTACTCTCAAAGGAACAATAATGGGGCAGAAAATTATAACAGCTAAAGATGCAGAAGCAATGAAAAACAATTTTGATGCATTCATAGATATTATTCCTACTGTAGTGTTATATGATAGTGCCGGCAAACTGACAGGATTTTCTATGGAAGTACCTCCACCAGCTGTATTCGGACAAATGCTAGCAGCAGTAGCAACTGGTGATGCAACAACATTAATGAACCTATTTACAAGCGAAGCAGGAAAACCAGTATATGTGATACCTTACCAAAAACCAGGAACATATTCTATGGTGGTATATTCTCCAAACTATCCGATTTATTCACAACAAATAACACTTGCTGCCGGTGACAATATAGTTAATATAAATTTTGAAACAGCGTTGGGCGGAGGGGAAAATGTCCCGGTAACAGCTACCATTTCCGGAACTATAACCGACAAGGATAACCCAGCAACAAAATTAGCGGGGGCAAACATAACCCTGAAAACCCGTGGATTTGAAAAAACAGTAACTGCTGATTCTGACGGAAAATATTCCATTGAGGGATTGGGATTAGGACTTTATTACATGGGAGTTTCTGCAAGCGGCTATGCCTTAAAAGCTGACAAAGTGTCCATCTCAGAATATAAAACTATTACGAAAGATATTGCATTACCTGCGGGAGGAGAATCTTTGACAGGCACTGTATATGCCAGAAAATTCCCGTCACCATTAGTTTATGAAGGTGCAAAAATTGTTGTGGTCCTGGAGGATGTAACGGAAACTATGTTAGCAGCATATACAGCGACAAGTGACTCCGACGGGAAATATACAATCAACGGATTGATTAACGGTAAAAAATACAGACTTTTTGTGATTGTCCCGGGTAAGAAAGTTGAAGCTATATCCGGACTTACTGCAGGATTGGTTTCGGGAGTTGATTTCACATTAAAGGATATGCTGCCGGAACTGAATGTTAAATTTATTATTGATGGTAGTAATGTAACCTTTAATATTTTCTCATTAAAAACCCTGCCAACCGCCCCTACTGTCCTACATAAGAAAGTCGACAAAGCATCTTTACAGCAAAGTGATGGGGGTGCTACCGCTGATACACTGACCGCGGTAACAACATCTTCTGATACCTGGACATGCGTTGTCCCTTTACCCGATAGTGACCTCTACACTATGAAAGTTTCAGCAACTGACAGTGCAGGTCAACTTATTGATAAATATATAGAATTTAAGTTAGCCACAACAGCAAAGATTGAAGTCCTGTTGAACGAAATACTTGCCGAAGGCGGTGACGTTAACATTGATGAAACAGGCACTGACCCGTCTGCAGTAACAGTCCCTGTCGGAGGTATTGAAGAAACTTCAAGCGGTGCAACTAATCTTGCAGATAATTCAAGTTTTTCCGCATATACTGCTACCGGTGAAAAGTATTACGGGGCTATGGCAATAGGCGGGGCAACCTCTGCATTGATGTCATTCTCCAAACAGGCAAAAACAACTACTACCGGTATGGTAAGCGATATTTACGAAGTTTCATTAGAAAATGCTTCAATAGAGAAAGATTTGCTGGTGACATTATATTATGACAGGGCAAGTGTGACTGACAACACCCTGCTTAATATAAGATATTATGATACAGCGACTTCCGAATGGAAAATCATAGGGGACCAACAAATAACAATAAACCCATTGGATGGGACAGTTTCAGCTGAAATGGATTCAACTAAATTCAGCAGTACCGGTTTTGGTTCGCTTGCCAAAACAATGGCAACGCAGAGTTCACAGTTTGCAGTGTTTAATATTAAGACAACAGCAAACGACGATTACGCTGGAACTGAATTCACTATGTACAATTTTCCGAACCCGTTTGACCTGAACTCAAAAACAGTAACTATTACAAATCCTTCAGCAACCGCACAGGCAAACCCGAACATTACCGGAACAATGTTAAAATATTCTCTGCCGTCAACAATGAGCGGTGCGGTTAAACTTTACATATATAACATTGCCGGTGAATTGGTCAGGACAATTGACGAAGGCACTAAAACCGGTGGTTTCTATTACTATGTTGAATGGGACGGTAAAAATAAAGACGGTGCAAGTTGTGCCAGCGGAGTGTATTTCTTAATACCGAAAGTCGGAGACAAAAAAGCATTAGACAAACCCGTTAAATTGGCAATTATAAAGTAATTAAACAATCCCTCTTACTCCCCCTTTCATAAAGGGGGATATTATGGGGGGATTTATATAAAATTTTAGGGAGGATATCAATATGATCAAAAAATTGTTTTGTCTTTTAGTCATTGGGGGACTATCAACTACTGTTTATGCAGGAGGGGTGGGAACTACTGGCGCCCAATTTCTCAAAATAGGGCCTTCGGCAAGGTCATTGGGTATGGCTGGTGCATTCAGTGCTGTTGCTGACGCTACGGACAGTACCTATTACAACCCGGCAGGATTAGTTAACGTCAACAGAATGGAAGTATCTGCAACATACCTGCAGTATTTCCAGGACGTTTCCTACGGGTTTATTTCAGGTGCTAAACCTTTGGGTGAAAAAGCAGCTGTTGGTGCTGCTATTACTTATCTTTCAGTAGCAAGCATTGAAAAGCGCGCAGGCGATACTGCAATTCCTGACAGCACTTTCGGAGCAATGGACCAGGCATTAACGATTTCCTATGCAAGAAAAGAAGTTATAAAGAAACTTGCCGTAGGAGGAAATATAAAACTTCTTTCCCAGTCAATTGATACCAAATCTGCCAGTTCTTTTGCAATTGATGTAGGCGGGCTTTACAGTTTGAAAGACAATCTTTCCCTTGCCCTGAACGTCCAGAATATCGGTTCAGGCGTGAAATTTGACAAGGAAACTGACCCATTACCAATGAACCTAAAACTCGGCGTTGCCTACAGGCCAAATGATAAACTCCTGGTAGCGGGCGATATAGACCAGTATGTCACTGACCAGATACTCTATGTAGCAATAGGTGCAGAATACCAGATAATAAAGATTCTGACGCTCAGGGCAGGTTACAAGTATGGCTATGATACCAGTTTAGGCACGGTGTTTTCTATAGGTCTTGGAGTAAATCTAAGTGATTTTGGCCTGGACTATGCATTCGTACCAATGGGTGACTTAGGCAGTACAAGCCGTATCACCATCCTCAAAAAGTTCTAGGGGTCAGGTCTTCCCAGGGGGACCTACTCGGCAACATTCAACAAAATATCAATCCTTCCTTATATTTTAAGTAATCCATATTCAAGTAGTGTCCTCATGTATTTTTTGTTTTGAATTTGTTTTTATATGAAGTATTTATGTATAATATAATCAGGGGTGATGAATTATGGTACAATGTATTAAAGAAAAAGAAAACATTGAGCAAATTAAGAAAAAATATCCTAATGAATGGCTGCTACTTATTGATTGTGAAACTGATAAGATGTCCAGTCCCGTCAGTGGTGTATTAGTTGAACACAGCAAAAACAGGGATGAGATTTATAAGAAGTTACGGAAATATTCAGGAAAACTCTGTATAGAATACAGTGGTAAAATTCCAAAAGATTTGGCGGTAATGTTCAGTATATGAAAACCTATTTTGATAAAATAGGATTAAATTTTTTTAGAAAACTTAGATTAACAATAGATTTTCAGAAAGGTGTTATTGATATAAAGTAACCCCACCATATAAATTTTACAAATACTTCAATAACACAATATAGTATAATACCTTTTCTGTGTTCCTATGGAACAAAAATCATCAAAATTAATTCAGATTCTATTAATATTAACCCTTTTTGTCCTTGCTGGAATGCGCGGCGGCCGTGAAATCACAGGGTTGGTTGCATTTCACATACTGAGCCTCACCATTGTATTCATATTATTAAAAAGCAACCTTTGTCTTCACAAAACTTCATTAGATTTATCCATAGCAGGAATTATAATAATCCTGACAATAGCAACAATTGTTTCACTGATAACCCGTATGCGGGGCGGGGTGTTTTTCTTAACAATACTCATATACATCTCATTGTTTTACATAATCGTAAGAATAAAAGACCCGTTGTTCCTGAAAAAATTTCTCTATTCTATTGTTTTTGTCTGCAGTATTTTAAGTATTATCGTTTGTATCAGCAATTCCTGTGCAAATTTTCCTAACGAAAACCTTATTGCGGGCTTTCTTGCCACCGGAACGATTGTATCTTTATGTCTGATATTCTCCAGCCAGACCGGCAAAAATCAAAAAATCCTACTCTGGATAGGCTTATTGATTATCCTTACAGCTCAGATACTTTTGTTTTCACGCGGTGCATGGGTTGCTTTAATAATAGGTCTTGCTGTTCTTTTTGCTTTCAATTGGCGGAAATTACTGATGCCTGTTCTGATACTAATACTTTTTTGTTCAACAATATCTCTGTTCATAATTAAACCTCATCTTCTGGATAAAACGGGATTTAAATTCTTTACGCCCTACGGGACTGCCCGGACTTTAATCTGGCGGGTAGCATTAAACGGTTTTTTGCATAAACCCTTACTGGGTTGGGGGATAAAAAGTTTTGAAAATGTATATTACAAATTTGCACTTCCTTTTGAAGAAGAAGTCGGCAGATACGGACGCAGCACAAGGTTCGCACACAATGAGTATTTACACATAGCAGTAGAAACAGGTATTATAGGACTTGCGATATTTTTATTACTTATATTCCTGGTTATAAAAGAAGCGATAATATGGTTGAAATCTGACGACGGCATAGATTACTGGCAAAAAATAGCCTGTATTACATCAATAATAGCAATACTTATACACAGTCTTTTTGACTTCAACCTTCATTCACCGATAATAACTTATTCCTTAATTTTCTTTTCAGCAAACTGCGTGAGAAAAAAAGAACTCTTCTCAATACCTCCTGTGGTCTCAATAATTGCAAAATTTGCCGTAATAATTTTAATTATAGCAAACATACTGACGTTTTCAGCATTTGTTTTTGCAAAGCAATTCCGATATTACAGGACTGCCAACACTATAAACCCATTGGACAGCGGATATTATGAACGGGTTGCCCTGCTTTCAACCGACGACAACATTAAAGAAAAATTTTTCAACATAGCAATAAAACTTGACCCGCAGAATTCCTTTTTACACCAGAAATTAGCACAGTATTATTTATCAAAGTCTGAATTTAACCAGGCAGTCAGACATTACACTGCTGCAATTGAATTAAATCCCTGCAACCCATTCTTTTATTCAGAACTTGCAGAAATATATTATAAAAACAACGAAACTGACATTGCATTAAAATTTTATAAAAAATCTGTGGAACTTGAACCGTTTTATGTCTTTGCCCATTATCGTATGGGAAAAATATTTATCAAGCAAAATAAAAAAGAATTAGCCCAAAAGGCATTCCAGAATATAAAAAAAATAAAAGAGATGAATCTCACCCCAGACTCAAACTATTCAAAAAGATTACTGTCGGGAACTTGACAAGTTAATTACATATTTTGTAATATATAAATAATTATTGAAAAGCAATCCTGAAAGGATTGCCCTACATTTGTTCTTTCATCAGTTTTTATTACCAGATAAACAAAGGAAGTTCCGGTGTGATTCCGGATACTGCCCCGCAACGGTAATACCCCGTCTTGCCATAGACAGACGGGGATTAGTCCGGTCGATTGTTTATCCTGGAGAGTACTTTCGCAGGGAAGGGAAAAGCAGAGATGTTTTTTATAATGCTAATTTAACCCCGACGAAAGTCGGGGTTTTTTATTTTATATGAAGAAAATAACTTTTATACTCGGTGGCATAAGAAGCGGTAAGACACATTTTGCCTATCAAATTATTGATAAAAAAACCAGGCATAGCGTAACATACATTGCTACGGGTCTGCCGGTTGACAAGGAAATCAAACGGCGTATAAAATTGCATATAGCATCCCGTCCAAAACACTGGCAAACGATTGAAGAGCCCCTGGATTTACTAAAAGCGATAAATAAAATAAAGACCCATGTTGCAATAATTGATTGTATCAATTTCTGGCTATCAAATCTTTTAAGAAACAAAACAATTTCTGAAAACATATTAATCAAAACAGAAAATTTAATGAAAACTATAAGAAAAAATAATATTAAAACCGTAATAATTTCAAATGAAGTCGGTTTAATGCTTGTACCGGAGAATAAACTTGCAAGGAAATTCCAGGAATTACTCGGAAAAATTAACCAGTTAATAAGCAGATATTCTGACACGGTATATTTTCTTATTGCCGGGAATCCAGTAAAAATAAAATAGGGGGGAAACATGAACAAAATTCAAGAAACAATTAACAAAATACAGCCAGTTGATAAATCGTTACTTGAACAGACTCAAAAACGGCTGGACAATCTCACGAAACCATTGGGTTCGTTAGGTAACCTGGAAGAAATTGCTAAAAGAATTGTTGCTATAACAGACAAACAAAAGCCTGTCCTAACAAATAAAATAATATTTACATTAGCTTCTGACCATGGTATAACCGAAGAAAAAGTAAGCGCCTATCCCAAAGAAGTGACTGCCCAAATGGTATATAATTTTATTAACGGCGGCGCCGGAATAAATGTACTGGCAAGACATATAGGAGCGAAAGTCATTGTGGTGGATATCGGCGTGGCAGGCGAACTTAAAGTTTTAAACCCTGGATTTAGGAATAAAAAGATAAATTATGGTACAAAAAATTTCATAAAAGGACCTGCAATGACCACTGAAGAAGCTATACAATCTATTGAGATAGGAATTGAACTCGTTGAAGAATACAGAAAGGACTCGGATATCCACATAGTGGGAACAGGTGATATGGGTATAGGTAACACAACATCTGCAAGTGCAATAACAGCAGTAATAACCGGCACATCGGTTGAAAGAGTTACGGGTCGCGGGACGGGAATTGATGACGGGACATTTCAGAATAAAATCAAGCAAATAGAGAAGAGTATAAGTATAAATAAACCTGACAAGAATAATCCAATTGATATTCTATCCAGGATTGGCGGATATGAAATAGGGGGTATTGCCGGTATAATTCTCGCCTGTGCTGCATATAGGATTCCTGTGGTTATTGACGGTTTTATCTCCGGGGCAGGTGCACTCCTGGCTTCTGTGATACAACCCATAGTGAAAGACTATATGTTTGCCGGGCACTGTTCACAGGAACCCGGTCATATTTTTCAACTCAACTGGCTCGGGTTAAATCCAATACTTGACCTGAATATGAGGTTAGGCGAGGGAACAGGGGCATGTCTGGCGATGAACGTAATTGAAGCCTCCTGCAAAATACTTAACGAAATGGCAACATTTGATTCAGCAAATGTAAGCAAGAAATCGTCCAGTTAAAACTGGACGCTACTGGGATTCCCCAATTCATTGGGGCGAATTATTTTTATGATAAAAGGGTTAATTTCTGCAATTGGTTTTTTAACAATTATTCCTGTAAAGTCTCATAATATTACCGAAAGGACTCTTTTCTGGTTTCCTCTGGTGGGACTTTCTCTTGGAGTTATATTAGTTATTTTAAACTCTGCTTTTATAAAATTCTTTCCTTCTAATCTTAATATCATTATACTGCTAACAATATACATTATGCTGACAGGCGCACTGCATTTAGACGGTTTTGCAGATACTGTTGACGCCATAGCAGGTGGAAATGGAAACAAAAACAGAATACTGGAAATTATGTCAGACAGTCACATCGGTTCAATAGGGGTGGTTGCTTTAATCTGTCTTTTGGGTTTGAAATATGTTTCATTAATCAACCTAACGGGAACTACATTTAATAAAGTGTTATTAATAATGCCTTTAATGGGAAGATGGTCAATGGTCTTTTCTATGCTCCTCTCAAAACCTGCAAAAACTGAAGGTTTAGGAAAATACTTTATCTCAAGCGTAAGTATTCTATCCGTAATATTAAGTACACTCATTACAGCCATATTTTTATTTTTATTTCTGGGGCAAAAATGCGTATATATTCTTGGTGCAGTTATTATTGTTGTCCTGTTAATAAATTTATTTTTTAACAAGATACTGGGTGGCATTACCGGTGATATTTTAGGAGCCGTCTGTGAAATTTCTGAATTAACGACTTTACTGGTCTTACAAATAATATGATAAAATTATTAAAAAATTATTGTCTTGTCATTCTGGTAATTCTTTTTCCATTATCAACAATACTCGGTTATGAAAGAATTGTTTCTCTTGCGCCGTCTATAACCGAAGAACTTTATTTGCTTGACAACGGTGATAAAATCATAGGTGTTACAACTTTTTGTAATTATCCAAAAGAAGCGAAGCAGAAAGAAAAAATCGGCACATTGGTGGAACCCAATATAGAAAAAATTGTCTCTTTAAAACCTGACTTAGTCCTTGCGGCAAGTATAAACCCGGCGGTGGTTATTCAGAAATTGAAACAACTAAAAGTAAATGTCATACAATTGAAAAGAGAAAATAGTTTTGAGGACATCTGTGATAATTTTATTGAGATTGGCAAACTCACAGGAAAAGAAAAACTTGCCAAAAAAATAATAGAAAAAAACATGCAGAATATTACAGCAATAAAAAATAAGACAAAATCTTTAAATAGACCGAAAATATTTCTTCAATGCGGGGCTAATCCATTGGTCACTGTCGGCAGGAATACATTTGAAGACGAAATTATATATCTGGCAGGCGGCATCAACATTGCCAATAAAAATGGCTCCGGCTATTTCCGATACAGCAGTGAAGAAGTTTTGAAACAAAACCCTGATATAATTGTTATTGAAACAATGGGAATTGCCACAAAAGAAGAAATAAAATCATGGAATAGATATAAAAACTTAAAAGCAGTTAAAGAAAACAGGATATATACTATTGACGGTGATATACTCTGCAGACCCGTCCCGACAAGATTCATAGAAGGATTGAAAAAAATATCTGAATTGATTCAAAAATGAAACTAAATAAAATTATTTTATTTATTTCCCTGACAATATCACTGATAGTAGCTGCTATCCTCTGCCTCACTTTTGGTGCAAGTAAAATCGGATTATACGATACAGTCTATACTCTATTACATCCTGGCAGTGAAAATATATTTCAATCAATCATCTGGCAGATACGTTTCCCGAGAATAATATTTGCTATTATAGTAGGCGCCGGACTTGCCGCGACTGGGTGCATATTCCAGGGACTTCTCCGCAACCCTCTTGCTGACCCGTATACACTGGGAACGTCCGGCGGTGCTGCTTTCGGTGTGACACTGTGTGTTGTAACAGGGCTATTGAAGTCCGGTATTCTCTATATGCCGATTTTTGCTTTCCTGGGAGCGTTTGTTTCAATCTTACTTGTTTATGAAATCGCCTCAATGAAACGTTTTTCAATATCTACTCTAATCCTGGGCGGGGTGGTTTTGAATTTCCTTTTTTCTTCTTTTGTTCTGTTTATTTTTTCCATTATGCAGACAGAAAATGTCCACAGCACAATTCTATGGCTTATGGGTGATTTATCCTCAGCCAGAATTGAATTGATAAAAATTATTTCTTTCGTTGTTATACTTGGAATTATTCTGCTCTCCTTGTTTAGCCGCGAACTTGACCTACTTACCTTGGGTGAAGAAAAAGCAACATATCTGGGCATGGATACTGAAAATGTCAGGAAGATATTTTTTATTATTGCTTCTATAATTGTAGGGGCTTGTGTCTCTGTATCCGGTATAATAGGATTTGTAGGACTGCTAATACCGCATTTAATGCGCAAAATTACAGGTCCGGTACATGCAGTTTTAATTCCTGCCTCAGCATTAGCAGGCGCTATTTTCCTGACCATCTGTGACACTTTAGCAAGAACTATAATTGCTCCAATAGAACTCCCTGTGGGTGTGATTACAGGAATATTTGGTAGTCTGGTCTTCTTGAGTTTCTTAATCAAATCAAAAAAATGGGAAATATTTTAGAAATAAAAAATCTTGTCTGTGGATATGTAGAAAAAGAAATAATAAAACAGGTGTCTTTTTCTGCAAAAGAAGGAGAATTTCTCGGAATCATCGGTCCAAATGGTTCCGGAAAAACTACTTTACTTAGAAGTATAACTGGGTTACTGAAATACTGGGAAGGCGAAGTACTTTATAACGGAAGAAATATATCTAAAATTCCCTTACGGGAATTTGCACAAAATGTCGCAGTTTTACCACAAATTCTTAATATCAACTTTTCATTTACCGTCCAGCAATTGGTACTGATGGGCAGATACCCATATCTAAAAAAGTTTCAGTCAATAAGCAAAAAAGACCTGGATATAGCAAAAAACTCTATGTCACTAACCGACATCTCCCATTTGACTGAAAGAAGAGTCGGTGAACTTTCAGGGGGTGAATGGCAAAGGGTTCTGATTGCACAGGCTCTGACTCAGGAACCAAAACTATTGCTGTTGGATGAGCCGACAACACATCTGGATATTACTCACCAGATAGAAACACTTGACCTGGTTAAAAAGCTTAACGAAGAAAAAGGATTAACAATTGTTGTTGTGCTTCATGATTTAAATCTGGCAAGTGAATATTGCGAAAAAATAATTATGCTAGAAAATGGAGAAATCTACAGAGAAGGAACTCCGGAAGAAGTCCTGACATATAAAAATATAGAAGAAGTGTATAAAACAATTGTTGTTGTAATAGAAAACCCTGTATCAAAAAAACCACATGTTGTATTGATACCAGGAAGTATACCCTC
>MNXB01000039.1 GCA_001871125.1 Elusimicrobia bacterium CG1_02_37_114
TATAATAACAGTATCCGTCAGGGTAAAGTAAACTCATTAAATCATCTAAGTGAGTTTGCGAGAGGTGATGCATTTTTGTTTTTAGATAATGATGTTGAACTGCCGGACGATGAGGGTTTTTTGAGTAACCTGAGTAAAGAAATAATTAAATACGATATTGTTGAACTGCCAAAAGAGGCTATTGTTAAGAATTTATTTTCCAAAATCACAAGTTATGATTTCTTAACCGCTGCTGTCTTATGTTTTATTGTATCCAAAAGTTTCAAAGCAAACCTATTTTTGAGTGGTGCTGCTTTTGCTATAAAAAAACAGACATTTGAAGAATTGGGTAAGTTTTCCAAGGTAATCAATGGGGACTGGAATTTGATGTTGAAAGCGTTCAGCTTAAGGAAAAGATATTCCTTCCCGATAAATCTTAAAGTTAAAACCATAACACCAACAAGTTTAGACGAATGGATAGAACAAAGAAACCGGTGGGCTTCAGGTGTAAAATTTTGGTGGAAACAAGTTGCTAAAAATATCAAACAATATATCAAAGGATTGCCTATAGTATTTAATATAATTTTGTTTTCTTCTACACCATTGATTGTTGGTTTAATAATAATAAAAGAATTTAATCTCTTCAGCAAATTCATTCCAACTCTAATTATTTTGGCTCAACATCTGAGCATAAATTTAGGAATATCATCGTTTATTTATTTCTTATCACTTATAATTATACTTTTACAAGGATTGGGACCGTTTTTGGTTTCATTATTTATTTCGTCAACCACATTTTTTGTATTTTCAAAAGTACTGAAGTTTAGATTTAATCTCGGAGAGTATTTAATATATTCCATGTTCTATTTCCCTGTGCTGGTACTTTTTTATTGTGTTTACTTTATATTAGGTGAAGTTATCTTAAAACCAGAGATAGATTGGGAAGTCGAAAGTGAGGAGGCATAGATTATGAAAAAATTTGCGGAAATAATTCTCAAGTTGCGGACAGTAATTATTGTAACAACTGTTCTTGTTACTCTAATTCTGGGGTATTTTATTAAAGACCTAAAAATCAATCCTGATATATCAAGTTATCTTCCTAAGAGTGACCCGGTGGTTAAACTTTTTAACTACATAGGTGAAGAGTATGGTGGGAACCAATTAGCAATAGTTGCTCTTGAAACAGATGATGTCTTCAACAAGGAGACAATTGAAAGGATTAATTACTTAACTCAAGAATTTAAAAAAGTTGAAGGCGTTTCCTATGTAATGAGTCTGGTAAATGTTCTTGATATTAGAACAGATGAAGAAGGAACATTACAGATAAGCCAACTTATTGATGAATATAACTTACCAGAGACACCTCAGGATATTCAGAAACTAAAAAATTATACTCTCTCTAAAGATATGTACCGAGGACGTCTGGTTTCAAATGATTCAAAAGCAACGCTTATTATCTGTCGCCTTAGTGAAGGAGCCGACAAGATAAAAACTGCCAGCAACTTGAAAGAAATCGTCAAAAAGTCAACTGTAAAAGAAAAAGTGTATTATAGTGGACTTCCCTTTCAGATGATGGATATTAGTGAAATTATTCTAAATGACTTGAAATTTTTAATCCCTATTGTAAGTATTTTAATTATTATTTCACTGTTTGTAAGTTTTCTATCCATAGAAGGCGTTCTTCTACCGATTCTTTCTGTTTCAATCAGTACAATCTGGACACTCGGGATAATGAGTATTCTGAAGATTTCTCTTACGGCTGTTTCCGATATTATCCCGGTAATACTCATTGCTGTTGGGAGTGCCTATAGCATACATGTAATCAGTAGATTTAATGAAGAGTTATTGTCTACAGATGGAGACAGGGGTAAACAATCAGTGAAAGCATTAAGTGATGTCAGCATTCCTGTTTTCCTTGCCGCAATAACCACAATAGCAGGATTTATAACATTTGTTATTGGTTCATATTTAAGCATGATTCGTGAATTTGGAGTTTTCTCAAGTTTAGGGATTTTTTTTGTTTTGATTATCTCATTGACTTTTGTCCCATCAGTTTTATCACTTTTGCCTAATAGGACTAAAATAAAATCTATTAACGGAGATATTGTTAAAAAAAAGAAGGTAGAACTAATTATGGATAAAATTGGTGAATGGGTTTTAAAAAATGAAAAAGTGATTATTACCACGGGAATTATTGTTGTCATTATAATGTGTTTTGGTATACCAAAAATTGAGCGACGGGTTAATATGCTGGATTATTTTAAACCAGGAAGTCCTATTCGGCTGACTGAAGAAATGATGGAGAAAAAATTTGGTGGTTCTATCCCTATCCAGATTTTGGTCAAAGGTGATATTCAGAACCCAAAGGTCTTAAAAGAAATGAAAAAAATGGAAGATTTCTTAGAATCACAAAAAGATATCCAAAACCCTCAATCAGTAGCTGACCTTATTGAAGAAATGAGCGATGTCATGGGTGAAGGTAAGGATATACCGGATAGCAAAGATAAAGTTAGCAATCTCTGGTTTCTTCTTGAAGGGGAAGAGATTATGAGCCAGTTAGTTAACCCGGATAAGACCGAAGCAGTTATTCAGGCAATTATTACAAATGTAGATACAAAACAAATCAGAAAAATGGTTAAAAATATTGAGGAGTATATTAAAGAGGTAAATAATTCTGACTTCAATTTCGCACAGACAGGGATGCCGGCTATCTATCAACACTTAGACGATAGTATTGTCCGCAGTCAAATACAGAGTATACTCCTTGCTATTATTTTAGTATTTGTCTGCCTTGTATTTATGCTTCGTTCTTTTATTGGTGGATTAATTGGTCTTGTTCCGATTGTGTTCACTATTTTAGTTATTTTAGGACTGATGGGTTATACTGGTATTCCGTTAGACATTGCTACAGTTCTTGTAGGAAGTATCTCTATTGGCATCGGGATAGATTATTCAATCCATTTTATCAGCCGTTTCCGAAAAGAATTTGATAGTACAAAAGATGAACTTAAAGCACTGGATAAAACTTTAGAAACAACTGGAAAGGCAATAATAATCAATATTCTAACTGTCACAATAGGATTTTTAGTTCTTGTTTTTGCAGAATTAGTTCCACTACGCCGGTTTGGGATTTTGATAGCAATCACTATGATAAGTTCAGGCGGTGCGGCAATTATTTTATTGCCGGGAATAATTCTTTTGACTAAAGCAAGTTTTGCTGGTGATTTTAGCCACTTCATGAATAAAATAAAGCAAAAAATCACCTAATGAGAGGAAGTGGTGAAAAACTGTAAGGTGAATAATTTAAGAAAAAGGAGGAAAGACGAAGATGAAAAAGATTATTTTGTTCTGTTTGATGAACGTGATGGTATTTGCCTGGCAAGTTTGGGCACAAGAGAAGCAATTTACTGGTTCACAGATTCTTGAAAAAGTTGATGATGTTGTCAATGCGCCCAGGGACCAAGAACTGAAGATAAAACTTATCTTAATTGATAAGGATAATAAAGAGAAAATACGTGAATTACAGATGCTTCAGAAAGATTCTGATAAAAGGTTAGCAAAATTTCTCTCTCCGGCTGACCATAAGGGAATTGGAACTCTTTCTCTTCCATACGATATTATGTATCTTTATTTGCCCGCTTTCAAAAAAGTAAGACGAATTGCATCCCATGTGAAAAATACCAAATTTGCCGGTACCGATTTTACCTATGAAGATATGGAGGCAAAAAGATATTCAGAAAAATGGATACCTGAATTACTGAAAAGAGATGAGAATCACTACATTCTTCAACTAAAACCTAAAAAAGATGTGAAGACAGATTATTCTAAACTGATTATGTGGGTAAGAGCGGATAACTTTTATCCAACCAGGATTGAACATTATGACAGGGCAGGTAAACTTTACAAGGTAATGACCAGAGAAAAGATTGAGAAGGTTGGGGAGTATTGGATATCTAAAGAATCTGAGATGGAAGACTTAAAAGCAAAGCATAAAACAAAAATGATTATAGTAGATGCAAAATTTGATTCAAAACTATCTGATGAAATTTTCACAGAACGCTATTTAAGTAGATAGAAATGGAGGTGGTTAAGATGCATCGTGTATTTTTATTAACAGTAATTGGATTGTTATTACTTTGCTTTTCTTGTCCTCTTCTGTCACAAGAGAGCTCAGGTTCTGAAGTTAAATGGAATGGTTATCTACAGACCGACAATCGTCTTCGTCTAAAAGGTGATAATGATTTTTCCTGGCAAGAGTACCGGCTTGATCTAAAAACAGAAGTTAAACCAGTAGAAAAAGCTAAGTTTTACAGTGAGGTTTGGCTGAGATCCTTGGGCTTCCCAACGGTGCAAAACAGTGCCGATTTAGTCGATAAGAATATAGTTTCTCCTTTGAATTTAGATTTTCGGGAAGCGTATGTTGACCTTTATGGATTTCTTTTTAATAATCTTGATATTCGTATTGGAAGACAGCGTATTGCCTGGGGAACAGCAGATAAACTAAATCCAACTGATAACCTTAATCCAGATGACCTTGAAGACATCTGGGATTTTGGAAGGCGTCTTGGCTCTGATGGATTAAAAGCATCATACTATTTGAAAGATTACACATTTTCTTTAATTTATATTCCGATATTTACACCTGCTGTTTTACCTCGTGGAGATTGGGCCTCTGCATTATTACCTTCTATGGAATTACCTGCTGGACTAACCTTAAGAAATTTAACTGATGCGATTACTATGCCAAAGAACAATCCTAAAGAGAGTTCTATATCTGGCGTTAAAATCTCAAAGAATTCTTTTGGTTACGATTTTTCTTTCAGTTATGTATATGGTAGAGATGATTTGCCTTTGACAAGAAAGATAACATTTACTCCGACAATTACACCGGGTGAGATAGACATAGCAAGTGAACTTATCTACCCGAGAATGAATATAGCTGGAATAGACATTGCAGGAGCAATAGCTAATGTTGGAGTTTGGGCTGAAGCAGGAGTATTCTTCCCGGAAAAAATTATGATGACCACGGATTTATCCGCTTTAGGGATGGGGATTCAGGAGCCAGTTGCTTTGGATGATAAACCCTATGTTAAATATGTTCTTGGAGCGGATTACACTTTTAAGAACGGGGTCTATATCAATGGACAATACTTGCATGGCTTTATCCACGAAAGAGGTGAAGATAATTTAGAAGATTATTTAATGTTCGGTATGGACTGGAAATTTTTTGATGAGAAATTAAAAATAATCCCTGTTGGAGGAGGAATAGAGATAAAAGATTTTAAAGATATTGAAAACAACTATGCCCTTATTCTATCACCTGAGATTACTTATTGTCCTGTGGATAATGCTGAAATTACTTTAGGTACTCGCTTTATAGATGGCAAGAATACGACTACATTTGGAAAATTAAAAGACAATGACGAGATGTATTTCAAAATGAAATATAGCTTTTAGAGATTTATCATCTACATAACTTTAGTATAAACTCAACTTCACGTACAAGGATTTCCGTCAGTAATGGCGGGTATCGGTTTGTTTTTAACCCATCTTCTGCCGTCCAGCAATGGATTTCTTCGTTGGTAAATCAATATGATTTTTTTAAAAACACTTGACAAATAGATATTTTTATATTATAATATTCCACTAATGGAATAAATAATCTTTCATAGCAGGAGGTGCTATATTATAAATGAAAAACTCATTAATAGATCAGTACGTGAAAAGAATTGAAAACTGCCTTCCCAAGATTATGCAAGGAATACGTCTAACTATGCCAAGGCAAATAATGGGAATAAAATTAAACTTTTCACAGGGACTAACTCTAATTAGGTTGGGTTATCATGGACCCCGCTGCAATATGAGTGAACTATCGAAGGATACGAGAATCAAATTAACTGCGCTTACGGGTGTAATAGACGGTCTAATTAAGGAAAAACTTGTTAAGAGAGCCGATAATCCAGAAGATCGTCGGGTTGTAATGGTAGAGATAACACCATCGGGTCAAAAAATAGTAAATAAAATTCGGAGATATCGTAATAAGACTATCAGACATGTGGTACAAGTTTTAAATGAAAAAGAAAGAGAAATAATAATTAGTGGATTTGAGAAAATGGTGAATGTTTTTTCGAGCAACGATCGTCCATGAAGCCTATTATTAGCAACACAAACTTGAGCAAGTTTGCATTGGTTAATAACCAGTAGTAAAACACCTTTAATGGAATTAAAATCTACAGTTAAAGAGTTATTTCTTAGAGGAATAATCAAGCAAAAAAAGGAGACTACCAAATGAATAGAGATATCTTAGTTTTTACTGTTGCAATTCTAATATTGCAATCAGTGAATATTTACTCTCAGAATAAAGAGACCCCTATCCCATCTCAGCAGGATTTAGGGGAGATATTAACTCTTGAGAAGTGTATCGATTTAGCATTGGCAAATAATCATTCAATAAAGATATCCGAGAAGAAATTGGCTGAAGCCCGTGGAAAAAGACAGGAAGCTTTCGGCGGTTTTTTGCCTTCTCTTTCCGTTTCAGCATCCCATACCCGGCTCTCAGATGTTGCGAGTATTGATATGCCAGCCATGCTCCTTCAGCCTGAAGGAGGAATAGGCTCACCTGTCAGGTTTTACGGTTATGAAACCTTTTCCTACAAAATGGGAACAGAAGAAAATTATTTAGGTAAACTTACCTTAACCCAGCCACTTTTTACCTGGGGTAAAATTCGCATAGGAAACAAATATGCTATTCTTAACTATGAATTAACCCAAGAAGAATACTGTAAAGTTAAAAATGAAGTTGTCTTTAATGTAAAGAAATCCTTTTATTACGTTCTTCTTGCCCAGGAATTTTTAAAGATTGCTGAAGAAGGTGTAGAAGTGCTGGAAAAACACTATCAAGCAATACAAGGTTTTTATGATGAAGGTAAGGTCTCTACGGTTGATGTTTCTCGTGTTAATGTTCAGGTAGTTAATGCTAAAACAAGGAAAATTAAAGCTATCAATGGTTTAAAATTGGCAAAGAAAGGTTTGTTCAACCTGATAAACCAACCCGAAAATAAAAACTGGCAAATTCAGGGAAAATTGGAATTCAAATCCCAGGAAGTAGATTTAGAAAAATCATTTAAAGTAGCTCTGGAGAATAGACCGGAGGTTAAACAATTAGATATTCGAGAAAAAATAGTTGGAAGTTTTCTGAAATTAGCCAGGGCAGAGAATCGTCCAAATTTAGCTTTTGTAGCTAATTATCAGTACCAGAAACCTTATTACTTTGAAAATATATGGAAAGATAATTGGAATGCAACTGTTGCTATGACATTTCCCTTATTCAACGGTTTTTCTAATTGGGGAAAAATTAAACAAGCTAAGGCTCAAATCGGTCAAGTAGAGATAGGCAGAGATCAATTAGAGAAAGGTCTAATGTTGGAAGTAGAAAAAGTTTATTTAGATTTAGAGGAATCTCGGGAGAGAATTGATGCTCAAATGGAGAATGTCAAAGCAGCAAAAGAAAATTTGGATGCTATTCAGAGAAGATACGAGAAAGGGCTGGTGTCAGATCTAGACCTAAGGGATACACAATTAGCTTTAACTCAAGCAGAAATAGAATATTCCCAGGCACTTTTTGATTACAATGTTGCTTTGGCAGGTTTAGATAAAGCAATAGGAAAATAATGATTATAGGAAAAATCAAGCGAAAAGTGAAACGACATATTGATGTTTATTTATTTCCTAACAAGGTTGAAAAACAATTGCATAAACGTCACGGCAAGTGTTTACAATGTGGTAGATGTTGTAAATTAGTTTTTAAATGTCCAATGTTAGAAGAAAAAAATGGAATTATTCGTTGTAAGATATATAATCACCGTTCTAGAGTATGTAGATTGTTTCCAATAAATGAAGAAGACCTCAAAGATGTAAATTATCAGTGTAACTATAGTTTTCGGGACTACAAAAATTAACCAATGGAGGAGGAAAAAAGATGTGTAAAACAAGAAGATTGTTATTGATAGGTTTATTTGTTTCCGGAAATATGATTTTCGCAGGTTGTGGCAAAAAAGAGGACGTTAGCCGGAAAGAAGAAAGAGCTTTACCTGTAAAGGTTATCAATGTAAGCCGAGGGAATATTGAAGAATTAATATCTCTAACCGGGGACATTAAAGGTCAAAAAGAAGTGCAAGTTTATGCTACTGTACCAGGTAAACTTACAAAGAAAGTAAAAGATATAGGTGAATCTGTTAAAAAAGACGATGTCCTTGCTCTTATTGACAGAGATGAAGAAGCTTTACAGTTTTCTCAAGCAGAGATAAAATCACCGATAGACGGTGAAGTTACCAGGTATTTTGCCGATTTAGGAGAATCTGTTTTTCCAGCACAGCCAATGCCGCGTTCACCGGTAGTAATGGTTGCAGATATGGACAAGGTCAGGGTAATTATTAATATTATTGAAAAGAATATAGGACGGGTAAAAGTTAATCAGAAAGCGAAGATTTACGTTGATACTTATCCAGAAAAAGCATTTATCGGCTATGTCAGTGCTATAAGTAAATCTCTTGACCCAATGACCAGAACTGCGCAGGCCGAAATTACAGTTGATAATCCGGATCATTTATTGAGGCCGGGAATGTATGCCAGAATAAAATTAATTGTTAAATGGAAGAACAATGTCATAGTTATTCCCCGGGGGGCTCTTATTGAAAGAGATGATGAAAATATTGTTTTTACAGTAGAAAACAGTAGGGCAAAAAAGAAGTCGGTATCGTGCGGAACAATAACTGAAAAAGAAGTAGAAATAAAGAAAGGGTTAAGTGAGGGTGAGGAAATAATTATTGAAGGCAACTATGGATTGATTGAAGGAACAATAGTAGGAATATCAAAAGAGTCAATCTCTAACGAATAAAAGATATGAAACCGCACTAAGATAAAATGATTAAACACTTACTGATAACTTAAGTTAAGGGAGGACAATCAGATGAATTTACCAGAATTTTCTGTTAATCGTAAAGTAACAATAAGCATGTTAACGGGAATTATTGTTCTTTTTGGAATGGTTGCATACTTTCAATTAGGACTTGACCTGATGCCTGAATTGGATTACCCTGTAGTTGCGGTAGTAACACGCTACCACGGAGTAGCTTCAGAAGATATAGAGAATCTTATAACCAGGCGTGTTGAAGAAATTTGTAGTACAGTACAAAGAGTGAAGAAAATCAGTTCTACTTCACAGGAAGGTGTCTCATCTGTATTAGTTGAACTTGAATGGGGAACAAATCTTGACTTTACCGCTCAGGATATTCGTGAGAAGTTGAAAATGATTGAAATGTTTATGCCTGCGGATGCTGATGACCCGATGGTAGTTAAATTTGACCCATCCCAGATGCCTGTTCTGGTATACGGTATTACAGGGATAGATGATACGATGCTTTTAAGAAAATATCTTGAGGATAATATTACCCCAAGACTAGAGAGAATTGAAGGTGTAGCGGCAGCCATGACACTCGGCGGACTGAAACGTGAGATAAATATCTATATAGATAAATCCCGCCTTGAAGCATACAAGCTTTCTATGGATGATGTGACAAGGATGCTGATGTTTAGCAATATGAATGTTTCTGCCGGACATGTAACCAGCGGACATAAAGAATATATGATAAGAACACTGGGTGAATTTCAAGACATAGAAACAATAAAAAATACTGTTTTGACTTCTTACCGGGGTACCCCCGTTCATATCAGTGACATTAGCAGGGTAGTTGATACACACAAAGAGAAACGCTACGAGACAAGACTTAACAGTGAAAGTTCCGTAATTTTAATGGTAGCTAAACAGTCAGGTGCAAATACGGTTAAAGTCATAAATCAGGTAAAAAAAGAACTAAAGGAGCTGGGGAAAGAAATTCCCGGAAGCATAAAATTCTGTGAAGTAATGGATCAGGCTCATATTATAAAACAGGTAGCTTCTGGGACAGTAATGAACGCCATTGTTGGAGGAGTTCTTGCCATAGGTCTTATCTTTCTTTTCTTGAGGAACTGGCGACCGACTTTTGCCGTATTTTTAGCCATTCCTCTTTCAATCATAACTTCTTTTATAGGAATGTGGCTATTCGGTTACACATTAAATATCATTACTCTTGCTGGATTAGCTCTCGTTGTCGGTATGCTTGTTGATAATGCTGTAGTGGTTATAGAGAATACATTTCGTCATTTGGAAGAAGGCAAAACAAGAAAAGAAGCGGCAAAGATAGGCGCGTCTGAAGTGGGAATGGCTATTACTACCTCTACTCTGACAACAGTAGCTGTTTTCGTACCGATGGTTTTAGGTGGAGGTCTGGCAGGGAAATTATCTACGCCTTTAGCGGTAACAGTAAGCATAGGTCTTTTTGCTTCACTTTTTGTTGCTATGACAATTGTACCGATGATAGCCTCTGTGCTCTTTAAACAAAAAACAAAAAAAGAAGAACACGAGAAAGATTACGGTGAAACGGTATTTGAGCGGGTAAAAGAAAAATACAAAAAATGGCTCTTCTGGACGCTTACTCACAGAAATGCTGTTGCTATAGGAACAATTGCTGCATTTATTGTTACTCTTATATTTATTTCATTCCTCGGTTTTGAGTTTATGCCTAAGGGTGACATGCCTATGATGCTTATG
This sequence comes from Elusimicrobia bacterium CG1_02_37_114, assembly GCA_001871125.1. Taxonomy (GTDB): domain Bacteria; phylum Elusimicrobiota; class Endomicrobiia; order CG1-02-37-114; family CG1-02-37-114; genus CG1-02-37-114. The sequence continues at coordinate 10,628 of MNXB01000039.1, forward strand.
AATGCAAAAATGCCTGTAGGGACATCCCTGGAGGAAACTGACCGGGTAATTAAGGTAATAGAGGACTCTTTTATGAATATTCCCGAAAAGAAATTTATTCTTGCATCTATCGGTCCCAGTGAAATGGGTGGAGGAATGGGCGCTTCACAGGGTTTGGGAGCCACTGATGTAAACGAAGCAATGGTTATAGCTCGTTTAGTAGACAAAGAAGACAGGAAAAAAAGTTCAACTGTAATAATGGATGAAATCAGAATGCAAATCCCGAAATTGAACAATGCGACTTTTGAATTTATGGACCTGTCAGGAATGATGACAGGAGGTATGGGGTCTGGCGGTGCTCCTGTAGCTATAAAGCTATTCGGTAAGGATCTGGATACTATGAAAGCATTTGCTAAAGAAATATCTGAGCGTATAAAAGATGTTGACGGTTTGAGAGATATAAATATATCCATGAAAGAAGGTAAACCGGAACTCCATGTTTTAGTGGATAGAAAAAAAGCCGCACAGTTAGGTTTGGCAGTCGGTCAGATTGCTAATACTGTACGCGTAGCAACTCTGGGTACTGTTGCTACAAGATATCGCAAAGCAGGCGAAGAAACTGATGTTCGTGTAAGGTTCCAGGAAACAGATAGAAATACGATTGAAAATATCAAAAACATTACTATTGCATCGCCTTTAAAAACACAGGTTCTGCTAAATCAGGTTGCAGACATTACATATGAGGAAGGGCCGATTCAAATTGCAAGAGAAAACCGGATGAGGAAAATAACTATCACTGCAAATACTACTGGTAGAGCGATAGATAAAATTGTAAATGATATCAAGAAAAGACTCTCCGGGTTTAAACTGCCTTACGGATATTTTGTAGAGTATGGCGGCTCTTATCAAATGATGAGGGAAACCCTTATTACTTTCCTTCAGGCATTTATCGTTGCAGTTATTTTAATCTACATGATTATGGCAGCACAGTTTGAATCCTTCAGTCAACCACTGGTAATAATGTTTACCGTGCCGCTGGCAGTAATTGGAGTAGTTTTTGGACTTGCTATATTCGGGTTTACGCTTTCGACTCCTGCTTTTATGGGTATAATTATACTGGCAGGTGTGGTGGTTAATAATGGTATTGTGATGATTACTTATGTAAACCAATTAAGGGAAAAGGGTCTGGAGAAACACGAAGCTTTAATAGAAGGAGCGTCTGTTCGCCTCCGCCCGATACTTATTACTGCCTTAACTACGGTCTTAGGAGTTTTACCAATGGCACTTGATAGAGGGCAGGGAGCGGAAATGAAAGCACCTATAGCCGTCGCGGTAGGTTCAGGACTTCTTTTTGCTACTCTTCTTACGCTATTTGTAGTTCCTGCATTTTACAG
>MNXB01000038.1 GCA_001871125.1 Elusimicrobia bacterium CG1_02_37_114
ACAGAAAAGTTCACAGAAAATATTTGAGTTGATCCAGCAGAATAATTACATTACTATACGCGAATTAAGTAAAATTCTGGAAATAAGCGGTAGGGCAATTATAAAAAATATTAATATTCTCAAAAAAAGTGGTAAATTAAAACGTATTGGGCCTGACAAAGGCGGCCACTGGGAAATCATTATTAGGTAAGAAATATGGTCTTAAACTGGATTATTTTGGAACGACCGGTGAAAAAACGGTGAAAATCTCATCAATCCCAGGGTAAAGTATAAGTGAACTATTATAGATTTTCATTTAAATAAATTAATGGGGGTATCCGCTTGACTGAAGTAACCCAAATATGTAAAATATTGTGGTATGGAGAATTACCCCCAAACATTGATGCAGTTTGAACAACGATTTGCCCCTGAAGAGGCATGCTATGATTATGTATTTCAACTGCGATGGCCTGATGGATTTCAATGTTCTCGATGTAGAGGCAAAAAGTATTGGTTGACAAGTCATAAATTGTATTATTGCGTACACTATTGTCGCCATACCCCCTGCCCAGGGACATTTTTTAAGATAAAATTGCCCAATTTGTCCGCCGGAACCGTATCTTGAGATATATCAGATAACATCTTTGGCAGTTTGGGTATTCCCAAAACCCTCAGGATTTGTTCCAATTCTTTTGACGGTAGCGTTACATATTTCAAATATAGATGTTTTACCTGATTAATTACTACATGAATTGTCTTTAGTTTTTCTAAAACTCTCTCTGAACTGACTAAACGTAGTTTGAGTTTTTTTGCTTTCAGGTTTTCTTTAATATCAATTAGTTTATCAACCACACCAGAAGCGTAATATCTCTCGTGACAATTTGTACATACATCTGTTTCTACTTTTAGAACCACATGTTCATTTCCCTCAATAACTTCTTCTGTGACTTGTTTCTTTAACAATTCACCGCCACACAATGCACATTTCATTTGCTTATCCTCCATTTATAGTCGATCCAAAGAGATGGTTTTGGTTGGTACTTGAGAGTCCCGAGTTCTTAGCGTAATTTTACTTCTTTTTAATAGCAAAGTCAATCTTGATTTTTGAATGCCGGATAGCCAAATCGACCCACCTGTTGATCAGATTCTTAAACTTCTTATAATTTTTAATCTGCCGATTCAAGTCGTTTAGAAATTCCTTGTGTACATAGTCAGTACGGCTATGCATGTGGCGGGTATAGCTTAACTGGTAGTACCCTCCCTTCTTGTTTTTTGGAAAATGGTATTGACGGGTTAGTGAACCCGGTCTTATCTCACCTATAGTCTGCAATTCTTTTTTTATCCTGTTAATCTGCATTTGGATGCCGACAAGACTGTTTTTCATGGTACCTCCATTTTACCATATTGCGACACATTTGACTATTATAGCATATATATGCTATAATATCAAGTATCTTACGATAAAAGGAGGCTCTATGAAACTATGGCTGTACTGGTGGCAGCTGGTAGAACAACTGCGGCCCGCCTGTGCCCGCTTCCGGACATTCCTGTGGCTTGCTGTGTGCATGGCAGGGCTGACTGTCCGGGGAGACCAGTGCCTTTCCTTGTCCTTTCCCAAACTTGTCTGGAACTCTTTTGGCTCATGGATTCGTACTCCAAGGATGGATTTATGCCCTTCTGAACAGGTTACCGCCATTGCTTTGAGAAATGTGTTCCCTGAATTTCTTGAAGCATAGGAAATTATAAAAGGGTAAACCCTTAATTCCTGGATAACCCCAATAAATTGGGGGATCCCTGGATTGCCCGATTCATCGGGCTTTCTTGCAGATTCCGTAAAACACTCAATCTTGAAGAAATTACCGAAAAAGTCGGGACTCTCAAGTATTATAATTGCTCGCCTGGTATTATAAAATCAAACCCGTTTTCCCCAAGGCGTTCTTTAAGCAGATTAACAATTTTCCTATAATCATTATCAGGACCTGCAATATATAGTGGTTTTCCATTAGGCCCTCCGAATTTGATATTACGTTGATGTGTCGCCTCTTCGGCTCCCAAGACATACTTTGATAACTTAAAATCTTCCTGAGGCTCAAATCCAATGTTTCTGGCATATTCTAATGCTCCGAATATAATTTCCTTAGCATAGTTGATACCAATTGATACTGGTTTCTGGTCACGATAACTTCTTTTTAAAATTTCATTTTCAAACTGTTCAACAGGTATGACTGCATTACAAAATGTATTTTTGACTCCTAAACAGAAAATGTCTACTATAAATACGCCCAGAATCAACTTATCATTCCCCTGATTTCTGGCAACTACAATATTGGCTATCCCTAACTCCTGCCAATTTGAATTGATTAAACACTGTTCTACAGGAAAATCATCTGAAGATTCGATAATTTTTTTTCTTCTTATATAATCCCATGCTATCCCAACTGTAGGATTTTTTTCTTCATCTTTAGGTAGACAACACCTTTTGTATTTCTTACCGCTCCCACATGGACAGGGGGCATTTCGGCTGACTTTTGTAGATTTTTCCGCTGGTACTGATTCTGTTTTCTCATCTTCCCATTCATCGGCTCTTTTTTCCTTATTATCATCTGTATCGCGGCTAAAACTTATATTATAACCCTTCTTCCTATATTCAATAAAAAAATAAGGAGCATACTTTCTCATTATTTGCTCCCATGTCATTTCACTTTTCTTTTTTTCATAAATGTAAGTAAAATTCTCTATCAACCGTTTTTTATCTTCTTGCTGGAACGGTATAGCAATACCTGATGTGTAATTCAATCCTTTCAGGGTAATGATTCGGGTTGCTAATAACATATCATTATGAGCTGTTTTCCCGAAATTTATGTCCATTAAAAATAATTGCTGATTATTAAACAAATCCTGCAGGTATACGCCTCTTCCAAGGTCTAATCCCAGCACTTCGTATAATGAGATGTAAGGTTGTAGGTACGCTTTAAGAAAAGTTTGTTGTTCAGGAGTATAATCCTGAATTCTGTTTTTGCAGATTTGTTCAATCCACCGTTGCTCGGGCCAGGGAATATCATGAATTGCCCTATCCATTATAAAATTAACCTCATCTTCATTTTTCATGATTATGGTTTTATCCTTGCTTAACATTCTTAGGTCTTCTGCCGCCTGAAAAAATAATTCTCGCGGAACAGTTTGTGCTACCCGTGTCAAAAGCGGCATTCCTAACTGCCTTATTTTTTTATACCGTCTCAATTTAAAATCAAATAATTCAATCATTATACATTCTGGAGATAATCTAAATAATCCAGAATAATCCTAATTAGTTTTTATGGATTTCTTCAAGACATTCATCAAGCATGCCAACTATAGGCAAATTCCAATTACTCATAAAGAAAATCAGAACTCAAGATTTACAGGTTCATTTATTTTATAACCCAGTGATTTGTATCCCTTTATGCGTTTGTTATACATATTCTTGAGAACCGGCACATTAGCATCAACATAGTCATAAACTGTGACCTTTTTTTTGTTATCATTTATGCGATGTAATCTACCAACATACTGTCCAAAAGTTTGATTGACATTTTATTTTTTTTTTGTTATAACAACTTAATGAAGGAAATTGCATATTTTCGCATCATTGATTACCAAAATAGAATAAGAGTTAGATTCTTAACATTTAAAGGTAGAGTAACTGAATTTCTTATTCAATATGAAACTACGATTGGTGATAAATGGCATCCAGTGGTTCGTTATGATACATCTCATAATAGAGTTCATCGTGACCTACTCTTTCGTAATGGTACGAAAACCAAAGAGTTTTATGGGTTTAAAGATTTTGGTTCAGCATTGACATTTGCCTTAGAAGATTTAGTCAGCAATTGGAAAAATTATTTTCAAACATTTGAGGAGGTAAAAAAATGAGCAATCGGGAAATCGCAGTAAAAAATATGTTACTAGGTGCAGAATTTGATAAATATATAGCTGAACATCCGAATTTCGCTACTAAAATTCCTCATGATTCAACTATTGTTTTTCTGCCAAAGAATGACAAAAAGTTATCCAATGCTAACCTTAAGTTAGCAAAGCGGCAAATCAAATCAGGAGAAAAGGTAATTTTCGTTAGAATTAGCAAGCTCTCCCCTACTCCTAAATCAAGAATTGTTAGAGCAAAAATTGAAAATGCTACTACATTTCGTCCACTTCAGTTGGCTATCTGAATGTAGGTAACTATTCAGTGAACCATGGTAAAAACCTGGAATAGACCCTTTAGGGTCATTTACGAGGCTAAAGCCTCTATTCCAAACATACTTCAGTGAGTAGTTACGAATGTAGAAAAGAATATTTTTCATTTTTGGGTAATTGTCAGTTCTCTAATTGCAATTTTAAATTGCATAATTGTTGCACCATTTTTTTCTTATTTCCCATTCTTCACGAATTAATTCAACAAATTCACTGGACTCTGCACCCTCTAATAAGCATTTTACCGTATATTAATACTGTATTTTTTACATTATGTCAATAGTTCGTTTTTTTATGTTCGTTTTTTTAAAATTTCTCCCGGTGTCTGAAAGCCATTCTAAATTGATAATTTATCAATTTTTGTCGAAGATTCTGTTTCATCAAGTGAAACCTCTGAACTAAAGTTATCGTCTCCTTTCAGTTTTTTCGTAAGATTATATAATTCACAAATTTTATCAACCGCTTCTTTCAGCCCTTTTTTCAATTCATCTGAAACATCATACGTAAAATGTGTACAGCCGGCATTAACTGCCTCTTTTAAATTATCTTCGGTCTTTAAATGGTCTCCGTCTGCTCCCCATGGGATAGAGAGGTTTGCTTCATACGCGCTTATAACCGCAGATTCAATAACGTCCCTGAACGTTCTTTTTGTCCTTTCTAATTCCCTTGCCGATTGCTGGGCAAGCATTACATTCAGCGAATATTCCTTTGCTATTTTTGCCTGGACTATATTACCTAAAACCCACGGGGAACGGTAACCAAGACCGAGAATGGGACCTTTGGACAATACCGATGGTTTCAAACAAGGAATTTGCACCTGAAAATCCTGACCCCAGATATGTTATAATTGACTTGCGCCCTGAATAGCAGAGGCTACAAAAAAATCTTCTTTTATCTGATGTGGTTGATAGTATTTATCGCGCATTATCTCTATTACACGATTAAAATTTTCTTTCTCAACTAAAGCCATAACACTCCCACCAAGACCTGCGCCTGATATCTGAGCACCTTTGGCTCCGGCTTCTAAACATAAATCAACCATTTTGTCAATTTCGGGTATGCTGCAATTATATTCTCCGGGTAACAGATACAACTTTTCTTTCATATCAAGAGTTCTTTTTCTATTTTCTATTTCTGGTGATTGAAAAGATACCCTATCACCATCATGAGAAATATTCATTAACTGACCAAAAAGTTCTATTTTAGACTTACCTAAGACATTTTCTACCATTTTGCTACGTTCAGATTCAGTAATCCCATAAGTCACCACTGACCGTACGTGATATCCACTTTCGGGTTCAAGATGGGTATCAAATTGCTCTTTCAAGAGATTCTCGTACTCTGGAAATTGAGTCAATAATTTCTGTCGAGCTATGCGTTCGGGTAGAGATTGTAACAACTCGTATATTTGATGTTGGTTAAGGTGTTCTACTACATCTGCTAAATAAAATTTTTTTTCACCTGCTTTTAAAAAATTTCTACCAGTAACTATTTTATGAAATATACTTTCATAATGTTTTTTCATATATTCCTTTACATAGATTTCACCAATTTCATAGGTAGATATCTTTTCGTTAAATTTCTGTTGGGCTTGTCCTGATTTATCTGCCGTTATTCCTGAATTAAATATTATCATCTTATAACCTCCAGGAAATGGCAAATAAGACCCAATCATAAGTTGAGGTATGGTTTTCATATGGGTAATCATTCCTAAACGGCTAAATTTTATTGCAGCATGATCACCTGACCCGCCCCTGGTTCCAACAAACCACTCAGCTATACCACAGTAATTAACAAATTGTTCATCAGTTATAGAAATATTATTTATGTCAATCATAACTTCCATTATTGCTACAACAATAGAAGAGGAAGAACTTAAACCCGTCTGTGCAGGGATGTTGCTATCCAGTACAGAGTCAAATCCTGATAGTGTTCTATCAGGATATATTACCTGAAGATAAATAGGAACTGCTTTTAATTTATTTACCCAATCGTGGTTGACATTGTTCTGTTTACGAATATCAGTTTTTTCTTGCGTCCATGCAAGCCAACTTTTGACTGTATCTAATTTATTTAATGGTAATTCTTCGGTAATATTAAATCTTCTTTGGTCGTAGGATACGCCCATATTATGCACCTGAATCAAATCATCATCCCGGTTGGTATAACAAAGAATTACTTCCTTACTTATAGCTATTGAATTAACAAAACCACCACGATGATCAATATGCTTACCCAGAGTATTTAATCTACCTGGTGCCCTCACAAAACTTACTTCTTTATTTTCACCATAAATTTTCTTAAATTCCTTAGCTACCTGTAAAAACCTGTCTAATCGTTCGTTAATCAATGTTCTATCCTGACCATAGATAGACTTGAATTGGGAAATTAGACTACCATCTCTTTTTTGTATTAATTTAATCCATTCATTTATACTTTTTTTCACAACTTCTTAAACGGTGCTCTTTCAATTATATTTTTCTCTAAAGGTTTATTTTTTAATACTTCCGATGGACCATAGAAACCTTTATTTATACGTGAAAGTTGATAAACAATAGTATATGGGGCCAGAAATGTACCCGGGTCAGAAACAGAGTTACATCCTACCTGGCTATAGTCACCTAATATAATACCAATTTTAGGACGACCCAGATCATATTTTTGACCATTCAGTTTTATTTTTATGTTTTCTTTCCCGGTAATAATAGCATATATCCCTAAATTAGCAGTAGTAGCCTGATTACCGAAATGTGTTTTATAGCCACAAATACTGTCTCCCGCGTATGAAGGATGTGGAAAATTTGCCTCATCCATCATAACTGTATTTTTTAGTTCACCACGGAATGTACAACCATTACCAGTAATAATGTCGCCACGAAAATATGCCCCCTGTCTGATGTCGTTATTATTGCCAATAATGGTTGGACCTTTTATACCCGCACCCGGTTCAATTTTGCTCTCTTCTCCAACATATATGTTACCTTCATCCAGGAATATATTAGCACCGATTACCTGGGCACCTTTAGCTAAATAAATGGTGTAGGTTTTTTCTTTAATAATACTGCCTTTAACAAAGCTGGGTTCAAAAATTGAACCTTTTTCTAGTAGAACATTAAATTTTCCTAAAGATCTGCCCTGAAATTTGTCTTGATTCAAAACTACAGGGTTTAGCTCTTTCTTTTTCTCAGATATAGTTTTCAAGAGCCATTCCTTAGCATAACTATTAATCCTGCCCAGAACAGATACTACTGAGTTTACTTCAGATGTTTCAAACAGATTTTGATGTGCAAATGGATGTTTCTTAAAGTCAAAATAGTATTCAACTCTAAGTTGTTCCGGTACATCATCAGAATCTAATTTTGCCAGTTCAATAACTTCTGTTTTTGCCATTAATTACCTCCGCATTTTATCGTTTATTTGCATATAGAAATTATAGATATCTATAAAAGGGTAAACCCTTAATTCCTGGAGTTAATCCTTCAGGTAAAAGGGTAAACCCTTAATTCCTGGAATTTACCCTTAATTCCTGGAATTTACCCTTCAGGGTTTTATCCTTCAGATTTTACTTTACATTTCCTTATTTCTTCCAATACTTTATTATGTAATGTAGCGTTTGTACTTACTACTACATCAAGTACAGTTTTGACATTATCACTGCACTTTACGGAATTACCCTCAAAATCCGTAACAACCACTTCTGCCTGCTGAACAATATATATCCCTGAGAACACATCAACAAATGGCTGACGAACAGCAAAATAAACATCTATTTTGCCTTCCGCAACATCCACGAATCCGTAAGGCCCGCCATTGGGTAGAAAGAACTTGAACGGTTCCATTAAAGCAGCGTACTGCCTGACCAACGGAAATAAAAATTTTTTAGGTTTCATTGCATAGGACTCTATACTGGCACCTTCCATTTTGGTCACATCGGGTCTTCCCATACTATCACGATATTTTTTATTTAGTTTTACTTCGCGAACAATTTTATCTCCTTCAAGTTCACCTATAAATGCGCCATTCTCATTAGCAAACGCTATTTTTCTGGTTACACAATCCCCAACTGCACAACTCCGCGGATTAAAATCAGTATCAAAAAATGCCAGGGAACTATACCAGAAATCCGGTATGCCATGTTTAAAAAGATAACTTCCGTCAAATGGGTCGCATACCACATAAAGTTTTTTACCATTCTTACCCGCGTTTATCTCTACTCTACCGACCTCTTCAGAGAGAAATATAAACGGCATACCTCGTTCTTCAAGACGTTTCATATAGCCTTTCTCTGCGTCTTTGTCCACTTTGAGAATATCCGGGTCCCAACTCTTGTATTCTCCTAATCTCTGTTCAACCTGTTCCCAGCCGATATTGTTGTCGCTTAAATTCTTAACCGTATCCAGCGCTTCGGCTACTGCAGATAAATTAAATGCCGTTAAATCACCTTTATCCGCAAAATTATTTAACCTTTTTACAAACAATTCGTCTGTCATATAAATTTTTCTCCTTCCGTAAAATTATGGAATTAAGCCTAAAATTATGGAATTAAGCCTGTTCAATACTAGTTTTATCGTCGGGGAAACTTAAGTGAAAAATTAAAGTTCCCCCCATAAAGTTATAGTTTATTTGCTATCTATTACCAAATTCTGTTATATTTTATAGTTCTTTGACAAAGTTCCCCCCATCTTCTACAAGAAGTTCCCCCCAATTTTTGAGGGTTAAAGGGGAAAAAGTAAAAATAAGTGAATAAACCATAATTCCGTCGGTAAAGATGGTTGATTTTGTTACCTTTTCTTTCCCTTTTTGGCTATAATAATTATTGAACAGCATAGGGGTGAATTATTGAACACCACTAAACCAGCCAAAAAGGAGAAAGATTTATGGTAGAATATCAACTTATTCTTAAACCATTTTCGTATTCGTATGATGATTTAACCGATAAAGAAAATGATTTTATCAAATACTTTGAGTCAATAAATTTGCAAAGTATCTCAAATGTAACTGATAAATATTATCAAGGACCAGGTCCCAAAGGATATGGTTCATCCTTAATTTTGTCCAGAATTCTTAAAGTTAAAGAACTCTTTTTCTCTGATAGAATTCTTGCTGATAAACTTGCCAAGAATGAAATCTATCGGTTCGTGTGCTTGATGGATAAAAATCATACTCCATCTCATAACACTTATAACACTTTGAGAAAATCTCTTGGTGTTGAAGGTTATGTAGAAATTCACAAAAACTTTATCAGAGATGCTCAAGCACTGGGACCTATTGACCCTTATTTACCCGAGTTACCAAAGAACAGGGGAAAAGGGATAATCTTGATTGCAGATTCTACTTTTATTTATCCTACTGCTTCAACTAAAGGTGAAAAACAGCCTGACGGTAGATGGCTATTTAGTGATCCATCATTAACATTCGGTAGACCACATCACAAGTATAAGTACCCAGTTGGACATAGAGCACATAGTTTGATTACTATCACTGGAATTCCAGTGATAAGTTTTGGTAATAGTTTAGCTATCCTGAAAGCTTTCTACTAACATTATTTCCTACCAATATTATGCTAAATAATTAAGATTTTGTCAATATTTCACTTCATCTAAAAAAAATATTAAAAAATTAAAAATACTTGACAAGATTATATATTTTTGCTAAAATACTGTATCATAATAATGATACAGATACAAAGGAGGAATATATGCAAAGTCAAAGGCAGAGACTGAACAAAAAGAAGCAAAATATCACCTCAAAACTGCCCCCGTTGACTGAAATACTGCGAGGCACTTTTATTGAGTGGTGGCAAGTTTGCGCCAGAAGTAATTGCAAATGCCATAAAAGCAGGAAATATCAACACGGACCATTTTATCGTGTTTCTTATTCTAAGGGAAACAGGTCGTATCATGTTTATGTCCCTTTGAAAGACAAGGAGAAAATAAAGACCTGGGTAAATAATTATAATAAACTCTGGCAGGGAATAGAGGATATATCCGCTCTAAACATAAAACTTATTCGTAAAACTGTATAGAAATAACCTATGATAACAAATATAGTCCTACCACTTAAAAGTAGTGGGATGACTAACTTAAAGGGAAGTATTAGCGAGTGTATACTGAAGGATAATTGTCCCTATCTGGGTTTTAGATCGGCAAGTGAAGTCATTACCGAAAGAGATTATTTAAGTAGAAAAGTAGAAGAGATGGAAAGAATAATGAGGATTGCTGAAGTGGAGATAAAGAATTTGCGAGAAAAAATTAAATCACTCGAAGAAGAAAAAGAATCAATCCAGCAAGAATTAAATCAGTCGATACGAAAGCCATTTAAACCAAACTTAAAAAAAGATGAAGCAGAGAAAACTTCCAAAAAAAGAGGAGCGCCGGTTGGTCATCCCGGGGTTACACGTAAAATGCCCGTAAAGATTGATGAATACTTTGATGTATATCCAAATAAATGTAATAAATGCGGGTCAGAAGAAATAACTGTATATCCATCTTTTGAAAATCATATTGTTGAAGATATTGAAACAAAGGTAAAAACAACCTGTTACAGGAAACACTGGGGTTACTGTAATAAATGCAAGAAAACAATTTATCCTGAAAATAATAAAGTAATATCTAAAAGCCATATTGGACCAATAGCCAGAGCAACAGGCGGATATTTGCGGTATATTGGGATTCCATTTGATAAAGTACAGAAAATATTCAATGATTTGTTTGGTTTTGAAATTAGTTCTGCAAGTCTGGTGTCATATGACAACAAGATGGGAGAAAATGGACTGCCGGTTTATGAACAAATAAAACAGTTGGTTAAACATTCCAGTTCAATTCATGGCGACGAAACTGGGTGGCGGGTAGACGGTGAAAATTCCTGGTTGTGGAATTTTGTAAATTCCGAGGCAGTGCTTTACAGGATTGAAAAAAGCAGAGGAAGTGAAGTAGTAAAAAATACCCTCGGTGAAGATTATCAGGGAACTCTTATTTCTGATTTTTATTCTGCATATAATGATAAAATTAAGGCAGAAAATAAACAAAAATGTATTACTCACTTACTGGGAGAAATCAAAAAAATAGAGGAAAAAAATAAATTCCAAAACGGAAGTATAGAACAAATGTTCTGTGGAGTTTTGAAGTCTATATTCAAGGAAGCATTGGAAATTTGGAATAAATTCAGGGCAAAAGAAAAAACTCTTGAAGAGTTAAAACAATTCAAAGAAATAATTGCAAAAGTGATAACAGAATTAGTTTTATACCCTTCAGAAAACAAAGATATACGAAGACTTAAAAAACGTCTTGTCAAACATAATAAGGAACTACTCACTTTTCTTGAACATCCAGAAATTGAGCCTACTAATAACCGAGCAGAAAGACAACTCAGGCCGAATGTCATTATGAGAAAAATAACTTTCGGCAACAGGTCTCAAACAGGCGCAAGAAATCATCAGGTTATAATGAGCGTATTGGAAACAGCAAAACTTAACGGTATAAATCCAATTGATGTTTTTCACTCACTATCCACGAATTCATTCCCCGCCAACGCGCTGATAGGGGACTCTCCAGAAAACACAAGAGCGCCTTAAAAAGGCGCTCTTATTTTCTCAAATCCCTGTTTCTACTGAAAAACAGGAATTCCTTTCAGTCTGACTTAACTATTACTCCATTTCAACCCCCTGCTCAGAATTTATTTGGATGCCCACAACATACCGTGTTGGACTATTTCTTTTGCTT
>MNXB01000077.1 GCA_001871125.1 Elusimicrobia bacterium CG1_02_37_114
ATTTTGTATTTTATTTAGGAGCTATGTCAAAAAAAGTTCGGTGGGTACCTATAACCGAAATACCTTGTAAATCCTTTATATAATTCTCCGGTTTTAGTACTTTGCAACACATAAACATAGTACAGCTTAGCAGGCGTCTGTGTTATTAATTAAGTTGACTTGTTCTTCTAAATATTGTAAAATTTGTATATGTGCGACATTACATTAGGGGGTGAGATAAAAGATGAAAAGTATTTTTAATGTAGTTACAGGTTTGTTTATTGTATGCAGTATGTTTTTGGGAATAGCAAATGCACAAGAACCAGCAACTGTGTTAGCACAAGAATTGACATTAGAGAGAAAGAAGTGGGAACCGTTGAAAGTAGGTATGGCGCCTGGATTTGCTCCGTTTGAGTTTAAGAATGATAAAGGTGAATGGAATGGATTTGATGTGGATATTGCTAAAGAACTCGCAACTGTATTAGGAACAAAACTGGAAATTGTTGAGAAAAAGTGGGAAGACCTTATTACTGCATTAACTCAAAGAGAAATAGATGTGATTATCTCTGGCATGTCTATTACACTTGATAGAGCAAGAATCGTGTATTTTAGTCAGCCGTATTTTGAAACCGGTCAGGTAGTGCTACTATTAAAAGGTAAAGAAGTGAATTTAAACCAGAAAAGATTGGAAATTGGTGTTTTGACTGAAAGCACAGGTGAAAAAATCGCAACAAAGGAATTTCCAGAAGCAAAAATTGTGTATTTTTCAGTCGAAGCAGAAATTGTCAAGGCACTTGTTAACCAAGAGGTTAAAGCGATGGTAATAGATAAACCTTATGCAGACAATTTAGTTCGCAAAGATGAAAGAATAGAAATGCTACCACGACTACTGGAAATTGAAAAATATGCTTTTGCTATTCGCAGAGGCGACCTTGATTTTTTATTTTATCTTAACCATTTTATTGACTATCTTAAATATACAGGTCGTTATCAGGAGATCTGTAGTAAATGGTTTAAGTAGTTTTTGCTGAAAAAGTCAGCAAAAACTACCCTGAGTCCCGATGAAATTAATCGGGACGAAGGGTCTATAATAGGGATAGTCGTTACAGAGAGCGTATTTCTGAGTTAACAGACTGTGTCATAACCCGATTGGAACCCCGAACTTGTTCGGGTAGTACTATCAAGTTTTGTCATGTTTTGATTTCTTTTGTTATTTTTTAGCCCCAATAAATTCGATAATCCTGCGGACAAGTTGGGTAATCCGGTTGCGACACAGTCTGTAAGAGATGCATTATTAGATATCAAGGAAGTGATATTCGTTAAAAACGTCTTCGGATTATTCTTATGTTTACTATTCTTATGCGCTTGTAGTAGAACCAACGATACCAATATCCTCAAGATAGGTACGGATGCAACATACCCGCCATTTGAGATAATAGATACTACTACCGGAGAACTTGTCGGGTTTGATATTGACCTGATGAAAGAAATATGTAAAGAAATTAGTAAAAAACCAGAATTTATTATTGTTCCATTTGATGGTATAATTGCCGGATTGAAACAGAAGAAGTACGATGCAATTATTTCTGCAATGACTATCACAGATGAAAGGTCAAAAGAAGTGGGTTTTAGCAAACCATATTTTTTAGCAGGACAGTCAATAGTTGTCCGGGAGGATAATAATTCAATAAAAAGTCTCAATGATTTGATAAACAAAAAAATTGGAGTTCAACTAGGTACAACCGGTGAAATTGAAGCAAAGAAAATTCTAAATGTAGTAGTTGTCAGTTATGATAATATATCTGCTGCATTTATTGACTTAAAAAACGGCAGGATAGATGCAATTATAAATGATATACCTACGAACAGATTAATTGTTAACCAGAAAGGTAAAATGAAGATAGTCGGTGAGCCGCTTACAAAGGAATGTTATGGAATTGCAGTTAGACAAGAAGATAAGAAGTTACTTGAATTAATTAACTGTACACTTGATAAAATTCAGAAAAACGGGATACAAAGAAAACTATACCGAAAATGGCAAATAGAGTGAGGGCGTGTGTCCCGATGAATAAATCGGGACGATCTACACGCGGACGCGAGAGGGTGAGCGTCCCGGACTCTGAACGGAGTGAGGAGTTGATATGGAAATATTAGTTAAAGAATTAACTGTTTTAGTAAATATTTTCTGTTTCTTAGTGCCTGTTATACCAGTCACATTAAAAATTGCTGTTGTGTCTTTTATACTTGCGCTTATCTTAGGTCTTATAGTAGCATTAATGAAGGTATCGCATTTTGGTATTTTTAAATTAACTGCTAGAGTATATGTGGATGTAATTCGCGGTATACCGTTACTTGTGCAAATATTTTTTATTTACTTTGGCTTGGGTAAGATACTAAATTTAGAACAACTTCCAGCAAGTATATTAGCAATAAGTATATGTTACAGTGCATATTTAGGCGAAATAATACGTGCCGGTATAGAGGCAATCCCAAAGGGTCAAGTTGATGCGAGTCGTTCACTTGGTATGAATACTTACCAGACAATGAGATATATTGTGTTACCACAGGCATTTAGAATTGTTCTGCCACCGATATCTAATGAATTTATTGCCTGCTTAAAAGATACTTCCCTGGTTTCAATTATTGGTTTAAGAGAATTAACTCGTGCAGGGAGAGAATACTATTCACAGTATTTTGTAGATTTTGAAACCTGGTTTATGGTCGGATTGATTTATTTGGCAATGACCGTAGCGTTATCAAAAGTATCACATTTTATTGAAACCAAATACAAAATAACATGATATTAATTGATAATATCTCTAAATACTTTGGTAATACAGTTGCATTAGAAAATGTATCCTGCGAAATTAGAACATCAGAAATAACAGCAGTTATTGGTCCAAGTGGTGGTGGTAAGACAACTCTATTGCGCTGTATAAACGGCTTAGAACTGCCGGATAGCGGAGAAATCAGTGTAGATGGTATTGTGCTGACGAAAAAAACTGCAGGTATAATTCGTAAAGAAGTTGGTATGGTATTTCAGCAGTTTAATCTTTTTCCGCATTTATCAGTGTTGAGAAACGTTACTATTGCACAGCAGGTAGTTAAAAGAAAAAAAACTATAGAAGCAGAAGAAACCGCATCAAGTCTATTACAAAAGGTTGGGTTAGAAGATAAAATCACCTGTTACCACTGTCAACTTTCTGGCGGACAGCAGCAAAGAGTTGCAATTGCACGTGCACTTGCATTAAATCCGAAAATTATGCTTTTTGATGAGCCCACCTCCAATCTTGACCCGGAAATGACAAAAGAAGTATTAAATGTAATTCGTAATTTAGCAAAAGAAGGTATGACAATGATTATTGCATCGCACGAAATGGGATTTGCTCAGGAAGTCGCAAATAAAATATTATTTATGGATAACGGAACGATTGTTGAAGAAGGAACACCGCAAGAAATTTTCAATTCACCAAAACACGACAGGACAATAAGGTTTCTAAGTAAGATTATACGATGTTAAAAGAATATTCAGAGAAATTATTGCAGATATATCATCAGGACTGGCAAAAAATCGTCAGTCTTTGTATTCTAAACTTTATAGTTATAACGATAACTACATTTGGTATCAGTATATCCACAGCACTTTTTTTAAAACATGTTGGTATAAATTTCCTGCCCCAAATGTATCTGGTAAACGGATTACTTATATTCTTAAGTACTTTTGGACTTTTTATGATTGCTAATATAAATCGCACAGAACTACTTATTAAACTTTCAATGCTTTTTGGAATAACTGTACTGGCTATTAGAGTATTTATTGTGTTTGATGTGAAGTTTCTATATATAATGCTGTATGTATTATCCAGTATAATTTTTTGGCTATTCTATACACAGTTCTGGTCGTTAGCAGTGGATATCTGCAATGTTCGTGAAGGTAAACGTATATTCTCTCTTGTTGTATGTAGCGGTCTATTGGGTGGTGGAACTGCCGGACTGCTTATACAGACACTGGCAAAGACCATTAGAACAGATAATTTACTGGTTTTATGGTCTATAATGTTCTTTATACTAAGTTATTTTGTTAAATCTAAGTTCTCTTCAAGTCCGCATCTTAAAACAGATTCAGGGGTGACTTCGCAAGTTACTGAGACTATTACTTACTTCAAGGAGTCTCATATAATTAAAGTTCTCATGGCTAATTTCTTGCTTTATGCAGTTGTTATTTACTTTTTGGACTTCCAATTTAACAAAATTGTTAATCAAACATTTACTGAACTTGATAGCTTAACGTCTTTCTATGGAACTTATTCAATTTGTTTCTATACAACGACTTTGTTTATTCAACTTATATTTGCTAATCGTATATTAAAATATTTCGGAACAGGTAATGTAATAGTCGGTTTTCCAGTATCATTATTTATTGGGTTTTCTGCACTAGTAATTAAATTCGGGTATATTTCTGCTTTGTTTGCAAAGTTTATTCGTGATGTTATGGGAAATTCAATAATTGATTCGGCATACCCATTACTGTATTCACCGATAAAAGATAAACACCGTGATAATACACTTGCATTTATTGAAGGTGTAGCTATACCCGCAGGGACTGTTTTAGCCGGTTTCCTGTTGATTATTTTGAAATCCACTCCAGGAATGTATCTTACAATTTTTAGTTTAATTTTATCGCTTTTGTGGTTATATTGTAGTGTTCAACTTAAATACTCTTACCAGAGTGCTTTTATTCAGAACATTGCTGAAAAAACTCTACCGGAAATACATCAGTTACCCGAACATCTGACTGACTTAAATAAAAAACGAACGCTTGCTATATTATATGATGCTATACGGGATAAAAACGATAAAGTTAGTTTGTTTGCTATATCTACCCTCGGTAAAACAAAAGATACAAAAGCACTCAATCCGTTAATCTCTTACTTAAAAGAAAATCCACCTGCAGTAAGAAGAGCAAGTATAATCAAAGCATTAGGTGAAATTAAAGAGACGAATTCACTATTAATAGTTTCACGGTATTTGGAAGACCCGGAATCACGAGTAAGAGCAAATGCAGTTGAGTCCTTAGGTGAAATAGGTGGTTCTGAAGTAAAAGATCTTATAAAACCGTACATAAATGACAAGGATTCACGGGTGGCAATAAATGCAGGTATGATATTATGGAAATATGGAGATAAAGAGTTAGGTATTAAAGTCCTGCGGGAATTATTATCTTTCCCCAATGAACAAACAAGAATAAGAGCAATATATGCAATGGGTCAAATCGATACTGAAGAAGTTGTAACTCCTTTACTTGAAGTATCAAAAGAACAGAATTTGCGTATTCGGTTAGAAGCACTGAAATCGCTCAGTAAGTTTAATACCGAAGTTGCAATTTTAAGAATTATAGATGCAATTGAAGATACTGACCGAAGAATTAGACAGTTGGCTTTGAAAACTTTAATTGAGAAAAAAGGTATTACGGGTCTGTTAGTCAAAAAATTAGAAACTGCCAATTCAAAGATAACTGAGAAGATTATAGAAATTTTAGCTAATAAACATGAGCAAGATGAAATAATCCTGAATCATTTAAAAGATGAAATTAAGAAAGTTTATCAGCGAATTGTCTGGGTAAAGGCATTATCATCTGAAGATAGAACTGATGGATTGGATTTATTTATTAGTACGTTACTAATAGAAAATAGAAAAAAGACAGATAGAATACTTAAATTAATGTCAAAAATCGAGAGAGTGGATATTCTTCCTTTGATAATTAGACGATTAAAGGATAAGAGTGCAGATATACAGGCAGAAATAGTTGAGATTTTAGATTCGTTACAATTCAAACATATTGGAATAATAAAATTGCTCATTCCGGTTTTGGAGGAAACACCGAAAGAAGAAATTTTAAAAATAGCAAACAGAGAATTCGGGCTTGTTCAAACTTATCCCAGAGAAGTTTATAAAGAAATATTGAAAAAAGAAAATGGGGAATGGTTTAAAGGATGTGTTTTGCATATTTTAGGTGAAAAGGAACTTGATAAATTCTTGCAGGATATGATAAATTATACGAAACATAATTCGGAATTCTTACGTGAAATGTCTCTTGAAGCAATAAGTAAAATAAATATAATTCGTGCTAAACTGATTGCCAGGGGGATGCTAAACGATAATTCTCCGCAAGTGAAAGCATTTGCAAAAAGTATTTCCGGTGTTATATAGTACCATTTGCATACTTTATGTTAACAACAATAGAAAAAATTATACATCTTAAGAAAGTACCGTTATTTGAGAATCTCACCGGTGAACTATTGGTTGCATTAAGCAATATTTCATACGAAAAGGAATTTAAAAAAAACGATATTATCTTCAAACAGGATATCGCTTCTTATGAATTGTATGTGATTGTATCAGGTAAAGTGGAAGTGTTCAGGGAAAATAATGCTGAAAAACATACCGTGCATACTTTTTTTTCAACAGAATATTTTGGTGAAATGGCTTTATTAGAAGATATGCCGCGCTCACTTAGTGCTATTGCAATTGAAGATACACTCTGCTTGGTTATTCCAAAAGAGCCATTTTTAGACCTTATGAACGAAGAGCCATCCATTGCAATAGAAATTATTAAACTTCTTGGGAAACGTCTCCGTGAAGTTAACTTAAGACTTAAATAATATCTATTCACTGAACCACGCGTCATTACGAAGATACATTAAGAAGGAGGCGACAGATGGATTGGGGATTAAAGAACCGTATTTCACGGATAATCAAACCTGCTACAGGCAGGACTGTAATGCTGGCAGTGGACCACGGCTATTTCTTAGGACCGACTACAGGTCTGGAGATACCGAAAGAAACCATAGAACCGTTATTACCCTATGCCGATTCGTTAATGCTGACACGGGGAGTGTTGCGTACATCGGTTGACCCGGAGAAATCTCCTCCGATTGTCCTGAGGGTTTCCGGCGGGACAAGTATTTTAAGTGAGTTGTCAAACGAAGGAAGAACCGTATCCATAAAAGATGCCGTAAGACTCAACGTATCTGCGGTTGCTATTTCCGTTTTTGTAGGTGCGCAGTATGAGAGACAGACATTATTGGGTCTGGCAGAACTTATTGACGAAGCAGAGGAATATGGTATAGGTGTATTAGCAGTTACTGCTGTGGGTAAGGATATGGTGAGGGATGCACGGTATTTAGGTCTATGCTGCCGTATTGCCGCAGAACTTGGTGCACACATTGTGAAGACTTACTACTGTGAAGATTTTGATAAAGTTGTAGCCAGTTGTCCGGTACCCATAGTAGTGGCAGGCGGTAAGAAGATATCTGAACGGGATGCATTAAAACTTGCTTATGATTCTATACAGAATGGTGCCGTTGGTGTTGATATGGGGCGGAACATATTTCAGTCTGAATCTCCGGTATCTATGATTAAAGCAGTCCGTGCCATTGTCCATAAAAATGCGGATGTAGATTCCGCTTTTGAATTGTTCAATAGCTTAAAATCAAGGGGGTCCAAAAAAGAATAATTATGCGTGTGGCAATGTATTATAATAACAATGATGTACGGTTAGAGGATATTCCTAAACCTAATATATCTGACGGTGAAATCCTGATAAAAACTATAGATAGTGGTATATGCGGGACAGATGTACTGGAATGGTACCGACTTAAGACCGCACCGAGGGTCCTTGGACATGAGGCGACAGGAGAGATAGTTGAAGTAGGTAAGGGAGTGAAGGACCATAAAGTCGGAGACAGGGTATTTGTGACACACCATGTCCCCTGTAACACCTGCAGATATTGCCTGAGCGGACACCACACTGCCTGCGAGACATTGCATAAGACAAACTACGACCCGGGTGGCTTTTCTGAATACATACGCGTCCCAAAAATAAATGTTGACAGGGGAACCTTTTTACTGCCCGAGGATATGTCTTATGAAGACGGAACGTTTATAGAGCCCGTGGGGTGTGTTGTGCGGGGAGAAAGATTGGCACAGGTTCAGCCCGGGTCCAGCGTACTTATAATAGGCAGCGGTATTTCAGGATTGATACATCTCCAACTCGTTCGTTCATTTGGTGCAACAAGAGTTTTTGCAGCAGATATAAATGAATACCGTATGGAATTTGCAAAAAAGTTTGGGGCGGATGCTGTCCTAAATGCTAAGGAAAATATTCCGGAACTTGTAAAAAAAATCAACGGAAACAGACTCGCTGATTTGGTGATAGTCTGTACAGGAGCAGTTCCTGCTGTCCAGCAGGCAGTAGAATCAGTTGAGCGCGGAGGCACCGTGTTATTTTTTGCAGTACCGCAACCCGGTATTGATGTCCCGATACCTCTGGCTGACCTCTGGCGGAATGAAATTAAACTTATGACATCTTATGGTGCTGCTCCCGGTGACCTTGCAATGGCAATAGAAATTATACATTCGGGTAAAATAAAAGTCCATGAAATGATTACACACAGGTTTGGGCTGAATGACACAGGAGTGGGTTTCAAACTTGTAGCCTCCGCAAAGGAGTCGCTTAAGGTTATAATTGAGCCTTGAATATGGTAGAACAAATTAAAATAGATTATTTACGCATTTCAGTTACTGATAGATATAATTTGAGTTACATACATGGTTTGCCAAAGATACAAATAAAAAAACTTTCTATAAAAGAGGTACTGAGTTATGATGAAATAGCCCGCTTTGTCAGAATAATGACCAAGATAGGTATAAGAAATGTAAGAATTACCGGAGGCGAACCCTTATTGAGATATAAGATAGAAAAACTTCTGAAAAAACTTAGTAATGTTCCCAATCTGTCAGAGATAAGTATGACTACAAACGGTATCTTTCTTGACAGAAAGGCAGAAACATTAAGAAGATACGGGCTTGATAGAGTCAATATCAACCTTAATACATTGAAAAGAGACAGGTATAAAATGTTAACAGGAAAGGATAATTTCAGAGATGTATGGAATGGCATATCTACCTGTATATCATTAGGATTAAAACCTGTGAAGATAAATGCAGTCATATTGAAAGATATAAATGATGATGAAATTCTTGATTTAGCAAAAATGATGTTTTTACGAAATGTCTGCGTGAGGTTCATAGAATATTTATCTACTGATTTAAAATTCAAAAGTCTGGAAAAGAAGTTTATCCCTAATAAAGAAATAAAAAGAATGATAGAAAACAATTTTGGTAAGTTTGAAAGATGCGATGATATTGCAACAAATGGCCCTGCAATAAATTATAGATTAAAAGGTGCAGTGGGGTCAGTGGGTTTTATAAATTCCCATACTGAGAATTTCTGCCATAGTTGTAACAGATTAAGGCTTTCTCCCGACGGCAAATTATATCCCTGTTTGTTTTGTTCTTATTACATTGATGTCCGAAAAATGTTGCGTGAAAATATTTCTGAAAAAGAAATTATTGAATCTGTAATCAGGTTACTGATAAATAAACACAATTATACGCGCATCAAATCCGGAGAAAATGAATTTTCGGTGTGTGAGACGGGAGGCTGTTGATATAGTTCACCTATATTTTGTAGCGTCCGAATTCGGACGATTTTTTGGAGCTTAGGAAATTATAAAACAATCCGTCCCCAATAAATTGGGGGATCCCTGGATTGCCCGATTCATCGGGCTTTCTTGAGATGTTTTTTATATTCATCTAAATTTATCTTTAATTTTGCTACACCTGTTTCAATTGCAGCAGCTGCTACAGCATAAGGAACCTCAACCAATAACCTTTTATCAAAAGGTTTGGGAATAAGATAGTCCTTACCGAACTCAAGTCTGTCTAAAGAATATGCTTTTAAAACATATTCCGGAACTTTCTTTTTGGCTAAATCCGCCAGGGCTCTGGATGCTGCACGTTTCATTTTCAGGTTGATAGTGTCCGCCCTGACATCCAGTGCTCCTCTGAAAATAAACGGGAATCCTAAAACATTATTTATCTGATTTGGATAATCTGACCTTCCGGTACCGACTATTGCGTCTTTCCTCACTTCTTTTACTTCTTCCGGAAGTATCTCAGGGTCAGGATTAGCCATTGCAAAAATTCCTGGTGATTTATTCATTGATTGGACCATTTCTTTTGTTAAAACCCCTTTTACTGAAACACCCACGAATACGTCTGCTCCTTTTATCACTTCCCCTAAAGTCTTCTTATTGGTATTCACAGAATGTCTTTGTTTTTGAAAATTTAAATCATTCCTGAATTTAGATAAAACACCCTTACTGTCACAGAGGACAATATCTTTTATTCCTGCATCTTTGTAAAGGTCTGCTATTCTAATACCGGCAGCACCCGCACCGTTAATTACTATCTTTATTTCGTCCAGTTTTTTATCTGTTACTTCACAATAATTGATTACTGCTGCAAGACTTATAACTGCAGTCCCCCACTGGTCATCATGAAAAACAGGTATACCCAGTTCCTCGTCCAATCTATTTTCAATTTCAAAACACTCATCTGCGGCAATATCCTCTAAATTAATTCCACCATACAGCGATGCTTCTGCCTTGAGATGTTCTACGAATTTTTCTATATCTGACCTGCCGTTTTTCCTGAAATTCAGACATATTGGCCAGGCATTAATTTTTGCAAATGTCCGGAATAAAACACACTTGCCTTCCATAACCGGTATGCTCGCTTCAGCACCTATATTGCCTAAACCTAATACTGCAGTTCCGTCAGTAGCAACAGCAACCGAATTATTTTTAGATGTATAGTCCCATATACAATCAGGTTGATTCATTATTTCCCTGCAAACCTGGGCAACTCCCGGTGTATAAGCTATACTTAAGTCCCTGTCTGTGCTTAATCTTTTCAAAAGACTGACTTCTATTTTGCCCCCTAAATGATATTTTAGTATTTCCTCTTTTGTAAGTTTTATCGCCATATTAGCCACCTTAAATATTCGGGAAACATATTATCTAATTCTTTTCTTATATGTTTCTATAAACTTTTCAATAGAACGATTGTATGTCCTTTCAACATCATCCGGAAAGAAACAAGCGGGGAGTTCCCCCATTTTCCAGTGATATTGGATGCATTCACAGCATATACCTTTCCTGCTGCAGGGTTCATAACTGCAGTTACATTTGGCTTTGTTTTTTTCTGCAGAACATGTTCTCAAGGTATTCTCCCCCTTTTAATTTGAGTTCGTCCCAATAAATTGGGACGCTACACTTTGTAGCTGTAGCGTCCAGTTTTAACTGGACGATTTCTTAATATTGAAAAATCGTTTTGCATTTGATGTAGTGATTTCTTCTGCATTTATAATTGAAATATTCTTCAATTTTGCGAGGCAAAATAGCGTTTTCAGGACATGCTTGGGTTCTGCATTATACGGATGTTGTGATTTGTATCTTACGGGTGAATCAGTTTCAACGAGTATCCTTTCAAGCGGTGTCTTTTCTATTACCGAACGAAGTTCTCTGCTGTATTCCAGTGCAGGCGTACAGGAAACAAGATATCCATTTTCAATTATTTTATCCAGAATTTCAATCGGTCCGCTGTACCAGTGAAAAACTGCTTTTTCTATCCCGGCGTCTTTTGTCATTTGAAAACAGTCCTGCCAGGCACCCCGGGAATGAATAATAACAGGCAGTGAAAACTCTCTGGCTAACTTAAGTTGTGTATCAAAAACCATTTTCTGGTTGTTTCGCTCCTGAGAATTTTTCTTATTCCAGTAATCCAGTAACTACTCACTGAACCGTGTAAAATATTTTACATAATTATTTTTGTAAAAACAAATCAATTTTTTCCATTCTCTAAAATAAACTTACCAACTAATATTATTATAGCATATACCCCCCC
>MNXB01000120.1 GCA_001871125.1 Elusimicrobia bacterium CG1_02_37_114
TTATCCGCAGGATTATCTAATTTAAATTTCTTCTCTAAAAAATGTGAAGCGTCCCCGTTTTTTCTATTATACATTAATATTATATTAAATTTCAAGTGGAAAAACAGTAAATAATATGCTAAAATGTATTAATACCCGATGAAACAATCATTAAAAAACACTCTGTTTGATAATAAAAGATTTGAGTTTATGGAAAAAGAAAGGATTGCCAGACTACAGGCATTGTCCATAGATAAAGCTATAAAATCACAAAGAGACTTATTGCTTTTTTGCGAAACTTTTAAGAAAAACTTTATTAAAGACAGTCCTGTGTGTTATAAAATACTTCTAAAGAACAAATGAATCTAATTAACGTTTACAAAAAAGTAATTTCGTTTCTTAACAAAGAAAAATTTGAATATATTGTTATTGGCGGAATAGCAGTTGGAATAATCGGTGAACCCAAAATGACCGGAGGTATTGATATTGATATAATTTTAAACAAAAGAAATATTTCAGAATTTTTAGAAAAAGCTAAGAAATTCGGCTTTAAATTTTCAAAAGCAACTTGCATCCAAAGGGCAAAAACATCAGGAATCTTTCAGATCAGTCTGGCTGATTACCGTATTGATTTTATAATCGCTTCAATTAATTTAGAAAAAGAAGCTATAAAAAGAAAAAAAATCATTGAAGTTCACGAAACACCTTCTAACTTCCCTACTCCGGAAGATTTGATATTATTGAAAATTATTCCTGGCAGAAAACAGGATGTCGTAGATGCAGAAAAAATTGCCATAAGACATAGAGGTAAACTTGACACAAATTATCTTGAAAACTGGGCGCAGAAACTATCGGATGAATCCGAGGATATGAGAATTTATAACGAATTAAAAAGACTGCTATCATTATAACTTGACTTAAATAAATTCAATTTGCTATACTTTTTATCATGAACCAAGAAAGTCGTCCCGATAAATCGGGACGCTACGGGGATTCCCCAATTTATCCGCAGGATTATCTTATTTATTGGGGTTATCAGGAATTAAGGGTTTACCCTTTTATAATTTCCTATGAACCAAGAAAATAAGAAAAAACAACACACGCTTGTTGTGGTCAAACCCGATGGTCTTAAAAAATCACTTACGGGTAACATTCTTACAAGACTTTCGGAAACAAAATTACGTATAATAGGCTCTAAGGTTGTGAAAGTTTCCAAGGAACTTGCCGAAAGGCACTATGCTCACCTTAAGAATCACCCCTATTTTGACGAAATAATAAAATATCTTCAGGGTGAGCCTTACGGTAAGGAATACCGCAGGGTATTAGCTTTCGTATATGAAGGAGAGGGCGCTATTGAAAAAGTAAGACAACTTGCAGGAAAAACAAATCCTGAAGAAGCAGACCCTACTTCTATCCGGGGACAGTATGGCAGAATAACCACCAAAGGTACTTATGAAAATGTTATACACTGCTCGGCTAATGAAGAAGAATCTGAAAAAGAAATAAAACTCTGGTTTGAACCTGACGAAATAGTAGAAGAAATATTCCCTACAGAAGAAGTTGAAATAAAAGATTCAAAAAAACTTATCTGGAAATAAAAAATGCCTAAGATTTATATTATAGACGTAACAAATCGTGATGGAGTACAGACAGCCCGTTTAGGATTGGCAAAACTTGAGAAGACTGTTTTAAATTTTTATTTGAACGAACTGGGCGTCTTCCAGTCAGAATTCGGTTTTCCCGTAACGAAACACGAAAGAAATTATCTAAATGCTAATTTGGAACTCGCTGATATGGGTGTGCTTTCTCCAATAAGATTAAGCGGGTGGATACGTGCAACCGTAGATGATGTTGAAACCGCACATGCTAATGTACCCAAACTAAAACATCTGAATATTTCAATATCAACTTCTGACCAGATGATAACCTACAAATTCCAGGGTAAACTTGACCATAAAGGCATTATTAAGGAAATGACTGCCGCTTTGGAAAAAGCAAAAAAACTCGGTATAGAAACCGTGGGCGTCAATGCAGAAGACGCCTCCCGGACAAGAATGGATTATCTTATTGAATTCTCACGGGCAGCGAAAAAAAACGGGGCTGACCGTATAAGATACTGCGATACGCTCGGCTACGATGACCCGCAGACTATTTACGAAAGGGTAAAAAAACTTGCAGAAGAGGTTAAAATTCCAATAGAACTACACTGTCACAATGACTTGGGAATGGCTGTCGCATGCTCGGTAATGGGAGCCAAAGGTGTGCTAGACGCTGGTTTTGATGCATACATAAATACAACAGTAAACGGCATCGGAGAGAGATGCGGGAATGCTGACCTGGCAGGTGTAATTCTTGCTGTTAAAAAATCAAGCGGATTTTCCGCCAAAGGCGGATCCGCCTCCGGCGGAAAATATGTACTTGACGAAAGAATTGATTTATCAAAAGCATGGAAAATAGCAAAATATGCGTCTTATGCTTTCGGTGTACCAATACATCTAAACCAGCCGGGAGTAGGAGCAAATGCCTTCGCTCATGAATCGGGTATTCATGCTGACGGTGCACTCAAAGACTGGCGAAACTACGAACTCTACCATTATGAAGAACTTGGCAGGGGTGAACCTGAAATAATTGAAACAGGCAGGCAGATTGTTGCGGGTGAATATTCCGGGATTAAAGGTTTCAGAAATGTCGCGGGGAAATTAGAAATAGAATTCAAGTCTGATGAAGAAGCAACAAAAGTACTTGATTTAGCGCGGTATGCAAACGTCCATACACAAAAACCTCTCACCGATGATGAACTGAAGTTTATTGCCAAATATCCTGACCAGGCAAAAAAAATTATAACCGTCACCCCTTAATTTTATTATATTCATCCCACATTTCTTCGGGAAGATTTTCTCCGAATTTTTCAAGAAAGTTTTTCACGTCTGTTAACTCCGCTCCCCAATCTTTAATGTCCACCTCAAACAATTTTTCCAGTTTTTCTTTTGGGATATCCAGCCCGTCAAGATATAAGTCCTTCAATTGCGGGATAAACCCCAGAGGTGTTTCCTTCGCCCCGATTTTATCGGGCTCATTTACCCTGTCAACTATCCATTTCAGCACTCTTATGTTTTCTCCAAACCCTGGCCAGATAAATTCTCCATCGTCATCTACCCTGAACCAGTTAACAGAAAATATTTTCGGGGGGTTTGCCATTTTCCTGCCCATATTAAGCCAGTGAGAGAAATAATTTCCCATATTATAACCACAGAAAGGAAGCATTGCCATCGGGTCTCTTCTCAGAACACCTTCTTTGTGGACAGCTGCCGATGTTGTCTCTGAACCCATTCTTACACCTGAAAATACACCGTTCTGCCAGTTAAAAGATTCCACCACAAGGGGTATAAGATGTGTCCTCCTTCCGCCAAAAATTATTGCAGAGATAGGCACACCTTTGGGATTGTCAAATTCTTTGGAAAGTGTAGGACAATCGTATATGGAAACTGTAAATCTGGAATTGGGGTGTGCCGCCTTATTACCCGGAGTCCATTTTTTACCCTGCCAGTCAACTAAATTTGCCGGCACAGGACCGTCAAGCCCCTCCCACCAGGGTTCATTTGTATCTATATTTAATGCAGTGTTCGTAAAGAGTGTCGGATAAAATTTTTCACCTTTCAGGGTTTTTATCATATTTGGATTAGTATTCATAGATGTTCCTGGTGCCACTCCGAAAAGACCCGCTTCAGGATTGATTGCCCACAGCCGACCATCGGGACCAATATTCATCCATGCAATATCATCACCTAAAGTCCATACTTTATAACCAGGCAGTGGTGACTCTAACATTGCAAGGTTTGTCTTGCCGCAGGCACTGGGCAGAGCAGCAGCGACATAGGTAATATTTCCCTGCGGGTCTTCTATTCCTATAATCACCATATGTTCTGCAAGCCACCCTTCTTTCAAACCTAACCAGGAAGCAATTCTCAACGAAAAACATTTCTTACCCAACAAAGCATTTCCGCCGTAACCTGAACCGATACTCCATACCAGATGCTCGTCGGGAAAATGCATAATAAACCGCTTGTTCGGGTCAAAATCGCCTACTGAATGAAATCCTTTTACAAAATTATCGCTGTCACCAACAGTAGGCACTCTGGAAGTGCCAACAGTAGGCACTCTGGAAGTGCCAACAGTAGGCACTCTGGAAGTGCCAATTTTTTCAAGCACTGACCTGCTCATCCGTGTCATTATCCGCATACTCACGACGACATAGGATACATCGGTAATCTGGATACATGCTTTTGAATAAGGTGAATCGGGATGTCCCATCATATAAGGAATGACATACATGGTTTTTCCGCGCATACAGCCGTCGGATAACTTCGTAAGTTTCTGTTTCGCTTCAACGGGGTCCATCCAGTTATTATTTGGTCCTGCGGTTTCTTTACCTGGATGGCAGACATAAGTTAAATGTTCTGTCCTGGCGACATCTGTAGGATGGCTTCTGTGCAAAAATGCATCGGGCCAGTTTTTATGGTTCAATTGATGGAATACCTGCTCCGCACCGATTTTCTCTCTATATATACCTATTTCTAAAATCCTGCGTGCTTCCTCTTCAGAACCATCGCACCAATAAATTCTATCCGGTTTCGTAAGTTTTGCCTGTTCTTCCACCCATCGTTCAACTGCTGTAGTCATATTAATCCTTTCAATTCCCAAAAATCTTGTTTATTATTCTATATAATCTGAAAGGTAAAATCAATAGAGTTCCTGAAAATTATTATTCCAGGTATTCTCGCAGGGTTTTGCTCCTGGTGGGATGGCGCAGTTTGCGGATTACTTTTGCTTCTATCTGACGGACTCTTTCCCTTGTAATACCAAAAATCTTACCCACTTCCTCCAATGTTCGGGGATAGCCGTCCTCCAATCCATATCTATTTGAAAGTATGCTTGCTTCCCGCGAAGTTAGTTCAGATAGTATCTTTTTGAGCTCCTCTCCACGCAAGTGTTCATACACCCTGCGTATTGGATACGGCCCTTTTTTGTCTTCTACAAAATCCTGTAAAGACGACTCTTCATCTTCTCCAATAGGTGTAGCAAGTGAAAGCGGCTCCTGCATCATACGAAGGATATGTCTAATCTTACGTGCTGAAACTTTTAAACTCCTGGAGTATTCCTCAATGGTGGGAATGCGGTTGTGGTTGTGTCTGTATTTCTTTGAAAGTTTAGATATTTTTGACATCAGTTCCTTCATGTGGACCGGGATACGTATGGTCCGGGACTGGTCAGCGATAGCACGATTTATTGACTGTCTTATCCACCACGTTGCATATGTGGAGAATTTAAATCCGCGTTTATATTCAAATTTCTCAACTGCCTTGATAAGACCCAGACTACCTTCCTGTATCAAATCTGCCAATTCCAAACTGCCGGGGACAATATGTTTTTTTGCTATTGAGACGACTAATCTTAAATTAGCCTTTATAAGTTTAAGTTTATCTTCAAGTATGACCCGTTCCAGAGTATGTATTTTTTCATATATTTCCATTAAATCCCGGCGACTTACCGGCAGGGACTTATCAAACCTATAAAGTTTTTTCAGGACATTCTGTAAATTCACAATCATTGATTCAATTCCTGTTAAAGTGTATCCGGTAAGACGTTTAAAGGTTCCGGGTAAAATTTTACGTTCGCTTGCCTGTTTGTAGGTCTTAATGATATCGGCATGCGGCATCTTAAACCGTTTTTCGTAGCGGTGAATTTCCAGTTCACACTCATGTATCCTCTGGGCCAATGTTTTTATCTTATTTGTCAGCCGTTTAACTTTATCCAGATTCAAATTTAATTCAACAATCATAGACACAATTTGTTGTCGGTATTTGGCAATCGTATTCTGTATACTCAGTCGTTTTTTCTCTGTCATTCCTTTTTTTTCCTTCAATTGCAGTTCCGACTTTGATATTTTCTTTTCAACCGAACCTATCGTACGGACTGTCCATTTAACTTTCGCTCGCATACGATTGAGTTGTTTCTTGGACTTTTTGCCTCTCGGCATAAGTTCCTTCGGTGTCATTTCATTCTGGGTTAATAATGTTTCCCAATTGCGTATTTCTTTTAACGTTATTGAACAACCTAAAACAATTAACTGCAACGTCCTCTCGTTTTCCCTGATATTGCGGGCTAATACCAGTTCATTTTCCTGATTTAATAATGGTTCTTTACCCATTTCTGTCAAATATAGCTGGACGGCATTTACAAGTTCTTCTTCCCGACCAACAGGATATTCTGTTTCTCCGGCTGAAGGAGCGGCTTTTCCGGTTAAATCTTTTACATGAGACCTGTCAACAACATGGATACTTAAATCCTCCAGTGTAACAAAGAAATTGTCTAATTCTTCCGGAGAAACGGAGACTTCGGGCAAAAAACGGTTAATATCATCGTATGTAAGATACCCCTGTTCTTTACCATATTCAATTAAATCTCTAAAAATATTATCCATTTCCTTGCTCATATATATAATCTCCTTCGCCTTGCGAACCCCCGTGTCAGTTTTGTTCCTACGGAACAAAACTATGGGGGCAATGTCTTTATCAGTTAACCGCTGTCCCTTTTAAAAGTTTTTTTAACTCTTCAAATTCCCTGATTTTTTCAGGATTTCTTTCCAGCCTGCCTTCGAGCATAGGTATAATCTCAAGTTCCAGCTTTTTTCTTTTTTCTTCCTGCCGTCGTAATTTCAGGTCCCTCATTAATTTTTCGAAAATTTCTTCAAATGAAGTGCATTTCCTCTGCTCAAAGCTAAGCTGTATAAGCCAGTCAGCTATGTCTTTGTCAAGATTATCAATTATGCTCACAAGTTCGCCTCCCTTTATTAATTGTTTAATTACAGGGAAACTGTGAATGCATCTTTCGTCGGAAAAAAGATTAACAGAAACCTTCTCGCATAATTTGGGTTCCTGCAGGCATAACCATATTATTTCTTCTTCTATGCTTCTGAGTTTAACGGACATATTGTCAAGGGGGGATTCGTCTGCATCAATCTTTTTAAAGCCGTATGCTCTTCGCATTTCGCTGACAATTATTTCTTCTCTGATGTTAGTCCTGGACGACAGGAATTTTATCATCTCGTGCTTGATTATGGGATTGCGTATTTTTATTATTGTCTCAAGAACGTTCCTCACAACCTTACTTTTCTCTTCCGGTTTATTGATATCGTGCTGGCTGAGAGACATCATCGTTTTAAATTCAACAGGGTTAACTCCCGAATCAACTAATTCCATGAATTTATCCTTGCCATGCTTCAGGACAAATTCATCGGGGTCAACCTCTTCCGGTAAGGAAACTATTCTGGAATTCATATCGGAATCAAAACATAAATCACCTGAACGTATTGCAGCCTGTTGTCCTGCCCTATCCGAATCAAACACCAGCACTAATGTCTCAACAAATCTTTTTAACTGCCTTAAATGTTCCTGAGTCAATGCTGTCCCGAGTGGTGCGACGGCATTTTCAATACCGTTCTGGTGAAGCATTATTACATCAAAATAACCTTCAAGAATTATTGCTTCCCCGGATTTATTCAAACTGTGCCTTGCCTGGTATAAACCATAAAGCGACTTTGACTTGTTATAGGCAACCGTATCGGGAGTATTGAGATATATCGGTTCTTTCTTACTATCAAGTGCACGGCCCCCGAATGCTATTACGTCTCCCTGTAAATTAAATACCGGAAAAACAACCCTTCCTCGAAGATTATCGTAGAGGGTCCTGTTTTTTTCAGAGACACCCACTAACCCTGACTTTATTATTAAATTAGGGTCGTATTTTTTCTTTGCCGATTCAAATAATTTGTTACTCTCAGGTGCATAACCTATAACAAATTTTTCTATAGAATCCTTATTTACTCCGCGGGTTTTTAAATATTCCCTCGCTATCTTCCCGTCCTTTGATTCTACAAGGTACTTGTGATAGAATACAGAGGCGTGGTTGAGTATATCAAGCAGGACTTTCCGCTCCCCTGAAACCTCTGCGTCTGTTTCCTTAACGTCTATACCTAACTTTTTTGCAAGTTTCTTTATGGCCTCCGGATAGGGGATATTTTCAATCTGCATGACAAACTTAAATATGTCACCGCCACTTTTACACCCGAAACAGTAAAACATATTTTTCTGCGGACTTACATAAAACGACGGCGACTTTTCAGAATGGAACGGGCATAAGGCGGTGAAATTCTTACCCACCTTTTTCAAGTTTGGTAAATATTCACTCACCACGCTGACAATATCAAGTTTCTCACGTATGTGTTCTATGGTCTCTTTAGCGATTGACATTTTCTTTTTATTCTTTTAAATCCCGAACACTCTATCATTTTTAACTTACCGAATTTCTTTTCTACTTCATCCAGTAATAGATTTATACCGAGCGTATCGGACGGGATATGCCCGGCAATAACTACATTCAGATGATGCTTTTCCGCGCTTTTATAATGTTCTTCCGACATATGCATGCCGACAATTGTCCCTACTCCCGATATAGAAAGTTTCTCAAGTGCCTCAAGACTGCCTTCTGTCCCGCCTGTCATATCAACAAAAATCCTGCCTGTGCGTCTTTCTTTACTGCCCGTAAATATAACCGGTCCGCGCGAAGTTTTGATTGCCTCTCTGTATTCGGCAATGTCTTCTAATATATCCAATACCTTGCCGACAGTCTGTGGTTTTTGTTTATCAAAAAGTTTTTGTAAATAATCAGTCACATAGTTATCCCCGGGAGTATGAGCTGACATAAAAGGTACTTTCAGCAATCTTGCTGCATCTACTGCCCGGGTATGGTTCTGTGGTAAAACTTTTCTTGAAACCTCTTTGATTCTTGGTTCGGTTATGGCTTCCGCAATGTTTATCGGCACACCGAACCGGCTAAGAATATCTGACTGCATACCCATTACTTCATAGAACGTAGCGTACGCTCGCCCCTCGGGATGATGTGTAAGCGCTAAATCAATCTTTTGACCCTTACTGCGCAGGGAATCCACCAGTAATAACTCCGGTGTTTCAATATCAATACCGACAATTACTGAGATAATCTCCTCTTCCCCCGTGCCATAAAGTATACGTGAATCCGGATAGGGATTTTCAAGTTTTACCAGGTCGTATTTTTCTTTTTCTTCTTTATTGAGTTTGTCATATTTTTCTTTTTCTAATTTTAATGTTCTCTGGACAGACTCTTTCCCCCTGGGGTCTTTCTCAATACCTTTCTCAATAATAAACTTATGAAGCTGTTTCAGATTCAATTGTCGTCCCTCCCGGATTAGTGATTATACGAGTTTCTGCTTCTACTGCTACCCTGTCTGCTCCTGCTGGTACCGCCACCGCTCCTGATGCCCCTGCTGATTCTGTTGTTCCTGATGTTCCTGCCTCTTTTTCTCAATCGCCGCAATTCCTGTAGTCTCTCTTTACGCACAACACTCGGTGGCTTGTAGAATTCGCGCCTTCTTATCTCCTGTAATAGACCATCCCTTTCACATTCGCGTTTGAATCTACGGAGCGCATCATTAATTGATTCGCCGTCTCGCACTCTTATTTTGACCATGTTTTTATAAACACCGCCTTTCTATATATAAAATTATTTTCTCAAGAAATCGTCCAGTTAAAACT
Organism: Elusimicrobia bacterium CG1_02_37_114; assembly: GCA_001871125.1. GTDB lineage: Bacteria > Elusimicrobiota > Endomicrobiia > CG1-02-37-114 > CG1-02-37-114 > CG1-02-37-114. Next base: position 9,609 of record MNXB01000120.1, read on the forward strand.
GGACGCTACTGTAGCGTCCATCTTCAGATGGACGAGATATTTATAATTTCCTATACTTCAAGTAAAATCCTGAAGGATTAATTCCAGGGATTCCCCGATTTATCCGCAGGATTATCTTATTTATCGGGGACGGATTGTTCTATAATTTCTTATAGAAATTTATCCCGGTGGCCAGGAAAGTTTTCTGCCACCGATTAGATGAAAATGCAAATGTGCTACTGCCTGACCTGCATCAGGACCTGTATTTGCAACTATACGAAAGCCGCTCTGTGCAATAGACTCATCCTCAGCAATCTTTTGCGAAATACGATGTATTTTCCCGATAATTTTCTCATCAGTTTCTATCAGTTCTTTAATAGAGGGGATATGTGTTTTGGGTATCAAAATTATATGCACCGGTGCCTTTGGGTCAATATCCCTGAAAGCAATTATATCCTCATCCTCATAAACAATCTTTGACGGTATTTTATGCCGGGCAATCTTACAAAAAATGCAGTCCTTATCAGCCATAACTAAACCTTCCTAAGCATATATCAAATATATATAACTGAAAAATCAACTGTTGTCAAGGGTTTTTTAAAACTTGGTCGTAGACCTACTCGGTTATTTTATAGGCCCGTACTGGGATTCGTAAATTTTGATGGATTCAACAACAGTCCCGTAGAGTCTTTTTGCATTTATTGGAGAGAATATTATTCTCGCAGACACTTTTGATTTGTCATCGTTCTGCATTTTGCTTCGCATAAAATCTATGATGAACTCCCCTTCGCGCCAGTTTGTATTTACAAAGTCTGATTTTTTTCCTACGGCAACAGTGTCATCTATAGCTGGCTTTAATTTTCTCTCTTCCTGTAGAATCTTTTCCTTTTTTGATATTATTCTTACCTGCTCAGTGGTAGAATCAATCCTGGTGTATAGTCTGCTTTTCCTGCGATAACTTTTAAATTTACTCATTTCACCTTACCCTAAAGCGGGTAAACAATAAAAGCGGTATAACACCCTAAATTCTCCGCAGGATTATCTATTTTATGTTATACCGCTTCAGAGATTTTCAAGAGCAGACTTTCTTATTTCTTCTCTACTTCTTTTTTCTTTTCTTCTTCTAATTTCTTGGCTTCAATTGAATCTTTTATAGTCGTAATACCCGCTATCACAGCAAGAAGTCCGCCTCCGATTAAGCACAGAGGCACCGAACCCCTGATTACTGTCCAAATGTGCGGACCCCAAAATCTTATAGGCCCACCGATTAACATTACACCGACAACAGCCACAATTATACCTACAATCAATGCTAACATTTCTTTTCACCTCCTCATATAAAAATTTTTAAACTAGGCCTGAGTATTCAACAACCACCTGCTTAAGTATTTCTGCTCCTGTTTCAAGACACCTTTCGTCAATATCAAACTTAGGATGATGCCAGGAAAATTCATTGCGTCTACCGGCTCTCTTGGAGCCGATATATAAAAAACAGCCGGGAACAGAACGTAAATATTCAGCAAAATCTTCACCGCCCATTGAGGGTTTATCAATAAATTTTATTTTACTCTTACCAACGACCTTTTCTCCGGCACGGGCACAAATATCCAGAATCTTTTTATCATTCCTCAAGGGACATCCTAAAACCTCATATTGCATTTTAAGTTTAAGATAATGCATCCTTATTATACCATAGATAAAATTTTTAATCAACCCCGGCATTTGCTTATGAAGTCCTTCATTCAGTGTCCGCACTGTCCCTGTCAATGTAACCTTCTCCGGAAGGACATTAAACCTTGTCCCGCCATTTATACTGCCGACACTTATAACAACCGGTTCAGTAGGGTCAATTTTACGCGAAACCAATGTCTGTAATGACCGGACTATTTCCGATGCAACTAATATGGTATCTTTACCTTTATGGGGGTATGCCGCATGTCCGCCACCGCCAAAAATTTCTACTGTAAATTTATCCACCGACGCCATCATTTCACCATATTTTATACCCAAAGAACCTGCTGGTAACTCGGAATTAACATGAATACCTACTATCGCTTTTACATCTGGATTTCTTAATACACCGCTCTTAATCATTTCTGATGCGCCACCCGCAGATTCTTCGTTCGGCTGGAATATAAATTTAACGCATCCGTTAATCTCTTTTTCAATCTTTTTCAGTAACAGTGCAGCGCCAAGTACAATAGTCGTATTTGCATCATGGCCACAAGCATGCATTATTCCTTTCCTGCAGGAACTATAAGACTTTCCCGTCTGTTCCTCAACCGGCAATGCGTCAATGTCAGCACGCAAGGCAATAGTCCTGCCTGACTCTGCCCCTGGGTAAGGGGCCAATATACCTACAACTCCTGTCTTATTTATTTTCTTAGTTTTTATACCCGCAGAGTTTAATATAGAGGTAATATATTCAGATGTCCTGAATTCCTGATTACCCAGTTCAGGATATTTATGTATGTGCCTGCGTATATGTATCAGTTTTTTTTGTAGGCTTGTCATAATTTGACTTTTTTAAAGTATACAGGGAAATTATAAATATCTGATAATAGTCCGAATTCGGACGCTACAGTAGCGTCCCGATTTATCGGGACGATTTCTTTATAGCTTCAGGGATTTTCTCTATTATATCACCTGCAGTCATACTGATTTGCGTCTTGTCTTTTTCTGCCAGGTCACCCGCCAGCCCGTGTAAATATACCGCAACTACTGCAGAATATAACAAATGTCCTTTGATTTGTCCTGCGAATGCTGCGAGCATACCTGTTAAAACATCACCGCTTCCGCCTGTCGCCATACCGGGATTACCGGTGGGATTTATATAGACTTTTTTACCATCGGTAATAACGGTATTATGTCCCTTAAGTACGCATACGACACTATTTTCTTCAGCAAATTTCTTTGCTGTTTCAGACCTCTTCTGTTGAATTTTTGAAACAGGAAGATTTATTAACCTGCCCATCTCGCCTGGATGTGGAGTAATTACAATTTCTGACTTATAATTTCTCAATAAGGAATACGTCTTCTGTCCCGCCAGAGCATTTATTCCATCTGCATCCAGTACAAGCGGTAAGTTCATATTCTTTAAAATTTTCTTTACCAGTTCTTTTGTAGAAGGCTGTGTTGATAGACCCGGCCCGATGGCAAGTACACCCACTTTTCTTCTCTCAATATATCTTTCTATCTCCTGGTAACAGGAGACACTTAAACTACCCGAACCGGTTTCTTTCAGAGATAAGGTCATCGCTTCCGGTTGTACTCTTTTTGCGATTATCGGCTGCTGACTGGCCGGTGTCCCGACTGTTACAAGTCCGGCACCTGTCCGTAATGCAGCATAACTGCACAGCAACGTTGCGCCGGTCATACCGCGTGAACCTGCAAGGAATAATATATGACCAAAATCTCCCTTGTGAGAGCAGATTTTTCTGACGGGAAGTAAACTCTTAACAATTTCTCTGGTAGTAATCATCTCAGGCAATAAAATTAATTTTGGTGACAGCCTTTACTTATTTACTTTTCTACGTTCCACGTTTTGAGCATCAGAAATATCAGAACCGTCCCTATACTTTCCTAATCCATTCTTTAAACCAAATGTCAGAAAAAACATATTCATCGTTTTCCTTTTCAAGAATTTCTTTACCCTGTAAAAGTTTAACACCTTTTTGAACTGTAGCAGGAGTTAGTTTGCACTGGGTTAAAAAATTAGTTGAAAATATATTCTTTCCTCCGACTACAGACACCATCTGGAGTATTTGTTTTTGTGGAAGTGTCAATAAGTCCCACCAACCCGCATAAAGGGGACTCTGTTTGCACACAATTGATGTAATTGCCTGTTCTACTTTTTTTCTATTCACTGTTTTGTCATTCAGAGATAAATCCCACACTTCATAACAAAGATACTGAATATAGTAAGGTGTATTTTCTGCACATTCAATAATAAAATCAATTGTCTCTGGAATAAATTTAAAACCTGCCTTCTGAAAGTTTTTCTTAATATAAGTAGTCCAATGCTCTTTATATATTTTCTCCAGAAAATACACCGGACCCATTTTATAAAATGCCCGCTCTTTTGATGAAATCATTTCCTGCATTAAACTTTTTTTTGAGCCAGAAAATAGGTATCCAATACCCTTATGTGTTTGAATCACTGAGCGGATCTGTTTTTCCATACTTATTCCACCGAGATTTAATATTTCCTGGAATTCATCATAAATAACTATAAAAGACTTGTGACTCTTCTTGCTGATTTTATATGGTAAGTTGTACAAATGCATCAAAGTATTGTTTATTTCTTCTTTTTTTTCTTTCACATCTATTGTTACAGAAAAATTTCCGTCCGGCTCTACTGAAAATACAGGTCTTAAACGTGGAATTACTTCTCTAATGAATCTCCAGATGTTATCCAATTTGGTCTCCTGCGCTTCAGCATAGGCCCGTGACAAAACCACTGCCATCTGTTCAAGTGATGCTGCACCATACAGGTCAATAAAAGCAACTAAATATCCTTTTCTTTTGAGTTTATCTATTATTGTCCTTATTAAAGAAGTTTTTCCGTATCTGCGAGGCGAAATAAGAAAACATTTCAAACCATTTCCCATGTCCCGGAGGAGTTTTTTCGTTTCATCTTCTCTATCAATAAAATTACTGCCACTTACTATTTCTCCGTACTTAAAAGGATTTAGCATTGTATTTTATCTTTCTATATTATACCTAAAGGTATTATACTAAAAGGTATAATAATTGTCAAGCGTTAAGTAATCATCTAATATTTGACTGCAACAGCAGCAGCAAAATCTTTGGTATGCGATAGAGACACTGAAATTCTCTTTTGCAGACGTCTGTATTTGGGGGGTAATACCGCCTCTGGTTTGCCGTCGGGAGAGTTTATTATGTTTATATCTTTATGGGTCAGCTTCTTTTCTCCCACTGCTTTCCATATCGCTTCCTTTGCTGCAAACCGTACCGCATAATGCTGTCCGGGATTAAATTTCCTGCTGCAATAGGATACTTCTTCAGTGGAAAAGACTTTATTCAAAAACCTTTTGTTCCTTATAAGTTTTTTTATACGGCTTATTTCTATTATGTCAATTCCAACATTCATACCCGTTGTTCAACCTATCAGGATTCAAACCTTTTTCATTTGAACCCCAAAATCACAGAAATCACAAAAAAGTCTCAAATTTGTGATTTCTGTGATTTTCTTTGTAAATACTCCCATAACAATCTATCAGGAATAATATACTCGCCCCGTCGTTGCACTTCCAATATTCCCTTGTCAACTAATCTGCGAAGATATTCATTTATACTTTTGATATTAACTCTACGGTTAATCTCATTTATTTTATTGTTTCCGAATAATTTCAATCTTTTAACAATCTTGATTTCGTTCTCACTTAAACCTTCAACCATTCCTTCATAAACTGTGTTCCCCAAATAGAACAACGCTTCTTCAAATCCTTTTTCCCATTCTTTGTCTGTTACTTTGCCATTCTTTTCATTATCATAAAGAGCACTACCAATTGCATGTATCTGGAAAAGGTGACCATCAGTATATTTGAATATTTTATCTTTTACAGAATCAGCGAAAGTGACACCTGTATTTTCTAAAATAGCGTCTATCAGTTTAATAGTGTCTTCTTTATCAAAATTTATTAATTCCACTCTTGGTATAAAGAACCGGCCTATAGGATGGTTCATCTTAATAAATGGTTTCCAGCCTTCAATTGTTGAACTAAAAATAAATAGAATTTTCGTTTCATCTATAATCTTTTTGTCTGAAAGAACATTTTTTAAAGTTGTAAAAACCCTTTGTGCTTTTGAATAATTCTGTACATCATCAATTAGTACCACTAACAAATCTGTATATTTAGCAATATCTTTCCAAATGCTTATTAGTCCATCCATAAGAAATATTTGAGAATCAATAAATTTATCCTTATCAACCTGAAATGAGATATTAAAACCAGAACCCAATACCTGAATTCCAAATCCTTTAATTAACTTAAATAATTTACTGTCCTTCTCTGATAACTTAAACGGAATATTTCTTACCATTGATTGAATTATATGTGTACTTATTTCCATATCAGTTATGTTCTCTGTTAGTTCTTTAGCAAGAAAATAACAACTGGCACATTTTTGCTCTTGAGCAAGCAATTTGAAATATCTTAATAAACTTGTTTTACCAGATCCCCATACACCATTAATAATATAATGATTGATATTCCCTTGTCTGGCTTCATTAATTCTTTTAAGAAAAAATTCTATTTCTTTATCTCTGTTAACAAAAACTTTTGGTTCTAATCCTGACTTTGGTGTAAAAGGATTTGGTTTTATCATTTTTTTATTCGCTACTTCAAGTCACATAGTAATGCGACCGCTACAAAGATACTTTTATAATTTACTTCAAGTGACATGAAGGAATATTGGATATCTTTTATCTCTTTGTCCACTGGAATTTCTTGCGGGCTTTTGGCTGTCCTGACTTTTTCCGCTCTACCATACGCGGGTCACGGCGCAGGTATCCTTCCTGTTTCAATTTAGCCCGCAGGGATGGGTCCAGTTCAAAAAGAGCCCTTGCAATGCCGTGGCGGATAGCTTCTGCCTGCCCTCTCACTCCACCGCCTGAAACACTAACAAAAATATCATAACTGTTTGCATTCGGAAATAGTTTTAACGGGCTGAGGACCTCATCTCTTTGTCTCAGGTATCCACCAAAATAATTCTCAACGGTTTTTTTGTTCACCGCAATCTTACCCGTTCCATCCACAAGTTTAACTTTTGCAATGGAAGTCTTCCGTCTTCCTGTTGTCCAAATTTCTCGTTTTTCTGTTACCATCTGTGATATCCTCCCGATTAAACATCAATTTTTACTGGATTCTGCGCAATGTGCGAATGGTTCTCATCAGCATATATCTTAAGTCTTTTCAAAAATTTTGCACGCAATTTGTTTTTGGGTAACATTCTACTAACCGCTAAATGTATTATCCTTTCAGGATGTATTGACAAAAGTTTCTTATATGGAGTATATTTATCTCCCCTGGAATAACCCGAATGATGATATTCTATCTTCTGTTCAAGTTTTTTGCCTGTCAGTTTTACTTTACTGGCATTTGTTACAACAACAAAGTCACCGCAATCAATTGACGGAGAAAAATACGGTTTATTTTTACCTCGCAGAAGATTAGCAATATTTGTTGCTGTCCTACCCAGAACTCTACCCGAAATATCTACCTGATACCATTTGCGTTCAATCTCGCTTTCCTTTGGCCAGTAAGTTTTTTGGTTCATTTGAATTTACTCCCCCCTAAAATTAGATTTAATACGGTTTTTCATTTCTTTAACTGCCTGATGTAAACCTACAAAAATAGACCTTGCTATTATTGAAAATCCAATATTTAAAGTCTGCATGTCAGGTATTTTTGCCACCGCTACAACATTATCATAATCAAGTCCGTGACCTGCATTGAGAATTAACCCTAATTCGCAAGTTAATTTTCCTGCACGATAAAGTTTTTTTAGTTCTGAACTCCTCTCTTTTTCTCCCTTACTATTTGCATATTTACCGGTATGCAGTTCAACACAGTCAGCGCCGACTTCCTTTGCAGCCCTGACCTGTTTCTCATCAGGGTCAATAAACATACTCACCAGAATTTTTTTTGATTTCAGGACTTTTATGACATTTTTAATCCTGTCTTTTTTGGACAATATATCAAGCCCGCCTTCAGTCGTAACTTCCTGCCTCTTCTCGGGAACAATACAAACTTCGTCCGGCTTTAGACTCATTGCAATTTTTACTATTTCCTCTGCAAGCGACATTTCTAAATTAAGCGGTATCCTGAGCTTCTTGCGCAAGACATAGACATCCTTATCCTGTATATGTCGCCTGTCTTCCCTGAGGTGAACCGTTATGAGATTAGCTCCTGCAAGCTCACACACCCTGGCAGATTCTAAAATGTCAGGCATGCCAGTTTTTCTTGCCTGACGTAAAGTGGCTATGTGGTCAATATTTACACCTAATTTAATCATATCTGGAGACCCTTCACGGAGTTCAGGTCATTTCTGCAAGAATAACCATAAAAGAAATGCCAGAATTAACGCTAATAATTTCAACTCCCAATTTTTAACCATTTGTTATTGTTTTACGTAATAACCCTTTTTCTGCCTTACTTCTGTAAAGTTCTACCAGTCTTTTCTTCAAATCTTCTAAACCTATATTTTGTTCCAATCTCCCTTCACGGGCTATTGAAATTTCTCCTGTCTCCTCTGAAACTATTATTGCAATGGCATCGGATATTTCTGTTATCCCTATACTTGCCCTGTGTCTCATACCGAGCACTTTTGAAATCCCCGGGTTATTACTCAAAGGTAAAATACAACCGGCAGCTACCAAACGTGAGCCCTGAATTATCACAGCACCATCATGCAGCACTGTCCTTGGATGAAATATATTTAACAACAATTCCTTGCTCGTCTCGCCGTTTATAACTGTACCGGTTTGCACAAAATTCCTTAAACCCACTTCTTGTTCAAGCACAATCAATGCACCTATCCTTTTTTCCGACAACTCCCTCAAAGCAGGAATTATGTCATTTATGAAACTGAGTTCAACTGTGATAAATATCCTTCCAAGCGGATGAGCGCCGAGTTGTGCCAGTGCTGCACGAAGTTCAGGCTGGAATACCACCGCTATAATGACAACCGCAACAGGCCAGAAACTTTCTAAAAGCCAGCCCAATGTTTTTAATCGCACCACCTGCCGGATAAAAATAGTAAGTATAACTAATATAATAATGCCAAATAAAGCATGAACTGCCCTTGTCCCTTTAATCAACAACATAATACTATAAAAAATGTAAGTTACAATTAATATATCAACAATATGAATCAAATAATTATTCCATATAGAGTGGACAATTCCAAAAATATCCATTAATTCCTCAAATCCTCAAGAATTTTAAGAACATGCTTGATTTCCTTCACATCATGGACTCTCAAAAAATTTGCGCCGTTAATAACCGCCCACATACAGGTTGTAATAGTCCCCACAAGCCTGTCCTGTGGCGGAAGGGGAGCCTGTTCTGTTCCAAGAATTTTTCCGATAAATGATTTTCTTGAGGTTCCCACCATTAAGGGAAAACCTAATTTGGTGAATTCATGCAGGTTTTTAAGTATCTCCACATTGTGTTGAGTGGTTTTTCCAAAACCTATCCCGGGGTCCAGCATTATATATTCCTTTTTAATACCATTATTAATCGCAAATTTTATTTGCCTCTCAAAAAATTCTTTTATTTCATCCACAACATTTTTGTAATAAGGTTTATCCTGCATACTCCTCGGTGTACCCTGCATATGCATAATCACAACAGACGCTTTTCTTTCGCTGATAAGTTTGACCATATCCCTGTCGTACCTTAAACCGGATATATCATTAACCATTCCCGCACCTGCCTCTAATGCCTGCCGTGCAATTTCTGATTTATAAGTATCAACAGAAACAGGTATGTCAAAATGTTTCTTTATCTCGTTTATCACGGGAAGAACCCGCTGTCTCTCTTCTTCCAAAGACACCGGCTTTGCGCCTGGTCTTGTGGATTCGCCTCCAACATCTATAATGTCCGCACCACAAGAAATCATATCTTCAACATGCCTGATTGTGCTATTTATCGTCCTGTATCTTCCACCGTCATAAAATGAATCAGGAGTAACATTCAATATACCCATTATACTTGCTTTACCGTTAAGATTTTTTAACATAATCAGTCTGTTGGCTTTTTATTTATCAATGCCAGTGCTTCAGCCCGGGTCCGGGCATCCTTCAGGAAAAGTCCTCTAACCGCTGAGGTAATGACTTTGGTGCCGGTCTTCTTTACGCCGCGCATATTCATACACAGATGTTCTGCTTCAACTATAACCAACCCACCCATCGGTTTTACGATTTTCATTATTGCATCAACAATATGTTTCGTTATTCTTTCCTGTAACTGCAGGCGTTTTGTATAAGCATCTACTATCCTTGCAAGTTTTGAAATACCGAGTAATCTTTTCTTATTGGGCATATAGGCAATATGTACCTTGCCGTAGAAAGGCAGCAGGTGATGCTCACAGAGAGAATAAAACGGTATATCGCGGACAATGACCATCTCGTTATATTTTTCTTCCTCATAATAAACTGTCAGTATATCCTCCGGTTCTATAAACTGTCCTGAAAGCGCCTCTGCATAGAAATCACTCACGCGTCTCGGCGTATCCTTTAATCCTTCACGTTCAGGATTCTCGCCCACTGCAACCAGGATTTCACGGACTGCTTTTTGAATTCTTTTCTTATCAATTTGCGGTTTCATCTTTTTTAATATATTTTTCAACTTCTTCACCTGTAAGTATCTCGCGTTCTATTAGTTTTTTCGCTAATGAATGAAGACTGGAAATATTCTCTTTAATGATTTTTTCTGCACGAGAAAAACATTCTTCAATAATTCTTTTTACTTCTTCATCTATCTCCCTCGCGGTTGATTCGGAATACATCTTTTCCCGGGTCATGATGTCCTTTCCCAGAAACACCTCTTCTTCCCGCTTGCGCAGCGTCAGCGGACCTATTTTCTCACTCATCCCGTATTCACACACCATCCTCTGCGCGAAATCAGTCGCTAACAATAAGTCATTCTGTGCACCGGTAGTTACATCATTAAAAATTAATTTTTCTGCTGCACGTCCTCCAAGAAGCGCTGTTACTTTATCAACAATCTCTGCCTGTGTCCTCAGATATTTATCTTCTGTCGGGAGTTGAATTGTATAACCGAGTGCCATACCGCGCGGTATAATTGAAATTTTATGGATGGGTTCGCTGTTGGGTATAAGTTTTGCTACAAGTGCATGACCTGATTCATGATAGGCGATGATTTTCTTTTCTTTTTCTGATATAACACAGGATCTTCTTTCGGGTCCTGCGATTATCCGTTCAATCGCTTCCTCTAGTTCTATCATCTCAACTGCTTCCTTGTTACGTCTTGCTGCAAGTAGTGCAGATTCATTTATCAAATTTGCCAAATCAGCTCCGACCATACCTGGCGTGCGTTTTGCTATAACCGAAAAATCAACTTTTTGATTAAGTTTAATATGCCTTGCATGCACCTTAAGAATTTCTTCCCTGCTTTTTAAATCAGGAACAGGTACAACAATATGCCTGTCAAATCTGCCCGGTCTTAAAAGTGCCCTGTCCAGAACATCGGGCCTGTTTGTTGCCGCTAAAAGTATAACTCCTTCCTTCGTATCAAAACCATCCATCTCAACCAGAAGCTGGTTAAGCGTTTGTTCTCTTTCATCATGCCCGCCACCCATCCCGGCAAACCTGTGTCTTCCGACAGCATCTATTTCGTCAACAAAAAGCAAACAGGGTGCGCTTTTTCTTCCCTGTTCAAAGAGGTCTCTAACACGAGAAGCGCCTACGCCAACAAACATCTCTACAAATTCCGAACCGGAGGAAGAAAAAAACGGTACCGCTGCTTCACCTGCAATGGCCTTTGCCAGAAGTGTTTTCCCTGTCCCGGACTGCCCTACCAGCAGAACACCCTTGGGAATTTTACCACCTAATTTCTGAAACTTCGCCGGATTTTTCAAAAATTCTATAATTTCCTGCAATTCCTCTTTTGCTTCATCACATCCTGCTACATCCGCAAAAGTCGTTTTGGACTGCTTGGTTGATTGTAACTTTGCCCTGCTACGACCAAAAGCAAATACCTGTTTACCGCCACCCTGCATTTGTTTAATCATAAAGAACCACAGGACAATAAAAATTATCAAGGGAGCAAGATTTGCTAAAAGGGCACTCAACCAACCTTTTTCAGGTTCACCCTGGTAAGACACGCCTGCATTATCCATGTCTTCAACTAATTTAAGGTCAGGCACGGTTACTGTCTTAAAATTTTCTTCTGATTGAGTTTCGGGATTTATAAATTTACCGCGTATCAGGTCTGACCTTATTTTGACGCTTCTGATAGTCCCCTGTTTGAGGTAATTCTTAAACTCCGAATACGACAGTTCTTTCTCAAACTGATACTTGTAGGTTAACTGAACAAAAATAAATAAAGCACCAATAACTATTATCCATAAAATAAGACTGCGTTTGTCTTTCATTACATCTCCCCGTCTGCAATTTTTTTAATAAGATAAGAATAATCCTCACGTTCAGTGAAATCCATTAAATTTGAACGGAGAATCTTATATTGCGAATGTTTATTATACTTCAAATTTTTTGATAAATCAAGCGCAAGGCTCTTCTGCCAGGAGGACCACCGAGCCAGATTATCTAAATGCTCACAAATTTGGGGATTGAGTTTCTTTAACAATGGCATAATTTTTCTGCGAATATAGTTTCTGGTGAACTTCTCTGATGTATTTGTAACATCTATAGAATATTTTAGATTCTGGCCTTTAATATAACCCATTATTTCTTCGCGAAGGATTTTCATTAATGGCCTGATGAGTTTGACTCTGCCATTAGCATCTAACGGTCTTATTAAGGGCATACCGGTAATGCCTTCCTCGCTTCTACTCCGTACCAGGTTAAGTATAACAGTTTCAGCCTGGTCATTAAGGTTATGCCCGGTAGCGAGTTTGTTACATTTGTATAACCCTGCAATTTTCAGCAGCGCCTTATACCTCAGTTTCCTTGCGGTCGCTTCTATTCCCTGTTTTGTCCTTTTGGGTATTTTGATTTTTTCTATCTTAACCGGTATATTGAATCTATCACCATACTTTATAATGAGATTTTTTTCTCTTCGGACATCCCTCGGTCTTAACCCATGGTCAATATATGCAATGTATAATTTAATGTCTTTCAATAAAACTCTCTTCAGACGCTCAAACAAATGCAAAAGACATACTGAATCAGGACCGCCTGAAACCGCCAGCAGAACTCTATCAGCAGATTCAACGAGTTTGTAGTGTTCAACAGTCTTCTTAAATTTTTCCCACACTATTTTCATAATTAGGGACACATCCCATTTTAATCATTTTCATGGGGTCATGATTAAGTAAGATTTTCTCTAAGGACTTATTGGTGTCAAGTATTGTAAATTCCCACTTTGGTTTACCGCCAAGTATACGAATTTGTATCGCAAGATTGTCGGCATGCCTCAATTCCATCCTCTCAAATTTTTTGAACTGCTCGGATAATTCCTTCTCCTTTATAATATCCGCTTCCCTGTGATACAAGAAAATATCCGTGTATTCCTGCTGTAGCATTTCGTCAAGTAATTTAATCAACTCATTCCTTTCCATACTACTTTCCTCCGTACCCGTTTTCCTTTTTTTACCATTCTAAAACAATCAATCCAAGACACATGCCAAGACCGTCATAAAGTAAATCATTCTTGTCCGGTTCCGGGTCATAAACATATTCTTTCCCCAAACTAAGAATACTCATAATGCCTAAAGCAATTAGTCGTGAATCCAACTTTGATGCTCCTCTATTTTCACATATCTTTGTAACACCGTATGTACCAGCAAAACCAACTAAAAAGTGCAATTCATAATTTTTAGACTCTGCATATAAAATATTTGGCTTTAAAATGCTCAATAACAACAATAAAACAATTATTTTTATACTGTCATTTTTAAACATATGTAATATCATTGTAGTCGCCGATTTATCCCGAAAATATTCCTGTAAAAATGTTGTCCAGGTAACAGTTATCAATTAGCGATTACTTTCCTCAGTATGCGGTTTAATCCATAAATTACTTTTAATTTTATTTCAATTTATCTAAGATTAAGGTAATTCCCATCAAGGATTAACTATCTCCGTCCCCGTTATTTTACATTATACTTGATTACACAAACTTTTTCAATATAATTTAAACAAGTCAATCCCGATTTTATCGGGATTGACTTGAAATTATGTTAAAAAATTTGTATTAATATATAAATGAAAAAATTAAAAAGATTATTACCTTTCCTTGTATTATTATGTGGATGTAGTCTTTCATATACATCTGAAATAACTGAACCTGCAGAACTCCCGGAAGAAGTAAAAAATGTAGTTCCTGTTTTACCACCGCCGGTATATGTATGCCAGATTTCCAATATAAACGACTACCAGATTTTTGCTAACGCCGGGTGGGACGGCAACTGGTACATCGGGTATAATGTATGCTGGATAGAACAACTATCACTGTCAAACATACCTGACATAAAATATCGCAAAGCATTCATAGGAGCAAAAATCGGCAGGGCAAAAACAAGAACGGCGCCGGGCAAGCCCAGCTGGGAAAAAGAACCCATCCCCGGAGAAATATATATAGGTATATCATCAACTCCCGCCTGGAAATCATCACAGAGATATTTTCTTGCCTCCGCGGAGGACATGCCATTAGAGGCTGATTTTGAAAATGCTCTTGAAGGCACCGGTGAATCCAGATGGTTCTGGCGTGAAGTCCCGCTTGAACAGGTAAATTTTAACGGACCTAACTACATTGCACTGTGGTCACCGACAGATTATTTTATTTCACGCGATACCGCACCTATACTGTGCGGTGGCTGGGGTGCACGAAACGCTGAAAAGAATACCTGGTTAAATGATGAAATTTCCGGTGTTGCTCCTATGTTTCCCGAATCTTCCTTAAAAACTCCGATATCTGTATTTGAACCCGCAATAGCAATGAAACTCATCCCTGCAGGTACAGAACGGCAAATACCGGTCAATATAACTGCGATTAATGAAAGCAACAAAAATCCTCAGGATAAAATAATCTTCTCTACAATATCCGCACCGGAGATAGAACGCTCCTGGCTTGAAGTCAGTGAAGTTAATGAAGAAACCGGGCAATCTGACTGGAAAAAAACAAGCAAATATTTATACAATCCCCCTTATATATTTACCATGAAAGCCAATGGTCTGCCCACAGGCAAAGTTCTCATACGAATAGCCTGCGAAGATATATGGTCAAACAAAGGATACAGCCAGCCGATTGAATTTGAAGTCAAAAGGTAACTTGTCATTTTATGTATCTAACAACAATAATCGTATCTGCGGGTAAGGGAAAAAGATTCAGGGGCAAAAAACAATTCTATAAACTTTCAAACAAGATAATCGTAATAAAAACAGCTGAAAAATTCACCCCATTTTCAGATGAAATGATAATATTACTCCCAAAAGAAGACATAAGCAAATGGTCAAAAAAAATCAGGTCAATTATGAAACATAAAAACCTGAAAATTCTGCCGGGTGGTAAACACAGGTATGACTCTGTCAGAATCGGGCTTGAGAATATATCTAACAGATGCGAAATAGTGTGTATCCATGATGCTGTCCGACCATTTATAAAACGAAAAGACATAATAAAGTGTATTTCCACGGCAAAAAAATACGGTTCTGCAATATGCGCCGCTCCTGCAACAGATACAATAAAGATTTCTGACAATTCAGGATTTATTGAAAGGACTATTGATAGAAGAAAAGTTTACTTAGTCCAGACACCGCAGATTTTCAGAAGAGACATAATTGTAAAAGCATATAAACAGGTACTTAAAAAACAGCACTCGTCAAACATCACTGATGACGCACAGATTGTTGAGATGGCGGGACAAAAGGTAAAAATTGTGCCAACCAACCATAGCAACATAAAAATTACCACTAAAAAAGATTTGACTCTATGCAAATCTTTGTAAATGTGACATCCAATGTTCTAATTCGTCATCCTGAACTCTCAGACTGTATCGCAACCGGACTCCCCAACTTGTTGGGGCTAAAAAATAGGCCCCCGTTTTGTCAAGCAAGACAAGAATAGTTTAAGGAAGGGATCGGGAAATCGGTCTCAAGAGGGTTCGGGACAGTAAAAAGGTTGACAACAACTTGACAAAAGCGATAAAATGATATATACTATTTTTACATAAATGTTAAAAAAGTATATATGGAGAGCGTGTGAAATATATCCATCGTTTGCTATCAGATAAGTTGGAAAGAGGATTTAAAAATAACCGTATCATCATTATTACCGGCAGCAGACAAGTGGGCAAAACTACGGTTATGGAGATGTACAAGAATATCATTCCTAAAGGATATCTACAATTTTATTTCAATTTAGAAGAAGTATTCAGTTTAAATATCTGTCAGAATATTGATAATTTAAAATCCTATTTACGGGATAATGGTGCAGATATAGAAAAAGAAAAAATATTTCTCATTATAGACGAATTCCAGTATATAAAAAATGCTACAAAATTGTTTAAAATACTTTACGACCTGTTTCCACAGGTAAAAATACTGGCCTCGGGTTCCTCATCAATAGAAATACAGAAACATTTAAAAGAATCGCTTGCGGGCAGAAAACGGGTTTATCCTTTATATCCTTTAAGTTTTGAAGAATTCGTCAGATTTAAAAGTGAAAAAAGTTATACTCAATATGTTAAATTGGAATTCCCCAAAATTTCACAGTCCTTAAATGAAATATATAACAAAAATTATCTGGAAGATTATCTTATTTATGGTGGTTATCCTAAAGTAACATTACTACACAATAAAACAGAAAAGATAGAAGAACTGGAGGATATATATAATTCCTATATCCAGAAGGATATAAAATCCCTTATAAAAGGCGAGGATATATCAACATACAACAATCTGCTTAAAATATTAGCTTCCCAAATAGGTAATTTACTCAATGTAAACGAACTATCTAATACACTTAAAACGGGACGTCGTCAAATATTGAAATATTTAGATGTTCTGGAACAGACTTTTATTATTAAATTATTGTATCCTTTCCATTCTAATAAACGGACGGAAATAAGCAAAATGCCAAAACTTTATTTATTAGATAACGGTATTATAAATCTTAGTCTGAAAAATTTCGGCCAGATTGATTATCGGCCTAATTTAGGCAGTTACATAGAAAATTTTATTTTCGATGAAATTGTAAAATACAAACCCATTCACTATGAAATTTATTTCTGGAGGACAAAACTTGGCACGGAGATAGATTTTATATTACAGGGTGACGATGAATTAATTCCTATTGAGGTTAAATGGCAGAATATTACCAAACCAATATTACCTAAAAATCTAATATCTTTTTTTGACATGCACAAGAATATCAAAAGAGCTGTGATAGTTACACGATTATTTTCTGGAAAAGCACAAAAAGAAGGGAAAAATATCTATTTCATCCCGGCAGTTATTTTTAATAAATTTATAAAAGGATTGGATTTTTAAACAGAATTGGGGAGTTGGTAAGTCGGTTTCAAGAGGGATTGGAACCGTAAAGAAAAGTTAAGGAGTCAAATTTACAGATATGGAGGTCAGTATGAGACCTAAGGATTTAGAAATAGCGAAAGAACTCAAGGATAGACTGTCTGGGGTCGTCCAATTAATTGATTTCAGGGTATTTGGCTCAAGGGCAAGGGGAGATACTGATGAATATTCTGACATGGATGTCTTTTTGGAAGTTGAATCGCTTAATGAGGAACTGAAAGAGAAGATTGCTGACATTGTATGGGATGTTGGCTTTGAGCATTTTATTGTAATTTCGCCACTGATATTTACGAGAGACGAAATAGAGAAAACACCATTGAAGGCATCCCCAATAGTAAGAAATATTGTTGAGGAGGGTTTAAGGATATGACTGATAAACAAACACTTTTTACCTATCGACTAAAACAAGCAGAAGAAACTCTCTATGACTGTGAAAAAATGTTACAAAACAATCTCAGTCCACGGTCCATTACCAATAGGGCATACTATTCTATGTTTTATACAGTATTGGCCCTGTTTTTGAACACGGATACAAACTTGAGAACATCCAAACATGCAGGCGTCATATCCATCTTTGATAGAGAGTTTATTCATACAGGAAAGATTGATAAATACTATTCAAAAATACTTCATAAGATGTTTGATATTAGGCAGGAGGGCGATTATAAAGAATATGTTAAGTTAACAGCCGAAGACTCCGATAGGTCTGTTAAACTCGCGAGGGAGTTCTTAGAAGGCATTAAGAAATTTATAAAAGGATTGGATAAAGGTTTTTAAACAGAACCGGGGAATTGGGAAGTCGGTTTCAAGAGGGATTGGAACAGTTGTGGGATCAGCAAAGTAACGGATTCTTGACTTTGTTGTAAATATTTACTACAATTGTTGTAAACATATACTACAATGAAAGCATTTCAATTCACAAATTCAATATTACGAAAAAAACTTATATCGTACTTTTTCTCAAATCCTGACTCTGAGTACTATCTGAGGGAAATTGCCTCAATGTTGGGGCTTGACCCGGGGAACCTTTCTAAAGAACTTACCGAATTAGAGAAAGATGGTGTTTTTATTTCTCATGTGCGTGGCCGGATAAAATTATATAGACTTAATAAAAATTATTCTTTTTTCAATGAGTTAAAAATTATTGTTTCCAAAAGTATTGGTATTGAAGGCAGTATTCGTAATGTTTTAGAGAAAATTGAGCGTATAGAAATAGCCATTATATATGGGTCGTTTGCTTCAGGTAAAGAAACATCGGATTCTGATATTGATGTTTTTATCATAGGAAATCCTGATGATAATATCCTGAATAAAAAAATTTCAAAAATTGAAAAAGATATTGGCAGAGAAATAAATTATATTGTATGGCCAAGAAAAGAAGTTGAGAAAAAGTTAAGGGAAAAGAATTCATTTTTAAAAGAAATATTCACTAGTAGAAAGATATTTCTAGTAGGCACGGAAAATGAACTTAAAAAGTTATATAGATAATGGAAAATTAAAAGAGTAGCTATTAAAAATGCAAAAGAACTGATTCTTAAAATTGAAAAGAAAACAATAAAATAAGGATTTGTATGCAGATTATATTAAATACTTACGGTTCATATCTCCAGGTTAAAGATGGTTGCTTTCAGGTAAAAACCGAAGATAAGCATTGTGACATTTCTGTTAAGAAAATATCATCAATACTTATAACAACCGGGGCAGTCAACGAGAGAGTTCTATTAAAACAAGGATTGAAACCTTAATATCAGTGATAGATATGGGACTCAAATAAAATTCGGAAAACCAGATTAGTTTTTGTTATTATAAAACATAATATTTGACATATTGCTTTCTTGATATTATAATAGTATCAGGTATATATGATTAGTAATTTTTAAGTATAAGTTGCTGGGCAGGATGCGCAAGGTCAGCGAGAGAATTCCATTAAAACAAGGATTGAAACGGGAAATTGAATTTTTGTTGAATGTTGCCGAGTAGGTCCCCGTGGGAAGACCTGACCCCAAACCAAATACAAGAAATGAAAACAATAAGTATAATAGGTGTAGGGTTAATTGGCGGCTCCATAGGCAGGGCTCTAAGGAAAACAAAAACCTGGAAGGGTGACAGGCTCAGAGTCATTGGCGTTGGGCGACACATTGAGAAGTTAAAGTTAGCGAAAAGACTTGGTGCTGTTGACGAATGGACAACTGATTTTGCTGACGGGACAAAAGATGCAGATATAATTTTTGTTGCAACACCTGTTGACAAAATTGTCCCCATAATAAAAAGAATTTCGCCACACCTAAAAGATAAGGCAATCGTAACAGATGTTGGCAGTGTAAAGAATTCCCTGGTTAATGATGCAGAAAAAGTTCACAAGTTTTTTGTTGGTTCGCATCCCCTCGCAGGCTCAGAGAAAACAAGTGTCAGGTATTCATGTCCAGACCTGTTTAAGGGTGCAAACGTAGTTATCACTCCTACAAAATTTTCTGACAAAAATGCAATTAAAACAATAAAAAACTTATGGGAATTTATTGGCGCAAAAGTGCTGTTTATGTCACCTGAAAAACATGATAAACTCATTGCTTACACAAGTCATCTTCCACATATACTTTCTGCATCTCTGATTAATACGGTATCAAATTTAAACAAGAAAGATAAAAGAGTGAATAAACTTCTTGCAGGGTCCTTCAGGGATATAACAAGAATAAGTGATTCTGACCCTTCAGGATGGTCCGTAATATGTTTTAGTAACAGACAACAACTCAGTAAATCAATAAAATCTTTTATAAAAACTCTTCAAGGAATTGAGAAGGATATTGTGTCGATAAAAAAATTATACAGATTTTTTCTCCAGTCTAAACATAACAGATGGCAACTTTTAGAATCAAACCAGAAGAAAACATTCATCAATCATTAATAGACAAATTTTTTTACCGGACAGGCTGGTTGTTTTTCCGCATAGTTTATACACTTTTCTGGCGGTTAAAAGTTGACGGTCTGGAAAATATACCAAAAAGGGGGGGCGCTATAATTGCTGCCAACCATATAAGTCTCGCTGACCCGCAACTTATTGGATGCACTTTATCACGACAAGTGTTCTACATGGCAAAAAAGGAACTGTTTGATATTCCAATATTCGGCTGGATTCTGCGCAGAGTAAATGCATTCCCTGTTAACCGTAATAAATCTGACCTGACAGCTATACGAATTGCAAAAAAAATACTTTCCCGGGGTGAATTATTACTTATGTTCCCCCAGGGAGGTAGAAGAAAAAACTATGAATCTGAAGTAAAGGAAGGCGTGGGTTTATTGTCATATATGGCACAGGTGCCAATTATACCGTGCTGTATAATCAATTCGGATAAAATGAAAAAATTTCTGCCCTTATCGGTAATTTTCTCTAAACCAATTCCCCCCTCCGATAAAAATAGACGTAGCGTTTATACTGAATCGGCAAATAAAGTGGTGGAAGAAATTGAAAATTTGAAGAAGTCGTCCCTATGAAACTGATTGTTGCAAAGAAAGCAGGTTTTTGTTATGGTGTAAAAAAAGCCGTTGAACTGGCAGAAAAAACTTATGCAGAAAATTCTGAACCAATTTACAGTATCGGCCCGCTGATTCATAACAGGTTTGAAGTTCAAAGGTTAAGCAAGATAGGCATAAAACCCGTGTCGTCGGTAAATAAAGTTAAAAAAGGCACAATAATAATCAGGACACATGGTATACCCAGGAAACATGTATCGGAAGCAAAGAAGAAAAAATTAAACATCATAGATGCCACCTGCCCTTTTGTCAAAAGAGTCCAGCACCTTGTGAAAGAACTTTCAAAAAAAAATTTCTATGTGCTGATTATAGGTGAAAAGGAACATCCCGAAGTGAAAAGTTTAATCTCTTATGCTGAAAAACCCGTGAAAATCATTGAATCAATCAATGAAATAAGGGGGTTATCCGATGGAAAAAAAATAGCTGTCGTGAGTCAAACCACTCAATCACTGGAAAAGTTTAATCATATAATTAAAGGAATAAAATCAAAATATAAAAATGCCAAAATATTCAATACAATATGCACGGCTGCTCTTGAGAGACAGGAAGAAGCGGAGAAAATAGCCCGGGAAGTTGATGTGGTGCTGATAATAGGCGGCAGAAATTCTGCAAATACAGCCCGCCTGGTCGATATATGCAAGAAACATACTATTACCTATCACATAGAGTCAGCGGAGGAAATCAATGACAGATGGTTTGATAATGTTCACTCTATAGGTATATTGGCAGGCGCATCAACACCTAAGTGGATAATAGACGCTGTTATATCACACATGAAAGGAAAGGATTGGTTATGGAAGATATAAAATTTGAAGACGCATTAAAAAATATTCAGGAACCGAAAGTTGGACAAATTATTAACGCCCAGATTGCCGGAATAAATTCAGAAGGAGTGTTTGTAAATATTGGAATGAAATCCGATGGTGTGATTTCAATAGAAGAATTTGGCACTGGAGGTGTGCCGGAAAAATTTAAACCAGGTATAGAAATCCCTGTTGTTCTGCTCAGGGTTAATTATCACGGAAACCATATAGTTTCCTATAAACGTGCACGACAAAAGTCATCCTGGCATAAGATACAGAATATCTATAAAACAAGCGAACCCATTGAGGCGCAGGTAACAAAAAAAGTTAAAGGCGGATTTACGGTTGATATAGGAGTTGATGCGTTTTTGCCAATGTCTCAGCTAGACACAAAAACGGAAAACATAAAAGACATTTTAAATAAAAAAATAAATGTCTTCGTTATTGAATTAGACGATAAAACAAAAAATGTCGTGGTATCACACAGGAAGTTTATTGAATTAGAAAAGAAACGCAACATAGAAAGAATATTTTCAGCCGTTAAACAGGATGATGTCATTGAAGGCAGGGTTGCAACCATAACGGACTTCGGTGCATTTATTGACATCGGCGGCGTGGATGGTTTAATTCATATAAGCGATCTTGCCTGGCATCGCGTGGAGAAAGTTAAAGACATTTTAAAACCAGGACAAAAGTTGAAAGTTAAAGTACTCAAAATTGACGAAGAAAAACATAAAATCTCACTGGGGTTGAAACAATTAAAAGAAAATCCCTGGAATACCGTTGAACAAAAATACCCTGTTGACAGCACAGTAAGAGGTAAAGTGATTTCTATAACGGATTTCGGTGCATTTATAGAAATTGAGCCGGGAATTGAAGGGCTTTTACATATATCTGAACTTTCCTGGACTGACCAGATAAAACACCCTAAAGAAATTGTTAAAGAAAATACTGAACTTGAATTAAAGGTAATACGGGTGGACCGCGAAAAAGAAAAATTGTCTCTTTCACTGAAAAAGATGCTGCCTAACCCCTGGGAAAAGGTCAAGGAGAACCATCCCCTGGGGACAAAAATTAAATGCAAAATCACAAGTATCGCTCCGTTTGGCGCGTTCGCAATGCTCCCGGAAGGAATTGAGGGATTGGTGCATTTAAATGATATCTTCTGGATGAGAAAAATAAAATATCCAAAAGAATTGTTTTCTGTCGGGCAGGAGATAGAAACAATTTTACTTGATGTCAATCCCGAACAGGGAAAAATAACGCTTTCAATAAAGCATTTATCCCAAGACCCTTTTGAAAAGTATGCTAAAGGTAAAATCATTACCGGAATAGTTGAAAAAATAACTAATCGTGGAGCATTTGTCCTACTTGAAAATATAAAATTCAATGATTCTTTAGGAGAAAAAATTGAGGCTTTTCTGCACATATCCGAGATAACACTGGAGAAGGACAAGAATCTGAATGAACTGCTCAATATAGGACAGGAAATAGAGACAAAAGTCATAAAATCAGATAAGGATTCGGGAAAGATTGACATATCAATAAGACGACTTGAATCGGACAGGGAACGCGAAGTCATAGACAAATATTCCAGAGTCCAGGCACCTAAATTAGGTGAAATCCTTGAAGATAAAGATGAATAGCCATAAACTAAAATATATAAAATACCCGCTGATTCTTTCCCTGGGGATAATTGCTTCATTATTCTTTCTGTCTGTCAGCAAACTCCATTCTTTCGGTAAAAACAAGGTTATAGTAAAAGATTTTGACTGGAAGATTTATTCAACCGAACACTTTGATATTTACTATTACGATGAAGGTAAAAATATTTTACCTCTGTTAGAACATATTCTTGAACAAACATACGATAATACTGCAAGTCTATATGACTACGAACCCCCGCTAAAGAAAATACCTTTCTTTATTTATATAGGGCATAATGATTTTGAACAAACAAATATTACTGACATATCTGAAGGGACAGGGGGTGTGACAGAGGCATTCAAATACAGATTTACCGTCCCTCATTTAGGGTCAAAATTCTGGCTGAGGCAGGTTATATTCCACGAATATTGCCATGTTAACCAATTTAATATTCTATTTAACGGATTCTGGAAATCCGCCAGGCTTCTGAAGTCTCCCATATACCCCCTCTGGTTGATGGAAGGACTTGCAGAATATAATACAGGAGAACTGGATGCAACCAACAGGGAAATGTATGTGCGCGATGCTGCATTGAGCGGGAATTTACTGCCACTTGACCATTTACAGAACTTCAATCATTTAAAACCGCACCAGGTTGTATTGGCATATAAGGAAAGCAATGCATTGATGCAGTTCATTGCTGAAGAGTATGGTGAGGACAAACTGCCGTTAATCCTGAAATCATTCCGTGAAAAATTTGATGCTAACATTGTTTTACTTGATACAATAGGTATGACTCTTAAAGACCTGGATATAAGATTCCGTGAATACCTGGAAGATAAATACGTTTTTATGAAACAGGATTTGGACTTAAAAGGGCCGGATGAGGACGCTAAACCTCTGACTGAACCGGGAACGTATCGCAATTTTAATACCAACCCTGTGTTTCTCCCTGACAATAAAACCATAGTTTATTCCACCGACAGGAAGGGCTATACCGAAATAGTTTCACTTGACACTGTAACAAAAAAGATTAAAACACTAATCGGAGGAGGAAAATTTGACTCCGTAGAAAATATCAACACAGAAAATAAAACACTGGATATATCAAAAGATGGCAAATGTATGTTATTCACGGGTGAAAAGGAACAAAAAGATTACATCTATGTATATGATATGAAAAACGGTATGCTTAAAACAATAAATTCAGGAATTAATATTATTAATTCGGTATGTTTTTACACTGACAGCAAAACCATTCTTTTCACCGGTATGCAGGATGGGTATAATAATATTTATTCAGTTGACATTACTGGTAATAACTTAAAACAGATCACCAATACCATGGACGACAAGTCGGATATCGCCGTATCCGGTGATGGTAAGTTCATAGTGTTCTCCCAGGAAGAAACGGTAAACTCAAAGACAAAACCATACCAGCGCAATCTCTATACACTGGAAATGATAACAGGAAAGATTACAAGAATTACCGATTTTGAAGGTGATGAAACATCGCCCTGTATTTCTGAAGATAACAGGACAATCATTTTTGTTTCTGACAAGGATGGTATAAACAACCTGTATAAGTTAAATATAGAAACGGGTGAAATAAATAGACTTACAAATGTAACAGGTGGTAATTTCAACCCGGAATTATCTCCGGACGGTCAGCATATCGTATTCAGTTCATTCCACAAGGGCGAAAAACATCTCTATATTGCTGCAATTACCGAATTTGAGAACCAAATAACACAAACCGGGTCATCGCCGGAATTAACACAGGAAAAAACTCCTCCCGCATCCGGGACATTTAGAAATTACAGATTTAATGCATCAACAGACCTCTTTTTCCCTGCCCTATATTACTCCACATACGAAGGGTTATACCTTGCTCTTTACTGGCAGGTCTCGGATATGCTCGGTAATCATCAGGTGAGTTTTTCTACTGAATATATGAGTGCTTACGAAGCTATGACTTACCGGATAACCTATAGTTATTTGAAACTCAGACCGCAGTTACTCTTTGGATTTGCCGGCAGCGGCCAGCATCCCTATATGATAAAGGAATGGTACGAACTTCAAAGTCAGCAGCAAGTAGGTGTCCTATACCCCTTAAACCGATACAACAGATTTGAATTTATTTTTTTTACCAACTATGAAGTTAAAGATGAGTGGACAGAAGAAAACTTAAAAAAAGAACTCGGAAAATGGCACGAACATACATTTACAATTTCTTACATAAGAGATACAGCAGAAGGTAAATATCTTGAGTCAACATCGGGGTCAAGATTGAGGTTATCCACGGAAAAAACAACAAATATATTCGGTGCAGACAGGGACTATACGAATATTAAGGCGGAGTTACATAAATTTTATCATTTAGGCAGAGAACATGCGCTTGCATTACGGCTGTTGTCTCGGTTAAGTTACGGACAGGACAGAAGATCATTTAGGATATTTGGCTATGACAAAGTAAAAATGGACTATAGAGAACGGGACAGCCTTCAAGAGATGAATGCTGTCGGAAGCGATATACTGATTTCCAATATTGAGTGGCGTATACCTATTTCCAAAGATTTAAATTATCATATGTGGTATATGTTCCCGGACTTTTTCTTTAAATCCTTTTATGGTGTGGTTTTTGCTGACGCTGGTAATGTCCGGGACGAATATTTTACAGGCTCAAGTAATTTCTATTACAGTTATGGGATTGGCTTTAAATTCCATACTTTTATACTGGAAATGTTTCATTTCCAGATGAATTTATTTTATTCGTATTCACCAATTAACGGAAGGATGGGAAACTACTTTTCCATCGGGTCAGTGTTTTAATAACAGGAGGTGGTTAAGATGGAATTAACTGGTAAAAAAATATTGATGATTATTGCATCAAAAAATTTCAGGGATGAAGAATATATTAAACCTAAAGAAGTACTATCAAAAGCAGGTGCACAGATAATAACCGCCTCATCAAGCAAAAATGTATCACAGGGTGTGCTGGGAGCTAAAGTAAAACCCGATATTCTTATTTCAGAAGTAAATGTGGGTGATTATGCTGCTGTGATTTTTGTCGGTGGGGCAGGCTCTAAGGAATACCAGGACAATCCTGCAGCACATAAAATTATAAAAGAAGCAGTCACTCAAAATAAGGTTGTGGCAGCAATATGTATAGCGCCTGCAATACTGGCAAATGCAGGCATATTGAAAGGTAAAAATGCTACTGCATTTCCATCAGTTAAAACACAGTTGGTATTCAAGGGTGCGAATTATACCGGCAAACCTGTGGAAATTGACGGCAATATAATAACGGGTTCGGGACCTGAATCAGCAGAAGATTTTGGTAAAGTTATAGCTAAAACTTTGACTTTCCCCAAAGATTGACAACGCTTTATGTGTAAGTATTCACTGATTATGTTGTCATTTCGGGAAAGACATATTTACGATTATGTTTATTAATAAGGGGAAAAAATCTATGAATAGAAAAGAAAGGGTAAAACAAGCATTAAAATTTCAAGAAACAGACATTGTGCCATATTATGTTGATTTTACAATGCCTGCATATGATAAACTTGCAAAATATTACAATGACCAAAATTTTATTGATAAAATTGGAAACCATTTTGCTTTTCCAACTACAAGAAATTTAGCTGGATGGAAAAACCTGGGTAATGAAAAATATCAGGATGAATTCGGGGCAATCTGGAATAAGACAATAGATAAGGACATAGGAACAGTAGATAATAGTATGCTTCCAGATCCTACATTAAAAAACTATATTTTTCCAGACCCTTACAAACCAGGTAGATTTGATGGATATGAAGATTTTGTACAAAAAAATAAAGATAAGTTTATAGTCCATGCAATTGGTTTTTCTCTTTTTGAAAGAGCCTGGACATTAAGAGGAATGGAAAATTTACTGATGGATATGATCTTAAATCCTTCTTTTGTAGAAGAACTTCTGGATAAAATCGTTGAATACAATCTTGGTATAATTGAACAGGCTACTAAATTTGATATAGATGCATGCTATTTTGGCGATGATTGGGGACAACAGCATGGTCTGATTATGGGACCTAACTTATGGAGAAAATTTATCAAGCCAAGATTAAAAAAGATGTATGATAGAGTACACAAATCTAATTTATTTGTATTACAACACTCTTGTGGAGACATTAAAGAACTCATTCCTGAGTTAATAGATATTGGATTAAATGTACTTAACCCATTTCAACCTGAAGTAATGGATGTATATGATATCAAAAAAAACTATGGTAAACATTTAGCATTCTGGGGAGGACTGAGCACATAAAGAATTCTTCCCTACTCAAGTCCAGAACATGTAAAAAATGAAATAAAAAGACTTTTAAAAGAAATTGGTAAAAATGGAGGATATATATTTGCACCAGCGCATTCAGTTCCAAAAGATGTGCCACTTGAGAATTTAATAGTGTTAGTTGAAACTATTCAAAATCAGAAAAAATAACAGGTCAAAAAAATCATTAAGAGAAATGAGGGTCTTTTCAATCTATGTGGCAGTAGGGGTGTAGTACTTCTGTGGTGTTTCAATCTGTGTGGCAGATTTAAGAATAACTCACACCCTGGAAAATGTTCTTTGGAAATAGAAATAATATCTCTCAGATTACAATTCAGATTTTAATACATTATATCTGAGAGCATGAAAATTTGGGTAATGATATGCTTTTCTCTGGATAACTCTAATTTTGTTTATTTTACCTTCTGTAACTCCATTAGAGATAGGGTATCGCCAATAGTTAATAATCTCAGTAAACCATTCAGAGAAAGTGTTAGCTACTTGAGTTAATTCAGGTATTTTAGAGGAGTTTGCTTTATATAACCACTCATGGAGTTTTTATCGGGCGATATCGATGTTTTTAATCAAATATAGTGACCGGAACTGCTCTTTAAATACATAAATAGTTTCAAGTTCATTATTAATCAGTATGGTGGTTTGGAGGTCATAAGATTGGTTATCATCCAATCTTTCTCTACCTTTAAGGATTAGGAATTTATTTTCTTCTAACAGTTCTTTGTCATATTGAGATAAAGCAGGAAGAATTCTTCTAATCAAGGTTTGGATATCATCATTGATAAGTTTGATAGTGTGGTACTTATCAGCGACGACGGAAGCATTAGGTAATTTTTCCTTTACCGCGGTTTTGAAGGGTTCCCAGAAATCCATACAACAAGCTTCTACTGAAATAGGGTCAACAGAATTTAGGACTGCTTTAGCGACCGCGGTAGTTTTACCACCTGCTACCATATCAATAATCTTAGATTTAGGGTCTTGAGAATGTCCGATTTTTATTAGAGCGACAGCATAGTTATGACCTTTAGTATAGGAAAATTCATCCAGACCAATATATTTAGTTTGGATTGGGTATTTTACCAGTAGAGATTCTTTAGGTAGATCTTTGAGCTTAGAGTGTAATGTACCGATAGGGACATCTAATAAATATTTTTTTGATAATCGTCTTTTGATAGTTGGGAAATCCATGTCCTGGTAGAGATCAGCGAGAAAGGATTTAAATTGTTCAGTGTAGATATGTTTTTTTTCAAGTCCTGGTATTTGTTCGGTGAAGTATTTAGTTTGGCAGGAAGGATTAAGGCAGCGGAAACATCTTTTACGGATAAAGGCCTGAACTTGGATAGATTCTATCGGGTTAAGAATTATACGATGTTCTCTATAATTCTTAACTGATTTGGAGCGTGCTTGACAGGATGGACAAGTTTCACAAGAAGTTGTTTTTTCTAGGACAATTTCCAATCGTCCATAGTTTTGTTCATAACTGATGATTTTTACATCTTTTAGTCCTAAGACAAAGAAATCCATTTCTTGGTCCTCCTTAAGGGTGGAAATATTATTTATCCAGAAGTTGATTCTGGAAGTCGACCAAGAAATGATACTAAAAAAATAATGATTTTAAATTCAATAAGGAAGGTGAAAACAATTTACGGATGTGGCAAGGAGACATGGAAGTGGCAGTTTTGCCACACAGATTGAAACAAGTTATCCACAATTGCCACATAGATTGAAAGACCCAAGTTTCCTCCGATATCATGGCCAAAACTTCGCTATAAGATGGAAGTGGCGGATAAAACGGGTGTAGAAAAACCGATTACTTTTGAATTCTCTCATTTTATGAGTCCGAACCCAATATATCCAGCGGCAAAGAATCTCTATAAAAAGATATCTGGAGTGGATAAAGAAAAAGGGTAAGTAATTGAGAAAAAAAACAGATAATAAGATGCTGACGAAATACTCCTCCGATAGAAAATTTAATGTATGCTATTATGGAGCTATCGGCAACGGAAAGACTTTGAATACTCGTTCGATTCAACAGGCGATCGATACATGCCATAAGGATGGCGGGGGCGTGGTGTATTTTCCACCTGGAATTTATATTACCGGCACACTATTTCTTAAAAGCAACGTAACATTACATTTGGAAACCGGTTCTATTCTTCGCGGCAGCATTAAAAAGAAAGACTATTACGCTAATCCTGTATCCAATTATAGAAAGAGAACATATAGATGCCTTATATATGCGAATAATATCGAGAATATCGGTATTTGTGGTAGGGGAATTATAGACGGCATGGGACAGAAATTCTGGACAAGAAAAAGGATTAATCATCCTGTGGCATGGGCACCCAAAAAATACCGCCCAAGGGTTCTTATGTATTTTGAAAATTGCCGGAATATTTTGCTTAGAGATATTACGATACATAATTCGCCCTCCTGGACTGTATGGATGCTTGGTTGTGATATTGGAAATATTCACGGTATCACGATTTTAAATCACCGAAAAGGACCCAATACCGATGGCCTCGATATAGATTGTTGCAGCAATATTCATATTTCCGATTGCCATATTGATGCGGGTGATGACTGTATTGCAATAAAGAGCGATGCTGGCGGGTTGAAACGAAATAAGCCATGTGAAAATATTACAGTGACCAACTGCACGTTGTCTTCGACTGCTTGTGCAATTCGAGTGGGATACGAAGGCGATTCCGTCATAAAAAATTGTGTCTTCAGCAATCTGGTGATTTTTGACTCCCACATCGGGATTGATCTGATTTCAATCCTCCCTGTGAAACGTCCTGGATCTCACATTGAAAAGGGTTGTCCGATAGAAAATGTTCGTTTTTCCAATATAGTAATGGAAGGTGTTCAACGGGCGATTTTTGTCTGGATGGGTATTGAAAGGCGTGGTGATTTCAAGGGACGAATTAAGAACATTGCTTTTACCGATATTATAGCTAAAACTACTAATTCATCGTATATCAGTGGGGCAGAAAATAAATGGATTGATTGTGTTGAACTGCGTAATGTCAATCTGATCATGCAGGGCGAAATGAAATGTGAACCGAATGATGAACAAGGAATATGGGGTTTTGACAGAATGCCGTATGGCCTGTATTGCCAGCGAATTTATGGGCTGAAACTTATTGATGTTCATGTCGAAATGGAAAAGGTCAAGGGGGATTGGCTCAACCCAATTCGCTGTAGAAAGATAGATGGATTGGAAATAAGAGGTTTTAATGGTAAGGCCATTAAAGGAAAACAAACGGTTGCTGCAATTCAGATTGAGGATGTCAGGCATGCTTTTATAAGTTCATGTAGAAGTATTGCAGGTATGTATACGTTCCTGAATATTACGGGTAAAGAATCAGAAAAAATCAGCGTTATCGGTAATGATTTAAGCGGAGTAAAAAAAGCTTTTGAATTTGGCAAGAGTTTTGACAAGAAAAATTTATTTGAGGCAGTAAATAAACTTGACTGAGAGTAGTAATCGGGAATCTACAACAAAAGGAATGGCCCCTCGATAGGAACATTCGGGGATGACAAAGTGAAAGGAGATTTGTATGAACCCAAAGGAGTATTTTAGTAAAGTGTATGGATGTTTTTAGGTAAAAATATTGGCGGAACGCTGGGTATACCGTTTGAAGGGCAACAGAAATTTTTAAACCTTGATTTTTACAATCCCGTACCAACCCAGCCTGTTCCCAATGATGATTTGGATTTGCAACTTGTCTGGCTAGTTCATATGCAGGAAAAAGGAAGGAAGGTATGAGTAAAAAATAAATATGTTCTGTAAAAAAAACTGGCTTGAAATAAAAAATAGTTTTGAAGCATGGTGGAAAAACGAACCACTGGACAGACCGTTAATACAGGTCAGCTCACCCAGAAAAAATGTTTTGTCCCAATCTGGCTATAGTGTATGGGACATTGTCCACAATTTAGATAATTTTGGATATGTGCTGGATAAATTTGAAAGGTTTTGTGATGAGACATATTTCGGCGGAGATGCTATACCAAATCTTTTTGTTAATTTTGGACCCGGTGTGATGTCAGCATATATTAGCGGTAACCTCAATATTAAAGAAGATACTGTCTGGTTTGAGACACCCATGGAATGGAACGAGATATACGACAGACTGAAATATGACAGTGAAAACAAATGGTGGAAATTAACAAAAGAAATAACATCGCTGGCAACTGAAAGATGCGAGAATAAATTTTTTGTATCCATAACTGACCTGGGCGGTAACATGGACATCCTTGCATCACTTAGAGGGACTGAACGACTGCTTCTTGACCTGGTTGATTCACCGGACAAAGTCAAATACTGTCTCAGCAAAATAAATGAGTTATGGTTCAAATACTATGATGAACTTTGCAGTATTATAAAAAAGAGTCAGGAAGGAACTACTTCCTGGATGGACATATGGTGTCCGGAGAGGCACTATCCGTTACAATGTGATTTCTCTTATATGATTTCACCAAAGATGTTTGAAGAATTGGTGCTGCCTTATCTGATAGAACAGTGTGAATACCTGAACTACTCAATATATCACTGGGACGGTCCCGGTCAGATACCTCATTTGGACCTGTTGCTATCAATAGGAAAACTAACTGGAATTCAATGGGTGCCTGGTGCAGGTGCTCCAACGGTTACATCGGAAAAATGGTTCCCTTATTACAGCAAGATTCTCAAAAGTGGAAAAACACTCGTTCTGCCAGGAGTTGAACCGGAAAAAGTCAAACGATTGATAAAACATACCGGACAGAAAGGAATACTGATTCAAACTATAGCATGCAATTCAGAACCACAGGCAGAAAATCTACTCAATGAATTGTTAACCGAGCAAAGTCAGTAACTACACTGGTTGAAGTTGTTCAGAATCAAAATGAGATGTGAGGTGAATATGAACTACAATAAAACATTTTTTCTCTGTTGTCTTTTAGTATCTTTACTTTCTGTGTTTGCATTTTCAATTGAAAGCAGTAATGCGGCTGAATACAACTACGAACCTTACGGGATATGCACGCATCTGGACTGGCTGTTTTTTTATAAGACAGAAGATGAGGTGGTTAAAAGTATTGAGATGATTAAAGAAACAGGGGTACAGTGGGTAAGGACAGGGTTTGTATGGGCATGGTTGGAACCTGAGGAAGGTAAAATTGAGGAAGACCAGATAAATAGAGTAATGTTTATAGCAAATAAACTGAAAGAGAAAGAAATAAATTTTTATCTGAATCTCGGCGGGACACCCAAATGGACATCAGAAAATCCCGTCGTTGAAGACTACTGGAGATACTCACCCACAGATATGGAGGCGTGGAGAAAATATATTCAACTTTTAGGAAACAGGTTAAAAGGAATTGCTAAGTACTGGGAAATAGGTAATGAGGTTGACTGGGAAGCATTCTGGAAATCCGGCATGGAAAAATATGTTGAGACGCTGAAAATAGCATATACGGAACTGAAGAAGATAGATCCAGAAATTGTAGTTTTGATTGGTGGACTGGCTACAGATGGCGTGCATGGGTTTAAATCAGGTGAGATGGTTGCGATGGACAATGCCCTCCAACAGATGTATGACCTGGGCGTAAAGGACTACTATGATATTTTGAGTATTCATCCCTATGCCATAAGCGAGCTCGGGGATACGAAAGTATCGCTTGAAAAAATAAACACGGCTTATGAAGTGATGATAAAAAACGGAGATAAGGACAAAAAGATATGGGTTACCGAAATAGGTCTCCCGACATCAATAGAGGAGATTGACGAAGACGTTCAGGCAGGGAATCTAAAGGAAGTATATACGGAAATATTGAAACACCCGCAGGTGGAAAAAATTTTCTGGTATAACTTCCGGTGTAAGGGAACCGACCCAAAGGATGTTGAACATACCCTGGGTATAATTAACTATGACTTCAGCCCGAGAAAAGCATATTATGCTTTCAAAGAAATGAAAAAATACGTGGAAAAACCCGCTGACAGGAAGTTTTTAAAAAAGAAACAAAAAATGATAGAGAAAATAAAAAAAGAAACGTCCAGGTAAAAATTTATGATAAAACCATCACCTGATTTTTCAAGACTGCGAAAAGCTCTCCTGAGACAGGGGGAACCGGACAGGGTGCCTTTTTATGAACTCTTTGTTGACGGTGAGATTATTGAAGCGGTTATTAAAAAACCTTTAACGAAACTTGATATAAATAAAAGCGAAGAAAAAAAACAATACGTTAAATGGCTGGTTGAATTCTATTACAACACGGGATATGACTATGTCCCTCTCCCGATAGGAACTGTTTTCCCCTGCACTAATACTTTACAGGCTGAAGACACCGCCAGCCTCCCCCGCTCAGTGAGATCATGGCAGGATGAACACCGCGGGACGATTGAAACAAGAGAAGATTTTGAAAAATATAAGTGGACTGATATCAAATCCATTGATTTCTCAATATTTGAGCTAATGTCAAAAAATCTTCCTGACGGAATGAAGATGATTCCCCTGGGTCCCGGGGGTGTACTTGAAAACGTAATGTGGCTGATGGGATACGAACCAATGTCATATGCTATTTATGAAGACCCCCGGTTGATACAGGAAATGTTTGACAGGGTGGGATGGACTTTAGAAAAAGTATTTGATACATTCACCCGGATGGACAATGTTGGTGCCCTTGCCCTGGGTGATGATATGGGATTTAAGACACAAACGATGATTTCACCTGAAATGCTGAGGAAATATGTCTTTCCATGGCAGAAAAAGATTGTTGAAGTCGCCCACAGAAAGAACCTCCCCCTTATATTGCATTCCTGCGGAAATCTGGAGAGTGTAATGGACGATTTAATAGATTATGTAGGCATAGATGCAAAACACTCCTATGAAAATGTTATAATGCCAATCACAGAGGCAAAGAAAAAATATGGCAACAGGATTGCCGTGTTGGGTGGAATTGATGTGGACATACTCTCCCGGTTAAGTGAAAAAGAAGTGCGCAAAGAAGTAACCAGAATCCTCTACGAATGCGCACCTGGAGGCGGGTATGCTTTAGGCTCAGGTAATACCATTGCTAACTATGTTAAGTTAGAAAACTATTTAGCTATGCTTGATGAAGGCAGTAAATATGAATTTCAAGTAAAATCCTGAAGGATTAATTCCAGGGATTAAGGGTTTACCCTGGGATTCCCCGATTTATCGGGATTATAACTCCTGGGATTATATTTTCCTAAGATTCAAGTCGTGGTTCTCTGCGAAGGCGGATAGAAAGGGGAAGGTATGGAATTACTCATTGACAATTCAAAAAGGAATCAAATTCGCAGCGGAGTTTATGTCGGGGGATTGGGCTCAGGAGGGTTTGAACTCAGACCTGACGGGAAATTTTATAAGTGCAGGTTATTTAATGACTGGAGAGCAGAACCGCCACTGGATGCCTGTTTCTTATACAAATATAAAAATAAAACTTATGTATTACAGCTTGACGATTATATAAATCCTTATGTGATTATTCAGGGAGTAAAGAAAATAGGATACAGGGGCGAATTTCCCAAAGTAAAGTTAAGTTACCCGGAATTACCTGTAGAAATTGAATTTCTATCGTTTTTTATCCCGGGAGATATAAAAAATTCTTCCCTGCCAGATGTAATATGTAAAGTAAGGGGGAGAGGGGATTTGTGTTTCCTATTCCCCTCTTCTATGTTGAGCGAAACAGAAATGGAGGGAAGGAAAGTATTTCTAAAATCAGAAAAAGGAGAGCTGGGTTTATATTCTGAAAAGGGAAAGGCATTTTATACCCCGTGCGGTTCCGGCATATTTAATTCATTTGCCAGGAGCTGGAAATTACCAGAAGTAAACCAGGGGTGTAATATAAAGAATTTTTACTACGCTGGAATATTTTTTGAGAAGAAGTTTGAAGATGAAATAGTTATCAGCTGGTATTTTCCTGATATGAGAGATTATGAAAATAACTTTATAGGACATTATTACACAAACTATTTTAAATCCTGTAGAGAAGTAATGGACTATACTGTAAAAAATAAAGGAATGTTGAGGGCAAAAACGGAGGGTTTTTATAAAAAAACCTACAGTAAAAATTTACCACAATATCTAAAGGACAGTTATACCGCACAGTTGTCAAGTTTTGTGAAGCAAAGCTGGCTAACAAAAGATGGTAAGTTTGGCGTTTGGGAAGGAAGCTGTTCCTGCTGTGGTCTGCAGACAACGGATGTTGCATATTACGGTTCCTGGCTGTATGTAAAATTATTCCCGGAATTGGAGAAGGCAGGAATAAGATTATTGGCAAAATTCCAGAGAGAAGATGGGTGGATTCCTCACTTTTTCCCCGGGACATTCAAGCACATTGATGAATATCGCAGAAAAGATATGAATATGCAATTTGTACTTATGGTGTACAGAAATTATTTTCTGTGGAATGATAAAAATTTCCTAAGAGAGATGTATCCAAAGGTGAAAAAAGCAATCTCGGGAGCATATAACTGGGATACGGATGGAGATAAGATACCCGATATAGAAGGTCCTGACCAGACTTTTGATGCATGGGGATGGAAAGGGTGCAGTATATATTTAGCGGTTTTGTGGTTAGCGTCATTGAGAGTTGGAATAAAAACTGGAGAGATGCTCAACGATAGAATTTTTGCAGAGAAGTGCAGGGAAGACTTCAAAATAGTTAAGAAAAATATAATAGATAAATTATGGAATGGCAAATATTTTATACTGTGGTCAGATGGTAAAAGCAGGGATGAAAGTTGTTTACTGGATGCACTGTCCGGGGACTGGTACTGTTATTTATCGGGGTTGGGGCACATTCTCCCGGAAGATATGATAAAATTACATCTGAAAGCGTGTCTGAAATATAACAGAAAGAAGATGGACCCGACATATATGAAAGCATATTATACGCCCGGAGAAGATGGCTTCTGCTACATAAATGGGGGCTATAAAGATAATAAAAGAGTTTCTTTCCAGCAGTATGAACCATGGACAGGCTTGGAATATGCATTCGCAGTTCATCTTCACATAATGGGAATGAGAAAAGAGGCACTCCGGGTCATAAAGGATGTCTATGACAGAAAGTTAAAATGTGGAATGATATGGAATCATATAGAATGCGGCGGTGATTATTTCAGACCAATGGTTATTGGCATTTTTGCAGATACCATTGAAAAGAAGGCGTGTGTTGCCACTTAGACTGGCTGTTTTTTTATAAGACAGACATCGATGTAGAGTAAGAGGGTCAGGTCTTGACTTTACAGGCAAAGGTACAACGATAGAAGTTATAGAACGGGAGGATGGATGCGTCTAATACAAAACCGTATAGGTATTTCCACACACTTTATGCCATCTACACATGGAGAAAACATTTATGATGCTATACGCATGGTCCACAAGGCCGGGTTCAAGGGGTTTGAGATTGTTCCCACGCTTGACCAGGCACAATTAGGCTATCCGGAAAACTATCCCAATGTCGGCATAGACCTCTTTGAAACGACAGAAAAAGAAATTGATAGATTGAAAGATGCCCTGAGTGTCTTTGACTGGGTCACTGTCCATTCACCTCATTTAGATTGGAACCTTTCCAGTGCTAACCGCCATCTCCGAAAACTGACCCGGGAATATTTTGACAGATGTTTTGAACTTGGCGTTAAACTGGGTGCTATTGCGGTTACTTATCACGGTGGAGGAAACACATGGGGATATATACGCAAAATGGAACGTATTATGGAATACAATGTTGATTATGCTAAACATTTAATGCCAAAAGCAAAAAAAACAGGAATACCTGTGGGTTTTGAAGCAGGAGGTCTTGATTATCTGAAATATGTATGTGACCGGGTGAATGGTTGGGGCATAAATCTTGACATAGGTCATGCATATATGTCAGCCGGGACTGACGAAGGTTTTTTTGCATACATAAGTGAATTCAAAGATAAAATTACAGAAGTTCATCACAATGGTATTAACCATTACTGGGGTGGTTATATGGAACATCAACCTCCTCACTTAAATAATATGGTTGATTTCCAGCGTACATATGAACGGTTGAAAGAAATCAAATACAATGGTCCGATTGTATGCGAAATTCAGGGACAGGACATAGAACAGGTTATCCGGCATTGCCAGGAATCAAAAGATATGATTGTCGGAATCTGGAACGGGGAACGGAAGTTATCCCATCGCTGGAAAATTTAAAAGTGAAATATGTTTCATAAAATTAACTTTAAAAATTTTGGATATGTGCTGGATAAATTTGAAAGGTTTTGTGATGAGACATATTTCGGCGGAGATGCTATACCAAATCTTTTTTTGTTAATTTTGGACCTGGAATTATGGCAGGTTATGTTGGTGCTGATGTTCGGATTAGATACGACAAACTGCATAATTATCTCCCCAAAATTCATTATTTTTTCTGATGTATCATAGGGACAAATCGGACGGGCAGGACACTTTTTTTGATAAGTTCACCTTTTGTTTTTGTAACTAAAAAAAGTTCTTGATAATATTTACCTACAGGTATGACAATTCCGCCACCTTCAGCAAGTTGGTCTATCAATGGTTGAGGAATTTCTTCGGGTGCACAGGTAACTATAATACAATCAAATGGCGCATATTTATCCCAGCCTTTGTATCCATCACCAATTTTAACTTTTATGTTCTTATAGTTCATATTTCTCAATAGTTTCTTTGCTTTTATTGCAAGTCCTGGTATTATCTCAATTGTATATACCTCTTTACATAACTGTGCAAGTATTGCCGCCTGGTATCCCGAACCAGTGCCTATCTCCAGGACTTTTTCATTACCCTCTAAATTGAGTAATTCTGTCATATACGCCACAATATAAGGTTGTGAAATTGTCTGCCCTTCACCTATCGGCAAAGGACAGTCCTCATATGCCATATGTCTGATTTCTTCCGGTATAAACTTATGCCGTTCAACTTTTAACATAGCATTCAGCACTCTTTTATTGCTCACTCCGCGTGATTTGATTTGTGTTTCAACCATTTGTTGACGGAGAATACTGTAACTTTTATCAGTGTCCTCTGTCCTTGCATTACGACATCCGGAATCCATACAGACAACAATCAGAAATGACAATATTAATGTCTTTTTCATAAACTAGATAATCCTGCGGATAAATCAGATAATCCTGCGGATAAATCAGATAATCCTGCGGATAAATTAGATAATCCTGCGGATAATGTACTATCGCCAATCAATTTTGGTTAATGATTTTTCACAGATGCCCCTCTGATGTCTTCAATGTAAAAAGAAATAGAGGCGCAGGTATAATCGGCACTGTCTCCCGAAAATCTGCCGTATCCTTGCTGATTATATAATACTCCTTTATACGGTCTATCCTTGCGGCATCTTTGAGAGAAACATTATTACGGTATTTCACTTCTATACCTGTAAATTCGCCATCCTGTTTTTTGTAAAGAAAATCAATTTCTCTTGAACGGTCGTAGTAAAACCAAAGAAATGTAATCATTTCTTTCATCGGACTTCGCTCGCCAATGAGGGCAAGATGATTACCTATGATAGATTCTACGATGATGCTCTTCAATTCACTATTCAGTAAAATGTCATTGAATAACTCATTCCCGTCCTTTCCTGATAGCCATCCTTTAACGGCACAGTAAATGAAAGGGTCATAGAAGTAGATTTTTTTATCTGCCCTGTTTTTGAAATTCTGTTTTGAAAAGTCGTATGAATAAAATATTCTTGCAAGAAGATTTTCTGTCAACAGGTCGCTATAGCTTGCGATGGTCTTAGGGTCGGGGGAACTGCCGACTTCTTTGGTTATATCTGCAAAATTAGTCCGGCTGGACTGGCATCGCACAATGACATCCATAAGACCTCTCAAGGCAGTCTCGTTTTTGATTTCTCTTACCAAATCGCCCTTGAGGACATTGATATATTTCTCGTAAATATTGGAATCAATTTTCT
Organism: Elusimicrobia bacterium CG1_02_37_114; assembly: GCA_001871125.1. Taxonomy (GTDB): domain Bacteria; phylum Elusimicrobiota; class Endomicrobiia; order CG1-02-37-114; family CG1-02-37-114; genus CG1-02-37-114. The sequence continues at coordinate 49,105 of MNXB01000120.1, forward strand.
GCTGTTTGTTATTACTGTTTGACATGCTGTCTAATAGCGAATTTATTGATTCTGGAAACCCCCCGGTATGCAGGTAGAGCGTAAAGAAGAACTGTAATTCTTTCTCAAAAGGAAGCAGGTTCTTAACAGAAGCGATAAAACCATCTCTGTCCTCAAGATTAATTCTGGCAAAAGTTTCTCTTTTGTCAAAAAATTGTTTCAGTGATTCTGACATATCATAGTCAGAATTTCTGATAATATCTTTAACGATTTCGCTTTGTATAACAAATTCCCTGAATGACAATGGATAAAACATCTTCTCATTTCCTTCTATACCTCTACCCGGAAGCCGTTCTTTTTTGCTCTTGATATCCCAGGGATTAGAACCTGTCACAACAACACAACTGTTCTGGAACGACCCTGCATCAAATAAAGATTTTAATTCGTACGCCCATTCATTTATATAAGAAATTTCATCAAGGAATATATATATTGGATTCATTCCCACACCAAAACTGTCAAAATAAAATTTTATCGCAGAAGATAACTCTTTGCGGGTTTTGCTCATGTCACAGGAAAAATAGAGTATGGATTTTGGGGCAGAACCTTTCTTAATCAATTCCCTGATTTTTTGTTTAATCCAGAACGTCTTACCTACCTGTCTCGGTCCCCTGATAATATAAAGGTTATTAGGCTTTAACTCAAGTGATTTTCTTTTGAAAACTATCTTAAAGGTTCCTTCTCTTTTTAGTTGCTGGTCAAATAAAGGAAATCTATCTTCAAATTTCCACCATGGATTAATATCTGCTATCTCTTGTGATTTAACCATCCTATCGCGCCTCAATTATTGCATATTAAAGGAATACGTTCCTTTAATATTTGCGTTTTAACGGAACGCTGTCCTTATATTAACATATAAAATGCGGAAAGTCAAGTTTTATGCTGAAAATATCCTGTTTTTGGTTTCCTGAAGAATCTCGGCAGGTTTACCAACTCCACCTTTTCCCTTTTTTATTGGTGGTGAAATGAACTCTTTTCCAAATAACCTGGTTGCATCCGTGTAATCGTAAAATCCTAAATCGCCAATTATGTTTGAATAATTTGTGAAAACCTACACGGGAACCTGGTATTGTAGATTAAAATAATAATTTTGCCCAGGGATTGTGTAATACAATTCCGGGTGTTGATGGCGTTGACTATATAGCATTATTGAGCAAGATAGAATAATTAGAAAAGAAATTAACAGAATTAACGGGACTGGTGAATGAACTAACCAAACTAATAAAAAAGTATAGTAGTAGGTGAATAAAACAGCATAAAAAATTTTCACCCACCGACGAAAAAAAGCAGGTATAAAATCCTCACCGGTGCCGGAATCGTTCGTTATAGGGCAACTGTGTGCGTCCTGGGAATCCGGATTGACTGAAATTAGCAAAAAAATCATTCACCAAGTAATTCCTTAATCTTTTTGCGTAATTCTCCAAGTCCTACTGGTTTTTCAAAATAAGCTGAAATTTTAGATGTGTAGTTTTTATGGTTTTCTTTAAAACCCTTATCTGCTGTACACATTACTACTGTTGGAAGAGTTGCAGACTTTTCTCTTATTTTTTTAAGTATTTCCAATCCA
>MNXB01000109.1:0-11056 GCA_001871125.1 Elusimicrobia bacterium CG1_02_37_114
CTTTCCTCTAAAACAATCGTTTTTAAATCTTTGCTTACATAAAACGGATACCATCCTTCTGGGTTTATATCTCTACCGGAAATTTCCGGTTTATTGTAATTTAGATAAAGCCTAAGTTTATAGTTGCTTTTCTCGTCTTTTCTATCAAATTTCCCCTTTTCTTTTTCATCTATTATTACATCTTCAAAACTTGCTACATTAATATCTTTGGCATATACCAGCATGAACTCATTTGTAACAGCAAAAAATTTTGCAAATTGTCTTCCCTCCGGTTTTATAACAATAGTAACTACCCCTAATCTATTTTCTCTGCCTAAAATTTCATCAGCTACTTCGCCCAAATAAAACAATTCATTATGGTCAATAGTTATAGCCATAAAACCATCTTTTCTTAAAAGTCCTTTAGCTACTTCCAGACGATTTTTTATAAAAGTTAGCCACGACGAATGATTAAAGCTGTTATTATAGGTAAATATATTCGCTTCGCCGCCAGTATTATACGGTGGGTCAATGTAAATAAGTTTAACTTTCCCTGCGAAGCATTTTTGGAGAGAATGGAGGACTAAAAGATTATTACCTTTTATAATTAAATTTTCTTTTATATCTCCTTTTTCATCAGCTTTAAATCCATCAAATTTATGTCCCCCGTTTTTGTCTATTCTCTTAAAGTTAGTTAAAACTTTCGGTTCAAGTAAGCGGTCGATTTCCTCTGGGGCAAGTATTTCATTATAGAATATTTCATCTCGTTTCTCGTCTTCTTTTTCCATACGACCTTCCAGTACACAATCTTTATATGGCCATGCTAAAACAACTTCTTTGCTTTCAGAAAGATATTCTTCATTTTCAGTTACAAGCCCTATTTTGTTTTTAAACGAAGTATAACTATCGGGTAAAAACGCTTTATTACTGATAAATTTTTGGAATTTTATTTTGTCAAAAACAAGCACTCCATCAACTTCCTGAAAGAAATGTTTTTTGATAGTCTCGTTCTTTAACAAAAGTTTAATCAAGTCAGCATCAAGTTTAAGAGATAATTCAATTATCTTATTCTTCAAAAGTTTACCGTCAACAACAAGCCTTTCATCTTGTTCTAAAAGGTTTTTCAATTCTTCTAATAGATTTTGCATTTCTTTACCCTCATTGTCCTGCTATCCATTAACTAACTTATCTATTTTGGTATTTAATGCTTTGGCTATTTTACTAATTGTGTCAACTCTTGGTCGTTTTACAAGACCAATTTCTATTTTATTTATCCATAATATGTCCGATAAATGGCCGTTATTAAAATTCATATTTTCTGCCTTTCTTCTTACCAATTCCTACAAATCTCTGTACAAAGTTTTTTCTGACATATCTTGAATTAGATTTTTAAAAGAAGAAAGAGTTATACTACCTTCTTTACGAGATTCTCTTCTGTCCACTTGTCTTTATAAAAGATAACCTGCATTATTCCGTTCTCTTCAATAAAATCAGGCTCTGGCAATACCTGATTTAAACAATTCTCCATAATTTTTATTGTCCTTCTACCCCAACTCTCAATAAATCCTGCAAAGTAGAATATTTTCTCTTTCCATGTCCTAATTCAAAAATCCTCCTTTTAATCCTTCAATACTATCAAGTCCATCTAAAAAAATAACTGCCTACCGTCCCAGCTATTTTTGTATGCGGGAGTGTTTTAACAGAGCAAAAGTATCAAATTTCAAGTAGCGTCCCCTTTTTCTTTCCTGCAATAATATAAATACTTTTCTTGTGTTCATTTTGGTCTTATAGCACATAGCCCTCGTCCAATGCCGTATGTTTGTTCAGCAATATTTACAGCACCAACAGGTTCTCTTACTGACAAAAGAATATCGTCCTCTTCTGCAGTCTTGTTAGGTTTCTCACACCAAACGCTTGGGATAGGATTTGTACTGGAAAAATCAGCATTGCCTTGAAGGAAAGATATTCCAATTCTGTCTTTATTACAATCTTCCGAATCTGGTGATTGACCCATAATAACCGAGTCAAAATATTTTAACTTCTTTACTTCCCAGTCCTTCGGGATTTCTCCAATCCATTCAATTCCTGAATCTTTATATGTCGGATACGGTTTCATTTCTTATGTTCCTTATTTGGTTCATTTAAAAGAAACAATTCATGCAATTTTTTCTGAAGCACTTTCTTGGGAATAAGTTTTGTTTTGTATTCAGCTACGAGTGCCGGAGACAGATTGCGACTGAGTGCATACTCAACAACTTCATCATCCTTTGATTTACATAAAATTATACCAACGCTCGGGTTTTCATCTACTTTCTTTATGTCGCGGTCAAGCGCTTCAAGATAGAAATTAAGTTTGCCAAGATATTCAGGTTTAAAGTCATCTATTTTAAGTTCCAACATTGTCAGGCATTTTAATCCGCGATGGAAGAAAAGCAAATCAATGAAATAATCATTTTTTCCCACCTGAATGCGGTACTCCTGACCAATAAAGGCAAAGTCCTTACCAAATTCAAGAATAAAATCTTTAAGGTTTGAAACAATGCTTTGCTGAAGGTCTTTTTCACTGTAAGTTTTTGGAAGGTTCAAGAAATCCAAAACATAAGTATCCTTAAACGCATTGGTTATATCAGGATGTATTTGTGTCACCACTGGTGACACTTTTTTCTTTGAGAGCACTGCCCGCTCATAATAGCCACTGTCTATTTGACGTTCAAGTTCCCGAGAGCTATATTTCTCCTTTATGGAAAGTGTCAGATAGAATTCACGTTCTTCTTTTGTATTAGTTTTAGAAAGAATGAGCAAATGGTTAGTCCAGCTAATTTGTGTCAGCAGTGCTGACACAATTTCTTTTTGATGATATATCTCGTAAAACTGACGCATTCGGTACAATCCACGACGGGTAAACCCCTTAAATTCAGGGTGTTTTATTTGTATATAATCAGCAAGATGATCAACAACAGCATCGCCCCATTCTGCTGATTCAAGTTTTCTGCTGATATATTCACCGATATTCCAGTACAATTTTACTAACTCTGTATTGACATTTTTAATGGCGTTATATCGTGCCTGATGAATCATCTTCACTACTTCAGCAAACTGGTTATCAAAACGTTTGATAAGTTTCATTTCAGAATCTCCTGCAATAACCCTTCTGTTTCTTTTTCAAGTGCAAGTATGTCTTTGCGAATCTCTTCAATGCTTCGGAGTGGCTTATATTTATAGAATTCTTTTGTAAAATTAATTTCGTAACCAACTTTATCTTTGCTTCTGTCCATCCATGCATCGGGGACATGGGGCAGGACCTCGCGTTTGAAATACTCATCTATATTACCCATAAGTGGAACATTCTCATAATCACGCAAGTCGGTGTCGGGTTCTGGTTTATTATCTTTGTCCATACAAATATCAGCGGTCTCATCTCGCTCGGACAGGACATTTAAGATTGCTTTCGTCACCGGTGCTTTTAGATTGACACCAATGTCGTTTGTTTTCTGCTCAATGACTTCAATAAATTTTTGCCGGTTCTTATAGAGGACTTTCACATCCATGCTTAAAAGCATTTCTTCAACCTGTTTCTGAAGTTTTTTACCTTCCTCTATTTCATTAAGTCCTTCTTTTCCTTTTTTCTTTGATTTGGCAAGGTTAATAAATCCATGCTGTTGCTCTATCCGGGCAATTCTTTCCTTTGATGTTTGGAAGTTAAGGCGAAGTGGTCTTTCCACTGTCACCCGGGTATAACCAAAATACTCGTTTGGGAAAATTTTGCAGTACTCTCCGTCTTTGAATTCACCGTATATTTTAGTTATTTTTACAATATCTTCTTCTCCTATTTCGTTTCTTTTATTGCCGAGGCTTCTTGTCATTTTACGGTAAAATTCAACATCTTCAATCTTCTTCCATTCAACCCCAAACGGAGGATTGCTTAACATATAATCAAATTTCTCATTTTTAAACCCATCTTTGGTAAAGGAGTTGTCATATTTAATCTGGTCAGGGTTCTGCCCCTTTATGAGCATATCCGAGTTACAGATAGCAAATGATTCAGGATTAAGTTCCTGCCCGAATACCCGCAGGTCGGCATCAGGGTTAAGTTCTCTTAAATATTCTTCTGCAATAGAAAGCATTCCCCCAGTTCCGCATGCAGGGTCATATAAAGTTTTAACAATACCTTTTTTTGTAAGTATATTCTTATCATTGAGAAACAGAAGGTTTACTATTAAGCGGATTACTTCACGCGGCGTAAAATGTTCACCTGCTGTTTCATTTGATAGTTCTGCAAATCTGCGTATCAATTCTTCAAAAATATAACCCATTTCTATATTAGAAACATTATCAGGGTGCAGGTCCATTTCTGCGAAACGAATAATGATTTTATATAGCAGGTTCGCTTTATCAAGGCGGTCTATATGGTCATTGAAGTTAAAATGCTCCGGAATATTCCGTGCATTTTTAGAAAAGCCGTTTATGTAGTTACGTAGGTTTGAGGCAATGTCATTGGGGTCAGCGGCAAGCTTTTTAAAATCGAATTTGCTTTTATTGTAGAAAGATAACTTCGCTTTTTTCTTGAGAACTGTTTCAGTTGCTTCCGGGGACAATTTTTTTATCTGTGGAAGATATGCCAATACAGTTTCTTTTGTCGGTTCAAGCACACAATCCAAACGACGCAAAACCGTAAGCGGTAAAATCACCCGTCCGTATTCTGACCGCTTATAATCACCGCGTAAAAGGTCTGCAATGCCCCATATAAAATTTGCACGTTCTTTAAAATTATTAACCACAATTCTTCCTTAATATATCGGCACTCCTGTGGATTTTGTAAGTTTTCTGAATTCTTCCATTAACCTGCGGGTAATCCTGCCGGGTTTGCCGTTACCGATTTTCTTTCCATCAACTACTACTACAGGAACAACTTCTGCCGCTGTGCCGGTTAAGAAACATTCATCAGCATTATAAACCTGTTCCATTTTAAACAAACGTTCTTCCGCAGGTATTTTTAATTTTCTTCTTGCAAGTTCCATAACAGCATTCCGGGTAATGCCTGGCAGGGCACCTGCGGATGTCGGAGGGCTGATAAGTTTGCCATTTTTAATAATAAAAACATTATCACCGGTACACTCAACAACCTGTTTTTTCTCATTTAACATTATTGCTTCGGGTACATCTGCTTTTATTGCTTCAATTTTTGCAAGTATGTTGTTAAGATAATTCAATGATTTTATATGCGGGCTTATTGCACACGGCGGATTTCTTCTGGTAGCCGCAGTTATAATCTTTAAACCGTTTGTATAATATTCCTGCGAATACAGGACGATTTTATCAACAATAATGAACATAGACGGAACCCGGCATTTCCTCGGGTCAAGCCCAAGGTCACCCGGACCGCGTGTAACAACCAACCTGATATAGGCGTTATGAAGTTTGTTTTTACGCACTGCTGACAGTACTGCTTTTCCCATTTGTTCCTTACTCAAAGGAATCTTCAATAATATTGCCTTTGCAGAATTATAGAGTCTATCCAGGTGTTCTTTTAAACGAAATACACGGCCATCATAAGCCCGTATCCCCTCAAATACACCGTCTCCATAGAGCAAACCATGGTCAAATACAGAAACGATTGCCTTTTCTCTGTCAACGAATTTTCCATTAAGCCAGATTTTCATGAATGTCTCTCCTATGTTACTTTACCATCGCGCAGATAAATAATCCTGTCTGTTTTCTTTGCCAGTTCTGTGTTATGCGTTGCTATAATTAAATTTGAATTGCAGTTTTTCGCTTCGTCAATCAACAGGTTTACAACAATTTCGCTGTTTTCTTTATCAAGATTACCGGTCGGTTCATCAGCAAGTATAACCCCGGGTCTGTTAATAACAGCGCGGGCTAAAGCAACCCTCTGCTGTTCACCGCCTGAGAGTTCGTTTGGATACCTGCCCGCAAAATCCTCCAGACCCAGTTTTTTAAGTAAATCTTTAATTTTATCCCGGGGGTCTGCTGTACTATTTTTAATACGCACAGGAATTAATAAATTTTCATGGACAGTAAATTCAGCGAGCAGATAATGAAACTGAAATAAAAATCCTATGTGCTGTTTCCTGAAATCCGCTTTTGAATTGGCATCCAACACAGAGGTGTCTGTCCCGAATAATTCAATAACCCCTGAAGTCGGCTCCTCCATCAACCCTAAAAGATGCAGGAGCGTGCTTTTCCCGACCCCTGAAGGACCGCACAGGGCAACGATTTCACCTGTGTTAATCTCAACATTGATATCTTTCAATACAGGAATAACTTTGCCGTTAGTATAAAAATTCTTTTTTAATGATTTTACCTTAATCATTTACCCATACCTGATAACTTCAACAGGATTAAGTTTACTCGCCCTGTGTGCGGGGTATATAGTTGCCAGGAGTGTTATAACCATAGCCACAAGCACCACTGCTACAATATCACCTGCAGACAATTTCACGGGCAGTGTTTCTATATAATAAATATCTGCTGGTAACCGGACAAACTGATATTTTTTGACAACCAAACTCAAAACCACTCCTAAAACTGTGCCAAGCATTGTCCCTATCCATCCTATCATTAACCCCTCGTATAAAAATATCCTGCGGATATTTACGGCCTTCATACCTAACGCAGTAAGTATCCCGATTTCTTTTGCCTTTTCTGCAGTCAGCAAAACCAGGTTGGAAATAATATTAAAACATGCAACTAATATAATCAAGGTGAGTAAAAGGAACATCATCGTTTTTTCTAATTTAAGTGCTGCAAACAGGTTCTTATTCAACTCTTCCCAGGTGATTACCCGCGCAAGAATTATCTTTTTCAATGCACCGGATATTTTTACTGCAGAATCAATGTTCTTCAGTTTTACTCCCAAGCCTGATATACGACCTGTGTTAAAAAACCTTTTACCGTTATCTATATCCACGTATGCCAGGTTTTCGTCGTATTCATACATTCCTGAATCAAATATGCCTGTTACGGTAAACTTATCCATTTTAGGGATGCCTAACGGTAAAAATTGTTCCCCTCCCGGAGAAACCATAATAATGTCATCACCGATATCAACAGCAAGATTCCTGCTGAGTTCTTTCCCGAGAATTATATTCTTTCTTCCGGTGAGATTTTCCCACCTGCCCCTTGCCAGGATTTTCTCTATCGGAACGACATTTTTTTCTCTTGTGAAATCTATGCCTTTAAGCAGAACACCCGTAGCATAAGATTTGCTTTTCAGTATTACCTGCCCATAAACAAAAGGTGCCACAGATGTAATCTCTTTAATAGATGACAGAGATTTTGTAACATTATCCTGTTCGGACTCATCCAAATTACCAAAAATTGTTATGTGCGGATTCAAGCCAAGTATTTTTGTCCGGATATCTTCATGGAACCCGCTCATAACCGCCAGTGTAACAATCAGTGCTGCCACGCCCAGAGTTACGCCAGCAACTGCGATAACTGTTGTCAGTAATCCGAATAAGTTTTTTACACGGCCCTTTAGATATTTGGTTGCTATAAACAGTTCAACTGACATATAAAATATTCTCATTTCTCTTCCGGACGGAGTAACGGAAACAATATTACTTCACGAATAGAGGAAGAATTTGTGAGTATCATCGTAAGCCTGTCAATGCCAAGCCCGAGCCCACCGCAGGGCGGCATTCCATATTCAAGCGCTGTTATAAAACCTTCATCTAACGGATGGACTTCGGCATCTTTTCTCTGTCTGGCAAACCGTTCCTTTTGCTCCTGCGGGTCATTTAATTCAGAATATGCGTTTGCGACTTCTTCTCCTGCAATGAACAACTCAAATCGTTCTGCAATAGGGCAGCCGCTTTTACCTTTTGCCAGCGGAGAAAATTCCAGCGGATAATCAAGGATGAAAGTCGGGTCTATCAATTTGTTTTTTATATATTCATCAAATATATGGTCAAAAATATTTCTGTCAGATTCTTCTCCGGTCCTTTTAATCTTTAATTCATCTGCCAGATTCTTTAAATTTCCTTCTGCAATTATTTTCATTATATCTTTATTAAGAACCTGCTGAAATAATTCCTGTAAACTTGCCTTTTTAAAGGGTATCTTGAAAGAAATCTTTTTATCCCCGTAGGTTATTTCCTCACCCGAACCATTCGCCTTTATTATGTGCAATAACATCCCCTCGCACAATGCCATCATATCATTGTAATCACTGTATGCTTTATATATCTCAACCATCGTAAATTCAGGATTGTGCTGTCTGTCTATGCCTTCATTGCGGAAAGAGCGGCCCAGTTCATATATCTTTTCCAGACCGCCGACTGTCAGCATTTTCAATGCCAGTTCGGGCGCAATTCTCAGAAACAGCTCAATGTTATATGTATTATGGAAAGTTTTAAATGGTCTTGCCAGCGCACCTCCGGCAAGATATTGAATCATAGGTGTCTCCACCTCCAGGAACTCTTCTCTATCAAGATATTCCCGGACTGCGGTTATTATTTTCGCTCTGATTTGAAATGTTTTTCTTACATTTTCATTTGAAATAAGGTCAAGGTATCTCTGTCTGTACCTTGTCTCCACGTCTTTCAGTCCATGCCATTTTTCCGGTAAAGGTCTCAGGGATTTGGATAGCAACTGCCACCGGGAAACATTTATTGTAAGTTCACCTGTCCTTGTCTTGAACGGCTCTCCTTCAACACCTATAAAATCGCCTATATCTATCAGGTTCAGAAAAATTTCAAAAGAATCACCGCCGACAGTGTCTTTTTTCACATAAATCTGCACTTTACCTGTTGAATTAAATATATCCGAGAATGTCGCTTTACCCATTATGCGCCGTGTAATAATTCTGCCGCAAACTCTTATCTTTTTGTCGGCCACCACACCCGGAGACAAACTATCAAACTCTTTATGAATATCAAAAGTAGTATGTGTATATGAGAAATTTGACGGATAGGGTTCAATACCTGCAATACGTAACTTTTCAAGTTTCTCTTTTCTATTGGCAATGAGATTTTCTATCGGTTGAGATTCTTTCATGCTAAAATCTCCCTTATCTTTGTCCTCAATATTTTTGGGTCAAATGGCTTGGGAAAAAAGTGTTTTACATTTGCGTTTGACAGCAAAAGGTCAGCCATCTGTGATTTAACTGATACAACAATCACAGGAATGTTCCTTGTGTTTTCATATTGCAACAATTTTGAAAGTATGCTATAGCCATCAACATTGGGCAACACTATATCAAGTAAAATCAGGCTTGGTTCTATTACCTGTAAACCCGGTGACTCCGCAGCCGGTTTTGCCAGCCCAAGTCTTTCACATGCTTCCTGACCGTCTCCGATTTCAACAACCGAATAATTATCTTTTTCCAGCAAGAACTTGAGCAACCTGCGGACTTCAATATCATCTTCAATTATCAGTATTGTTTTCTTATCCATAAGAAAGTGCGATAAATCGCACCACTACTGTAGTGGTTTGATTTATCAAACCTTTTTATTACTTCTTATACTTGAGGAATGCCTCAATAAACGGGTCAATCCCGCCGTCCATCACACTCTGGATATTCGGGACTTCTCTGTTTGTCCTGTGGTCTTTAACTAACTGGTATGGCATAAACACGTAAGACCTTATCTGGTTTCCCCAGGCTATGTCGCCCTTTTCAGAATAATGCCTTTCAATTTCCGAGCGCAGCTTTTCCTGTTTAAGCTCATAAAGTTTTGCTTTCAGGACTTTCATCGCTGTCGCCTTATTCTTAAACTGCGAACGTTCATTCTGACACTGCGTAACTATACCCGTGGGTAAATGAGTTATCCTCACCGCCGAATCTGTTTTCTGTAAATGCTGCCCGCCGTGACCTGAAGCACGATATGTATCTATCCGTAGTTCTGAATCTTCAATTTTTATTTCGCTGTCATCTATAATTTCCGGTAAAACATCGCAGGAAGCAAAAGAAGTATGACGCCTTTTGTTTGAATCAAACGGTGAAATTCTCACGAGCCTGTGGACTCCCAGTTCCCCCCTGAGCAGTCCATAGGCATACTGTCCTTTGACCATAAAAGTCACACTTTTTATTCCTGCTTCCTCGCCGGGCAACATATCAACCACCTGCACTTCAAATCTTTTTTTCTCTGCCCAACGCATGTACATCCTCATTAACATCCCTGCCCAATCGCACGCCTCCGTCCCTCCTGCTCCGGCGTGTATTGAAACAATGGCATTTGATTTATCTAGTGACTGGGAAAGCGTTGACTCTAATTCCAGGGAATCAATCTCGGATTTGAGTTTTATGATGCCGTCTATAAACTCTTTTTCAAGGGAGGCATCGGGTTCCTCTTCTACTAACTGCAAAGTGGTCCCGAGCTCGGAAAGTTCTTTGTTCAACTTATTCCACTGCTGGACAATTGTTTTAATATCACTCAACTCCTGCATTGTCTTTTGTGCCTGCTGTGCATTGTCCCAGAATCCTGTTGAAGCACTTTGTTTTTCAAGTTCATCAACCTGACTCTGTTTTTTTTCTATCTCAAAGATACCTCCCGAGCTCTTGGATTCTTGTCTTTAAGATATTATATTCATCTTTATATTGTTTATCCATAATAACCCTTCGGTTGCCGTTCCTCAATTCTATCAAATTTTGCGACGATTTGTCAAAAGAAAATCCTACAAAAATGTAGCGTCCCAATTTATCCGCAGGATTATCTTATTTATCCGCAGGATTATCTTATTTATCCGCAGGATTATCTTATTTATTGGGACGGATTGTTTTATACTTTCCTATATGTTGAAAAAACATAAAATTTTTCCCTTGACTTTATTGAGAAGTAATTTATATAATAATTTAAGTTCATTAAATAGAAATTTTAAACGGGGTGAGTAAGTTGTAGTCACGTTTGGTTTATTGTAGATAGGATAAAATGACAAAAAGAGAAAAAGCATTAAAAGTAATAAATGAAATGCATAAGAGCAGCCAAAAACAAACAGGAAATTGAAGAATATAGGCAAAAGATTTTTAAATCAAAAGAAGAATGTCGTAAATTATTTGCTAAATTACCTTTTGATAAAAAATTGAAAATAGTAGATGAATTAGTTGAATTTGCAGATA
>MNXB01000109.1:11085-11746 GCA_001871125.1 Elusimicrobia bacterium CG1_02_37_114
AAAATAAAGATAAATGAGGCATTTTTAGGTACCTGCACTAATGGAAGACTGCAGGATTTAAAGATAGCCGCTTCGATATTAAAATCCCGAAAAATTGCTCCTGGAGTAAGATTTATTATTTGTCCTGCTTCACGCACAATCTTTTTAGAAGCTTTGAAATTAGGAATTATAGAAATATTTATTAAGGCAGGTTCTGTATTGGTTTCACCTGGGTGCGGCCCTTGCGTCGGAACGCATAATGGAGTTCCTGCTGACGGAGAGGCAGTCATATCAACTGCTAATAGGAATTTCAAAGGCAGAATGGGCAATCCCAATGCTTTTATCTATCTTGCATCGCCGGCAACAGTAGCTGCATCTGCTATTAAAGGTTATATTGCGGATCCGAGAGAGTTTTTATAAGTGAGCACATAAGTTATGGAGTCTGCTATTTAATTAGCTTTAGCGACATAACTTATCTGTGCGAACTTATCCCGGCCCTGGTCAATCTGAAAGATTGCCCAGGACTAGTCCTGAGAAATTCTATGAATTTCTCAGGGCGAATATGCCAAAATTATCCAGAAAGGATAGGCCTTCCCATCCTTATGGGAAGGGCCTTATCGAAGAGAATTTTGGCATAGCTTATGAGCCGGGATAGATTGATAATGTATATCCCTCGCCTAAC
>MNXB01000117.1 GCA_001871125.1 Elusimicrobia bacterium CG1_02_37_114
GCTTTGGGTGGTATTTCAATTAAACTTTTTGCTTCAAAATATCGTTTATCTTTGCCGGACAAAAAATTTCTTAAAAAAGCTGTGGAAAAAATTATTATTAAAGAAAAGAAACTTTTGAGATGGAAATAATGGTAGATAAAATCCTTGCAATAACAAAAAATATTTAAAGATGGGGTATTAATATAATTACAGGATAACAATGGATAAAAAAGAAATTGTGTCAGCACTGGTGACACAAACTGGAAATTAAATAAATGAAAAACTGGTAAAAGATTTTCTTGCAAACAGAGCCATAAAATCAAAGGTTGCAGTTCCTGAAACATCCATAAAAGATTTTCTTGTCCGAACTATCAAGGTGGTAAAAGTTATAAATGGTACACTTAAACCGACAAATACGGCTGTTCTATTTTTCTGTCCCAATCCTCAGGACTTTATCTCACAAAGCACAGTCAAAATTGCGAGATATAGAGGAACTGCTCGTATAGAATTTCTTGATTCACAGGAATTGGAAGGTCCTTTTTATAAGATTCTTGAGGACGTGGAGACATTCTTTCAGAGAAATACCCGGCTGGCAAATAAAATCGTTGAATGGAAACGGGTTGACATTCCTGAATATCCATTCAATGCAATCAGGGAAGGTGTCCTCAATGCCATGGCACACAGAGATTACAACCACAGTGGTGCAAACGTTCAGATAGACATTTTTGATGACAGGATAGAGATAACCAGTCCTGGCGGGCTTTTACCGGGACTTGACATAAAACGTTTAGAAGGAGTTCATGAAACAAGGAATAAAGAGATTTGCAAGATATTCCATGAAACAAAGGATATGGAAAAATATGGAACCGGCATCCGCAAAATGAGTAACTGGATGACTGAACATGGATTGAAACCACCCGTCATAAGCCAACCGGGAGATTTTTTCAGGATAACATTCTATGGTCCCGGAGATAAAATTCTGGATTTGGTGCCCAACATTCTCAAAGAGAGACAAACGGATTTAAAAGAATTGGGATTGAATGAAAGACAGATAGAAGCTTTGAGATTAATGGTGAATGAAGGTCAAAAATTTACTAATAGGAAATTCAGACAATTGTTTAAAGTAACTAATAAAACAGCTGCTACGGATTTGAATACGCTTGTTAAAATTGGAATGGCTCAATTAAGTGGCAAAGGAAGGAACGTGGGATATTCGGCTAAATAATGATTACACGATTAGTCCTGAAATTACATGATTAATTACACGATTGATTTTTACACGATTTTAGATAATATTACACGATAAATTACATGATTCTAAATAGACGGGAGAAAAAGGGACGTCGCTATGGCTTTTAGGATATGGGACATTTATGGGACACTGACGCGATACCGGAAGACAAGATGTTTTTTGCCCAGAGGGCTTATGATAATGCGAAATTTGAAGGAGTTCTGTAAACAAGGGTTTTGAGACACATTGGTTTTTTTTATAAAATATGGTAAAATATGATCAAGTAAAATCCTGAAGGATTAACTCCAGGAATTAAGGGTTTACCCTTTTATAATTTCCTAGTCGTAAATTAAATCGTACCGATAAATCGGGACGCTACTTTCAAATTCCTATACAATAAAATTATAGTTGAGGTTGAGACAAAAAATGGAAAACAAGATTGAACTGGAAAAATTGAGACATTCTACAAGCCATGTTATGGCACAAGCGGTGCTGGAACTTTTCCCGGGAACGAAATTAGCCATAGGTCCTGCAATAGAAGACGGGTTTTACTATGATTTTAACTCACCGCGGACATTTCTGCCCGAAGATTTGGAAAAAATTGAACAGAAGATGAAGGAGATTGTAAAGAATGACCATAAATTCACATCCAGGGAAATGTCAAAAGAAGAGGCGAAAAAGTTTTTTGGTGAGCGTAATGAAAAATATAAGGTTGAACTTCTTGAAAATATACCTGATGAAAAAGTAACCCTTTACCAGGATGGTGATTTTATTGATTTGTGCAGGGGACCGCACATTGAATCAACAAAACAGATAAAACATTTTAAGTTGCTGTCCGTTGCGGGTGCTTACTGGCGTGGCGATGAAAAGCGTGAACAACTGCAGAGGATATACGGCACGGTATTTCCCACAAAGGAAGAACTTGCTGATTATTTGAATAAACTTGAAGAAGCAAAAAAGAGGGACCACAGGAAATTAGGCGTCCAGCTGGATTTGTTCAGTACGCACGAGCAGGTGGGGGCGGGTCTTGTCCACTGGCATCCTAAAGGGACAATCATAAGAAATATAATAGAAAATCTCTGGAAGGAAGAGCATACAAAACACGGCTACCAGTTAGTTTCAACACCGCATATAGCAAGTGAGGAAATATACAAAACGAGCGGCCACCTGGAAAAATATTCCGATATGATTTATTCACCTATGGATATTGACGGGAGGCCTTTCCGCGTCAAACCGATGAACTGCCCCAACCACATAATGATATACAAGACAAAACTTCATTCCTACCGCGAGTTGCCCGTGAGGTATGCGGAATTAGGAACCGTCTATAGATATGAGAAATCGGGTGTTCTGCACGGTCTTTTGCGTGTCCGCGGGTTTACTATTGATGATGCACATATATTCTGCAAACTTGACCAGTTAGAACAGGAGATGTTAAATATATTTGATTTCACTATAAAATTCCTACAGACATTCGGGTTCAGGGAATACGATATTTATTTAGCGACAAAGCCTGAAAAATTTGTCGGTTCCGAAGAGAACTGGGCTAAAGCAATTGATTCATTGAAAAACGCAATGGAGAAAACAAAATATCCATACAGGATTGATGAAGGCGGCGGTGCATTTTACGGGCCGAAGGTTGACATAAAAATAAAAGACGTGCTGGGACGTGCCTGGCAGTGTTCTACAATACAGTTTGATTTTAACCTGGCAGAGAGGTTTGACATAACCTATCGGGATGAATCAGGAAAAGACGAGAGGGTTTTTATGATACACCGTGCATTATTAGGTTCAATGGAAAGGTTTTTCGGTGTTCTGATTGAACATTATGCAGGAGCATTTCCGCTGTGGCTCAGCCCGGTTCAGGTAGTGGTTATAAATATTTCCGAAAGCCAGAAGGATTACGCAGAAAACGTAACGGTTTCGTTAAAGAACGAAGGTATCCGTGCAGAATCAGATTTAAGCAATGAAAGACTGAACTATAAAATCCGCGAGGCGACAGTAAACAAGATACCCTATATAGTCATTGTCGGCGATAAGGAGAAACAGAGCCGGAAGGTTTCAGCAAGACACTCCGGCAGGGATATAGGGCAGTTTGAGTTAAACGAATTTATTGAAAAATTAAAATCCGAACTGAAACAAAAAATAAATAATACTTGACAGGACTCATTTTTTTTGTTATATATATTACAACATAATTTACAAGTAAACCCGAACAAGTTCGGGATTCCAAAGGGAATCCTCAACTTGTTGAGGATATTTTATAATTTCCTAATCGTTGAAGAAGCCCAGCGGCTCACCTCGAGCTGATAAAAGCAAAAAGGTTCAATCTTAAGTTTAGTAATAAACAGGATGGTACTGGGAACTCAAAAAGAAACCATCCTTTTTTTATAAGAAAGCCCGATAAATCGGGCAACTCCAGGGAGGAGGGCTATATAGAAAGGTTACGTTTTAATCAGTTTATACGGGTAAGCCAGGTCCGGTTAGTTGACGAAGATGGTACGCAACTGGGTATAAAGCCCACTCAGGAAGCTCTGGGTATTGCCCAGGGAAAAGGTCTTGATTTGGTTGAAGTTGCACCGAATGCAAGCCCGCCTGTCTGTAAAATTGCAAGTTATTCTAAATTCAAATACCAGCAGAAACAGAAAGACAAACAGCATCATAAGAAACAAAGAATAGGACAGGTTAAGGAAGTAAGGTTTAAGGTAACAATTGAAGACCATGATTTTGAATTTAAAGTAAAATACATAAGAGAGTTCCTTGAAGAGAAATACAGGGTAAAGGTGACAATAATGTTTATAGGCAGAGAAATGGCACATACTGAGCTGGGTTTCAATCTTATAAACAGGATAAAAGAAAAAATATCAGACATAGTAGAAACTCAGGAACAACCAAAATTTGAAGGCAGGAGGATAGTAATACTGTTTTCACCAAAGAAATAACTATGCCGAAACTTAAATCACACAGCGGTGCTAAAAAAAGATTTAAATTGACAGCGACAGGTAAAGTCATGTATAAAAAAGCAGGATTAAGACACCTGCTCACAGGTATGTCAGCAAACAGGGGTCGGAGACTGCGTAAATCGCAGACGCTTGGGAAAGCAGAAAGCAAACTTGTAAAAAGATTGATACCACACTGATATGAGAGTAACAAGTTCTGTTGCAAAAAAACATAAGAAAAAATATTTTCACCTGGCAAAAGGATATTATTCTGATAAGAAAAATCGCTGGCGACAGGTTAAACAGCAGGTTGAAAAATCCCTGCAGCATGCTTATCGTGACCGCAAGGACCGCAAAGGTGATTTTCGTCAATTATGGATTTTGCGAATAAATGCCCTTTCCAGACAATATGGCCTTCCATACAGCAAGTTTATCAACGGGTTAAGGAAAGCAGGTATTGATATAAACCGGAAGATACTTGCTGACCTTGCTGTCCATGATGCGGAATCATTCCATTCCCTGACCGAAGTTGCCAAACAGGCGCTGGAGTAAATTATGCGCATTTCACCGGCGCAGATTGTACTTATATTCTTTCTGTCTGCTGTTACTATCGGGACTGTTTTATTAATATTGCCGTTTTCCCATGCTGCCGCGATACCAGTAAAACTTATAGACGTAGTGTTTACAGCCGCCTCGGCTGTGTGTGTTACGGGTCTTACGACAGTTGATATAGGCAGCACTTTCTCATTTATCGGACAGTTAATAATTTTGTTATTTATCCAGATTGGCGGTTTGGGATATATGACATTGGCTACGATTGTTGCTCTGTTTATCGGTAAGATTAATTTAAAAGAGAGAATGGTTGTCAAGGAAGTAGTTGACCCGTTCACGTTTGAAGGGCTGGCTGGCTTTTTGAAGGGAGTATTAAAAATAACCTTAGCAATTGAATTTATTGGAGCGATAATATTAAGTTTATGTTTCTATTCAAAATTTCCTATAGCAAAAGCAGTTTATTATGGAATTTTTCATTCTGTAAGTGCATTTTGTAATGCCGGCTTCTCTCTGTTCTCTGATAATCTTGCATCGTTCAATCATAACTGGTCAGTCATTCTTGTTATGAGTCTCCTTATAATAATCGGCGGTCTGGGATATGTAGTCCTCAGTGAATTAATCCAGGGAAAGAAATGGAGGAATTTTTCATTACATACAAAAATTGTTTTAAGTACTACAGGTATATTAATTATCTTTGGCACAGTCATTATTTTTGCTTTAGAGTCAGGAAACCCGGAAACAATCGGGAAATTTTCGTTCGGGGACAAAATTTTAAATTCGTATTTCCAGTCAGTTGCGCCGAGAACAGCGGGTTTTAATACCATACCAACGTCCTCGTTATTTATATCTTCTATATTTTTAACAATGGTTCTTATGTTTATAGGAGCTTCACCCGGCGGGACAGGCGGCGGGATTAAGACAAGCACCTTTTCTGTGTTGGTTATGTCTTTTTTGTCCACGATACGCGGGGAACGTCAGCCTAACATTTTTGGAAGAAGGGTCACTGCAGATATAATAATAAAATCTATAGCTGTATTTATCGGTGCGACGTTTGTTATTACGTTTATTTCATTCCTGCTGGTACTGATTGAGAAAAAAGGTTTTATTAATATTATGTTTGAAACAATATCCGCATTTGGTACGGTGGGTCTTTCAAGAGGGATTACGTCTGACCTTACTGGCGCGGGAAAGTTACTTATTATTATTACAATGTTAGTTGGCAGGGTGGGACCGCTTACTCTGGGTGCAGCGATATTATATAACGAAGAAAAAGATATGTTTCGCTATCCGGAGGAGAAAGTCCTTGTCGGGTAGCGGGGTTTACGGAGGAATTTTCAAGTGAAGAAATATCAATTTCTTGTAGTTGGTTTAGGAGTGTTCGGGACAAATGTTGCTAAAATTCTGTCCCAGAAAGGCGCAGAAGTGCTTGTTATAGATAACGATGAAAAGAAAATCCAGGAAATATCACCTTTTGTCACCCAGGCAATAGTTGCAGATGCTACTGACGAAAAAACCCTCAGGTCAATCGGTGCGGGTGATATAGATATTGCAATTGTTGCTATAGGCGAAAATATGGAAGCGAGTATTCTAACGACGCTTTTACTGCGGGAATTAGGCGTAAAACAAATCCTTGTGAAAAACATAAATCCCCTGCATGCTAAAATTGCTGCTAAAGTAGGGGCTGACCGTATAGTTTATCCCGAGGTGGAAGTTGCACATAAAGTAGCCGAGAGTTTTCTTTCACCCAATATATTTGAAGTAATAAAATTATCACAGGAGTATAACGTTTCCGAAGTGGGGGTTCTAAAGAAGTTCTGGGGTAAAAATTTGAAGGAACTGGACATACGTGCCAAATATGGCGTTAATGTCATTGCCATAAAACGAAAAGCGCCGTTTGTGACGGATTCCGGAGAGAGTGATTTTAAAGAAGAAGTGAACATAGCGCCTGGCCCGGAAGAAGAACTGAATGAAGGCGATAGAATTATTGTGATAGGCAAGGAAAACGATATAGAGAAGCTTAAATGAAAGGTTTTGAAAGATGAAAAAAGAGAAAGGCAGTAAGGATTCGGACAAACCGGAAGAAGCGTTGCTTGAAATGGGTAAATTCTATTTTGTCAATGGCAAATATGACCAGGCAATAGATGAACTGAAGAAAGCCATTGAAATAAACTCCGGCAATCCTGAAATCTATTACAATTTAGGGTTGGTATATGAAAGCAGGAACCAGCCCGAGGAAGCAAAAAAGATGTATAAAAAGGCAATTGCTATTTCTCCGAAATATAAATTAGCAAAAGAACATCTTGATAAATTGATCGGTCTATGACTGAGCAAACTATACACAAGGTATCAGATGAAGTCAAAAATAAAATCCAGCAGGCAAATGGCGTTGAAGAGATTGAAGCCATCCGTGTAGAATATCTCGGAAGAAAAGGTACAATAACCAACCTGTTCAAAACACTGCCCTCCTTACCCTTAACAAAAAGAAAAAAAACCGGTGAATTACTGAATACAGTCCGTGACGAACTTCAAAAACTTCTGGACGAAAAATCAAAACTCCTTAAAAACAAATCTTTAAATGAAAAACTAAAATCAGAAAAAATTGATATAACCCTTCCCTCCAGACCCCTTGAGTATCTGCATCGTCATCCTTTAATGCAGGTTATTTCAGAAATAGTCTCTATATTTAACTCACTCGGATTCCAGACTGTAACAGGTCCTGAGATTGAAACTGACTATTATAATTTTGAAACATTAAATTTTCCCAAAGACCATCCTGCCCGCGATAGTCAGGATACTTTTTACATAGAGGGTTCATCGGACAACCTGCTTCTCAGGACACATACTTCGCCTGTGCAGGTCAGGACTATGGAAAAATACAAACCTCCGTTATACGTGGTAGTGCCCGGGAAAGTCTATAGACGCGATGCGTCGGATGCTTCGCATTCAGCGGTATTCCACCAGGTTGAAGGTCTTGCTGTTGACGAGAAAATAACCTTTGCCGAACTTAAAGGAATACTGACTGTTTTCGTACATAGAATGTTCGGTAAAGGGACAAAGACGCGGTTCAGACCTTCATTTTTCCCGTTCACCGAACCGTCAGCCGAGATGGATATCGGATGTCCAATGTGCAGCGGCAATGGGTGCCGTGTATGTCAGAACAGCGGGTGGTTGGAAATGCTTGGCTGCGGGATGGTTCATCCCAAAGTATTTGATGCGGTCCAATATGACCGCGAAAAATGGACAGGGTTTGCCTTTGGAATGGGCGTTGAACGTTTTGCTATGTTGAAATTCCAGATTAATGAAATGAGATTGTTCTACGAGAATGATTTAAGGTTTTTAAAGCAATTTTAATATGAAAATAACTTATAACTGGCTTAATGAATTAATAAAGATAGATGCTTTTTCGGTGAAAGAGATAGCCGAAACTCTGGGACAGATAGGATTTGAAGTATCTGCAATATCCAACCTGCCGGGAGACACTGTATTTGATATTGAAATACCGGCTAACCGTGGTGATTGCCTGGGACATTTAGGTATAGCCCGGGAACTTGCAGCAAAACTGAATCTTGTTTTAATATATCCTGAAACATATTCTTTCCCTGACCCCAGGAGTGTCAATAAGGTATTCAGTATAGACATTGAAGATACTAATCTGTGTAAACGGTATATGGGTGTTGTTATTGAAGATATAAAAGTAGGTCCATCCCCTGACCTCATAGCAGAAAGACTGCAGAAATGTGGTTTAAGACCTATAAATAACGTTGTTGACATAACAAACTATGTCATGCTTGAAACGGGTCACCCGTTACATGCTTTTGATATTGATAAACTTTCAGGTGAAAGGATTGTCGTCCGGAACGCAAATAAAGGCGAGAAAATCAATGCCCTTGATAATAATAACTATGTCCTTTCGCCCGATATGTTAGTCATTGCCGATAATGAAAAAGCACTTGCCCTGGCAGGTATAGTCGGCGGGACAGAGTCTTCCGTTATTGAATCAACTTCAAGAATTATTCTGGAAAGTGCAGTGTTTAAGTTAGAAAATATACGGCGCACACGACAGAAATTGAATGTAACAACAGAGTCATCATATAGATTTGAACGCGGCAGTTCATACAAAAATTGTGACTTCGCCAGCAGACGTGCAATATCCTTAATAACAAAATACGCTAACGGCAGGTTCGTTTCGCATAATGATATTTGTCTGCCATACGAGATTAAAAAAATAGTCCTGCAGATTGAAAAAGTAAACAGGATTTTATCAACACAATACCAGGTGAAGGATATTGTTGATGCGCTCTCGCGGTTAGAAATGAAGACAGAGGTTAAAGAGGACAAAATAATTGTAGAAGTCCCCCCCTACAGGTTAGATATAAACGAGGAAATTGATTTAATTGAAGAAGTTGTGCGTATCCAGGGATACGATACTGTCCCGGTAGAGATAAAGACATATAAGACCGAGCATATTATTGAAGAACCGTTACTGGAACTTGAGAGAAAAGCATCTGATTTTCTGCTCGCTCAGGGCATACAGGAAGTTATAAATTATAGTTTCTGTTCAAATAAAACTCTGAAAGACTGCAAAATAAACAGAGAACCTATCGGCCTCCAGAATCCGCTTTCTGAAGATTGGACTTTTCTTCGTTCTTCAATGTTACCCGGACTTTTAAACAATGTAATGTCCAATTACAATAATACACAGGCAAGAGATATGAAGTTTTTTGAATTAGGTAAAATATTTTCCACTAAAGAAATCGGAGCACTGGGTATAATCTGCACAGGCAAGGAATCACCTGAACACTGGAAATATAAATCAGAAAAGATTGACTTTTACTACATTTCGGGTATTGTGCATAGTCTGTTAAAAGAGTTAGACTGCAATAAATGGACAGCTGACAAATCTATCAGTGAGTATTTTCATCCCGGCGTATCGGCAGTTATTAAAGACGCTTCCAGCAATACAATCGCCGAATATGGACTGCTCCAATCCACTCTCCATCCAAAGTTTCTGCAAGGGATATATTATGCAGAATTGTTTACTGAAAATATTCAAAAAACAGCGGGTAACGACACACCGGTATTCAAGGAATATTCCAGGTTACCCGGTTCAAAAAGAGATATTTCAATAATCGTGCCTGAAGATGTCCCGTACAACAGGGTCGCTGATGAAATTCTTGCAGGGAAGGATGAATTTCTCATAGATATCAGTTTGTTTGATGTATATTTAGGTGATAAAATACCAAAAGGCAAAAAGAGTTACAGTATCAGATTTTATTTCACGCATTTTACACGAACGTTCACCGACAAAGAGATTAACGAAAAAGTTGAGCAGATAATAGACAGATTAAAAAATTTAGGTATTTCCCTGCGAACCGCTTGACTTGTTGGAATTAATTTTATAAGATGAAATTAACCCAAAATGGAAAAGTTTGATGTTCTGGAAAAAGAAATTGACCAGCTGATTAACCAGAATAAGAAATTTAAAAGCGAAATCGAAAAAAACTTAAAGGAGTTGGAACATTTAAGAGCAGAAAATATCAGGGCAGGAAAACTTATTCAGGAAAACGAGACTCTACATAAACAGAAGTTTACAGTTAAGACTAAACTAAATGAACTCCTGGATAAATTTAGCAAAGCAGGGGTTTAAAAATGCCCGAGAAAACTTTTGTGGATATTGGCGGTCAACAATATCCCATTGAATCCGAGATTGACCCGTTACAGGTCCAGTCAATAGCTAAATTTGTTAAGGAGAAATTAGACGAAGTTCGCACCAACACCGGAGAAGCATCAACTTCAAGAATGACAGTTTTGGCATGTCTCAACATTGCTGAAGAATTGTTTCGTTTAAGAGATGAATATGAAAAATTTCGCACTAAAGTGAATAGAAAATCTGATGAGTTGATATCCGACATCAGCTCTGTGCTGAGTTAAAGTTTGAACTACGACAGTGAATTTTAACATTAGCGTTCTTTGAGCATAAAAAAATAAATCTTTTGCAGAAAAATTATGCCCTGCGGTGTTGGTGAAAAATATAGGTTGAAGTGAGCTTACAGAAAAACTAAATCAATCAGGTTTGGTTCACAGTATCCCTATAGAACCACGGCACATGCGGGGCTTTTTTTATCTAATTTATCCGCAGGATTATCTTATTTATGCAGAAATATCTTTTTGCCGGTGAAAACAAAGCGGGTAGTTTAGAACAGCCTCTGGCCGCAAAATTCGTTCCGGATAACCTTGACGGTTTCTATGGCCAGGAACACATTGTAGACAGGGACAGGTTATTGAACCGTGCAATTTTGTCTGACAGAGTCGGTTCTATAATATTTTTTGGACCTTCAGGGACAGGCAAAACCGCACTGGCAAAGATTATTTCAAAGCACACTAAATCTTATTTCATTGAAACAAATGCCGTTATTATCGGTGTTGCTGATATAAAGAAAATTGTTGAACAGGCAGAGGTAAGACAGAAAGCATATAATCAGAGGACAATACTTCTGCTGGACGAAATCCATCACTTTAACCGCACCCAGCAGGATGCATTACTGCCCTATGTAGAGAAAGGCGTAATAAGCATGATTGGGATAACCACTGAAAATCCTTATTTCTATATAAACTCTGCACTTATTTCCAGGTCACTGGTGTTTGAATTCAAGCCACTGGCGGATGAATCTATTAGAAAAATAATAATTTCTGTATTAAACGATAAAGAAAGAGGGCTTGGTAAATACAGTGTAAAAATTACAGAAGATGCCGTAGAGCATATTATCAAATATTCAAACGGTGATGCCAGGAAAGCACTTAATGCAGTTGAAATAGGTGTGCTGACCACACCTCCTGACAGGGTCGGGAATATAAATTTTGATTTGAAAACTGCAGAGGAATCAATACAGCATAAATCAGTCGTGTATGATAAATCCGGAGACGGGCATTACGACCATATATCTGCATTTATAAAGTCAATCCGGGGCAGTGACCCCGACGCAGCGCTTTACTGGTTGACAAAAATGCTTGATGCGGGTGAAGACCCTAAATTTATTGCAAGACGTATCGTTATTGCGGCAAGCGAGGATGTAGGGAATGCTGACCCCAATGCTCTCAACGTAGCCGTCTCAGCACTTCAATCAGTTGAATTTGTCGGTATGCCGGAAGCAAAAATTCCTTTAGCTC
This sequence comes from Elusimicrobia bacterium CG1_02_37_114, assembly GCA_001871125.1. Classification (GTDB taxonomy): domain Bacteria; phylum Elusimicrobiota; class Endomicrobiia; order CG1-02-37-114; family CG1-02-37-114; genus CG1-02-37-114. Next base: position 11,869 of record MNXB01000117.1, read on the forward strand.
AGGCGTGCCTATACGTCTCCTGCGCACCAAAATCAAATGCTGTGTATAATGCTCTGTCTTCTGCTGAAGAAGAAGTGCAGAAGGGAAAGACACGGTCTGTGCCCGAGCATCTCAAGGATTCAAATGAGAGGTATTTATATCCTCATAATTACCCCGGACATTTCATTCCGCAGGAGTATATGCCGGAACATAAGATTTTCTACAAGCCGACTGAGCAGGGCTTTGAGGAAGAGATAAAAAAACGGTTAGAGCAATGGCGAAAGAAACAGGTTTAAAAGAAACAATCAGAAGAAAACTAAAATCTTTAAGAGACAGTATTACTGAAAAGGAAAGGAGACTTAAAAGCAGACTGATTAAAAAAAATCTATTCGGACTTAAAGAATTCAAAAACGCAAATACTGTAATGTTTTTTGTGTCTTTCGGTTCGGAAATAGAAACAATTAATATGATAAAAAAAGCATTGGGTAGTAAGAAAAAAGTTGTGGTCCCCTGTGTTATGAAAAACCCTAAAAGAATCATAGCAGTTGAAATCACTAATCCTGACACTGAGCTGGATGTTAGTACATACGGTATACTTGAACCAAAAAACAGGACAAAAGAGGTCCTGCCCGGGAAAATTGACCTTGTGCTTGTGCCGGGACTCGGGTTTGACAGTAGCGGGATGAGGGTCGGCTATGGCGGCGGTTATTACGATTTGTGGCTGAAAAATTTTTCAATAGAAAAACGTATCGGAGCAGGATTTGATTTTCAGGTTATTTCAAAAATACCTGCTGAAGAAAATGATTTGCGGTTAGGTAAAATCGTAACTGATAAAAGGGTTATTGATTGCAGTACGACTGAAAGGAGATAATATGGAAATTGTATTGATGATAGTTTCAAGTATAGTTGCAGGACTTGTGGCAGGATACGGAGTAAGACTATTATATGGACGCAAGGAACTGAGTTCAGCAGAAGCTAAGGCAAAAAAGTTAATTGCTGAAGCAGAAAAAGAGGCGGAACTTAAGAAAAAAGAAGGTCTGTTTGAAATACGGGAAAAAATGGACAGGGAACGGAGAGATTTTGAGCGCGAAACACGCAATAAGAGACAGGAGATATCGAATCTTGAACGAAGGTTAAGCCAGAAGGAAAGCGGTATAGATACTAAACTCAACATACTTGAGAAAAAGGAACAGGAATTGCGCGAACGCGATAAACAGATGCAGGGTAAGGAACAGAGAATTGGGGATGAAATCAAGCAGATAGAAAAAACTCGTGAAGAACAGAGACAGTTGCTTGAAAAAATTGCCGGTGTCACACAGGAAGAGGCAAAAAAATTGTTATTGCAGAATTTAGAAGAAGAAGTTAGACGCGAATCAGCACTTATGGCACGCGGTATTGAACAGGAGGCAAGGGAATCGGCTGAGAAAAAAGCAAAGGAAATCCTTGCTATTGCAATTCAGAAAATTGCAGCAGAACATACTACAGATACAACCACCTCTACGATTACAATACCGAATGATGAACTTAAAGGCAGGGTTATAGGTCGCGAAGGAAGAAATATCCGTGCCTTTGAGCAGGCTACGGGCGTAGATTTGATAATAGATGATACACCGGAGACAATTATAATCTCAGCCTTTGACCCTGTACGCAGAGAAATAGCAAAGGTTGCTATGGAAAAACTCATTGCAGATGGCAGGATACATCCCGGAAGAATTGAAGAAGTTGTTGCCAGGACTAAAGAGGAAATGGAAAATATATTTAAAGAAACTGGCGAGAAAACAGCAATAGAAGTAGGTGTTGTAGGACTGCACTTTGAAATACTTAAACTGCTCGGTAAACTTAAATACAGGACTTCATACGGACAAAGCCAGTTGCAGCATACACTGGAAGTAGCACATTTAGCAGGAGCCATGGCAGGTGAACTCGGCGCGGATATAAATTTTTGTAAACGTGCAGGGTTACTCCATGACATAGGTAAAGCAGTTGACCACAACATGGAAGGGACTCATCACCAGATATCTGCTGACATAGCAAAGAAATACGGTGAGTCGGAAAAGATGCTGAATGCAATAATATCCCATCACGAAGGCATTGAACAACCCAGGAGTGTTGAGGCATTCATTATTGCTGCCTGTGACGCAATATCTGCAGCAAGGCCCGGAGCGAGACGCGAATCTGTTGAACAGTATATAAAGAGATTGGAAAAATTAGAAAAAGTCGCTACTTCGTTTCGCGGTGTTATTTCTGCATATGCAATCCAGGCTGGCAGAGAAATAAGAATTATGGTTGAACCCGAAGATGTTGACGACCAAACTTCATATATTTTAGCAAAAGACATTGCAAAGAAGATAGAACAGGAACTTGAATATCCCGGACAGATAAAGGTCGTGGTGATACGGGAGGTGCGTGCCCAGGAAATCGCAAAATGAAAATATTGTTTATTGGTGACATCGTAGGGGAACCGGGCAGGGGAATAGTAAAGAGATACGTCCCTGAAATAATCAAGTCCGAGAATATTGACTTTACCATTGCTAACGCAGAGAATGCTGCCGGCGGGAAAGGTTTAACGCAGAGCGTCAGCGAAGAAATTTTTTCCTGCGGGATTAATGCAATTACACTTGGCAACCACACGTTTGCAAGAAAAGAGATTGAACTCATTATAGGTGACCCAAGAATATTGCGTCCGCTGAATTATCCCGCAGTTGTTCCCGGCAGGGGATGGAATATTTTTGACGTGGGCGATATAAAAATTGCCGTTATAAACGCGATGGGCAGAGTGTATATGCCCCTGCTGGACTGTCCCTTCCATACAATTGACCCCATAATAGAACAAATATCACAGAAAACCAGAAATATTATTGTTGATTTCCATGCGGAGATAACATCCGAGAAACAATCTTTCGGACAATATCTTAACGGTAAAGCGAGCGCAGTCATAGGCACACATACACATGTGCAGACAGCAGACGAACAGATACTGTCCGAAGGGACTGCATACATCACAGACTGCGGTATGACGGGTCCTTCAGAAGGTATTATCGGTGTTGACAGGGAGATAATACTTAAAAAATATCTGACGAGTCTTCCGTATAAGTTTGTAGTTGCCAAAGGACCATCCATGCTCAATGGAGTTATAATTGAAATTGATGAAAATACCGGAAAGGCAAAGAATATTTCCCGAATAAAGAAACGTTCATGACTCAACAGTCACAGAGAAAGATATACAGTGTAACCGAAATTACAAATATCATAAAGCAAACCTTAGAAACACAAATTCAGGAATTATGGCTCACCGGAGAAATTTCAAACTATAAAACATATTCTTCAGGACACAGTTTCTTTTCATTAAAAGACGAGAATTCACAGATAAATGCAATAATGTGGAATCAGCAGGTAAAACTTATCAGGTTTCGCCCGGAAGACGGACTTAAGGTTATTGTATTTGGCAGGATATCTGTATATGCCAAGCGCGGTGAATACAGAATAATCGTTGATTATATTGAACCTGCAGGCAAGGGTGCGCTGCAACTTGCATTTGAACAACTCAAACAGAAATTATCTTCAGAAGGTTTGTTTGATGAGTCAAAGAAAAAACCCATACCTTTATTATTGAAAAAGGTAGGGATTGTAACCTCTGAAGATGGTGCCGCATTACATGACATACTTACAATTCTGCAACAGGAGGATTTAGAAATTCTCATTTATCCTGCCCGGGTCCAGGGAGATGAAGCGAAATATGATATATCACAGGCAATAGAATATCTCAATGAACATTACAAGGATTTAGACGTCCTGCTTGTAGGACGCGGCGGAGGTTCTTTAGAAGACCTCTGGCCATTCAACGAAGAAATCGTAGCACGCGCTATTTTCTCATCAAAGATACCGGTAATATCCTGCGTGGGTCATGAGGTTGATTATACAATAAGTGATTTTGTATCTGACATGCGAGCCCCGACTCCAACAGCTGCAGCAGAGTTTGTCGCCCGCCGGAGGCGGGAACTGAGGGAAGGATTGCAGGACATGGTAAAGAGACTGCGGAATCATCTGAATTATATTTCATCAAATTTAACACAGCGGATGAACAATATCCTGAACTCAAGGGTTTTTACCAGACCTTTCTCATTGATAGAAGAGAAGCTGCAGGAAGTGGACGACGTGTTTTTACAAATAATAAATTCAGTCAAACATTTAGCAGAGATGAAATCCTACGATTTGAAAATATTAGATGAAAAACTCAAAGCACTCTCGCCGTTAAACATACTCTCGCGGGGTTATTCAATAGTCTGGAAACTTCCCGAGAATGTGATAATAAAAGATGCAGAGGATTTATCAATAAAGGATAAACTGAAAATAAGATTGCATAAGGGCGAAGTTTTATCTGAAGTAAAGGAGACAAAAAAATATGAAAAAAGAGATTAAGTTTGAAACCGCGCTGGAAAGGTTAGAAGAGATTGTAGAACAACTTGAATCTGGAGAAACGGGTTTGGATGATTCGCTGAAACTCTTTGAAGAATCAATGGAACTTGTAAAAACCTGTGACGAAAAACTTAAGGAAGTAAAGAAAAAAATTGAAATACTCTCAAAGAAAGGTGAAAAACTGACACCCGAACCTCTGTAGCGTCCTCAACAAGTTGAGGATTCCCTTTGGAATCCCGAACTTGTTCGGGTTTTCTTGATTATCACAATGGACAATTTAAATAAATATCTCAATTACTGGAAAAAAAGGATTGACTCTGCTTTAAAAAGATATCTGGCAAGCAGTGATAACCTGTCTGAAGTTATATATAAAGCAATAAGATATGCTGTATTCCCCGGAGGCAAGAGGTTCAGGCCGATACTTACGGTCACCTCTGCGGAAATATGCGGTATTGACCCGAATAAGGTCTTACCAACTGCCTGTGCAGTTGAGTTAATCCACAGTTATTCACTTGTTCATGACGATTTACCTTCTATGGACAATGACGATTACCGTCGTGACAAACTGACTGTTCACAGGAAGTTCAACGAGGGTATGGCAATACTCACCGGCGATGCCCTGCTTACAAAAGCATTTGAACTTATTGCGGAAAATAGTAAGATTACCGGTATAAGCGAGAAGAAAATTGTTGAAGTCATAAAAATCGTATCCAACGCATCGGGTGCAGATGGAATGGTCGGAGGGCAGGTGGCAGATACATTCCTGGTTAGTAAAACCCATACAGATAAACTTGTTAATTATATCCATTCACACAAAACTGCTGCATTGATAAAAGCAAGTGTCCTGGCAGGCGCTGTGCTTGCGGGTGGTTCAGAAAAAGAAATCAATGCACTGAAAAATTATGGTGAGAAAATCGGGTTCGCATTTCAGATTGCCGATGATATGTTTGATGTTAAAAAAGACAGGGTCAATTATTCAGATATCTATGGGACAAAAAAATCGGAAAGAGATACAAACAGACTCATAGATGAGGCGAAGAAATCTTTAGAAGTATTCGGCAGTAAAAAAGAAATACTTTCCCTCCTTGCAGATTATGTGGTTACCCGAAAAAATTAATTTTTGAGATAACAAATGTGGGCGATACAGGACTTGAACCTGTGACCCCTACGATGTCAACGTAGTACTCTGAACCAACTGAGCTAATCGCCCAAATCAGGTGCGGGCCGGATTTGAACCGGCGAATAAAGGTTTTGCAGACCTCTCCCTTAGCCACTTGGGTACCGCACCAGAACCACTATAATTAAACACAATTTTTGAGTTTTTGTCAAGATTTATGGGATTTCAGTTCGTTATATTTTTTTGACAATTCTTCACGCAGTTTAATTTCAGCATGCAATCTTTCCGCTAAGTGCCTTTTCTCAAAACATCTATTTATGGCTGCTGTTAAAACCTCCATGCTGAAAGGCTTAGTAACGTAATCATACGCACCTAATTTTGTTGTCTCAAGAGCATTATCTAAAGTAGAGGAATCTGTAATGATGATTACATCTGTATTGGGCGCGTTTGTTTTTACTTCCCAGAGTAATTCTTTACCACCTATTCCAGACATCTTTAATTCAGTAATTACTACATCAAATTTCTCATTCTTTATTTGTTTCATAGCCTCTTCACCATTTGTAGATATACTTACTTCATAATCATTTTCAAGGCCACTTTTACAAATGTTTCTTATTGACACATCGTCTTCAACTATCAATATTTTCTCAGCCATTTTTTATCCCCCAGGTTTTGTGGCGATTATCAGAACCGTCCCCATACTTTTAATGTCTCTGAAACTCATTGAACGAAGTTCTTTAAGTTCTATTCTCGGGATGAGGTATGGGTCAGTATTTTCTGAAACAAGACATGATTTAGTTGTGCAGGCGCCGGAATAATATTTCTTTACAGTATCCACGATATTGCGGTCATATTCGCCATATGGATAACAGAATGTATCAACGGGTTTCTTTGTAATTTTTTCTATGATAGTTTTTGAGGTTTTTATTTCTTCCAGCACTTCGTTAAATGAAATTTGTGTCAGTACCGGATGAGTAATACAGTGAGAACCAAAATCAATGAGTTCAGACATTTCGGTTATCTGTTCGGCAGAAAGATGCTTCTGTGCAGGACCTGAGCGGGGATATTCATAATGTTTCCCGATTGCCCCTGCATTCAGAAAAATAGTTGCGGTAAAATTGTATTTTTTTAATATCGGGAAAGCATCGGTATAGTTGTTTTCATAGCCATCGTCAAACGTTAGGACAAAGACCTTTTTTGGAATTTTGCTTTTTGTTTTTAAAATTTCTACAAGCTGTTTGAATGGAATTGTGCGAAATCCTCTGGAGTAGAGATATTTCATCTGTCTGTCAAAAGTTTTTGGACGGACACATATTCCCTTTAACCCTTCCTTATGTTCTTCTATTTTGTGATACATAATGACAAAAGTTTTGTTGCTATATAGATTGAACATATTTTAGTACTCTTTCAGGTGTTATAGATTTCATGCATTTATTGTCCTTGCAGTATCTCATTTTTCTGTTAGTGCAGGGGGTACAATCCGCTTCACCACAAATAATGATATGTTGATTACCATAAGGTGCCCAGTATTTTTCATCACCCGGAACAAACAGGGCAATCACACGTGTATATAATCCTGCAATGTGCATACCACCTGTTGAATTAGTGACATAAAGGTTAAGTTTTTTCATAAATGCGGTGAACTGGTTGAGTGTCGTTTGTCCTGTGAAGTTTATTATTTTCTTGTTAACTTTTTCCTCAATGTTTTTTCCAATGTGTTCATCTTCTTTACTTCCAAACAAAACAATCTTAATGTTGTCAGCTAACAGATTTATCAATTCAACAAAATACTCTTCGGGCCATTTCCTGCTGGATTCGCCCTTGACACCCACTCCCATACCTATGACTTTTGTATTGGCAAGTCCGTAATCAACCCAGATTTTTTCTGCATATTTTTCGTCTTCTCCGGATATCCATAATTCAGGTTTAACATCTTTGCTTACTTTAAATCCTGCTTTTGAAAGCAACTCTGTGAATAATTTATCGCCCGTATCAACTAAAGGATAATTTAAGAATAACCTCCTGCCATTACCGACATAACCCACTCTATTTTTTACTCCGGCAAAATAAGGTATTAAGGCAGAATTTAAACTCCCGGGTAATACTATAGCCAAATCAAAATGTTTTTTCTTTAATTCTCTAATAAACCCGATATGATATGACAATGAAGCACTCTTTGAATCGTAATTAATTATTTCATTTATATAAGAGCAGTTGTTCAATAATTCTTTAGACCATGACCGCACACAAACACTTATACGACTCTCGGGGAAGTTGTCTCTTATGACTTTTAATACCGGAGTAGCAAGGACAAATGTCCCTACCCAGTCCGGCATGCGTATAAAAATATTTTTTATGTTTTTTCCAATAATTTTCTGCATACATTGAGCACTTGATTAACTTTAATTTTAGATAGACACGGTGCAGGAAAGCCCTTCGGGCAATTTACTTTATAGCAGGGTCCGCATTCAGGTTTATCATACATAATTACTGTATTTTCCTTATAGGGACCATACAATGCCGGGTCAGTTGAACCGAATAACCCGATTGTCCTGGCACCGACAGCCACTGCAAGAAACAATGTCCCTGAATCAGGTGATATGACTAACTCTGCATTACTCAGGAGCGCTGCAAGCTGTTTAATGTTGGTTTTACCGACAATAGAAACAACATTCGGAACTCTAATTATTTCTACCGGTTGAATTTCTCTTTTATTTCCAGTAATTATTATCCGGTAATCTCTTAATTCGTTAATTAGACTTGTGTAGTTTTCAACAGGCCACATTTTTGATTTCCTTGTAGTGCCCGGAGCAATCACTATATACTTTTCATCCGGCTTGATTCCACATTCTTTAAATAGGGCGCCTATATACGATTTGTCGCTTTCATTGACGATAAATTCCAAATCATAAGAAACATTATTAACTGGTTTTAATAATTTCACGATTTCAACGTATTCTTTATAAAAAGGTCTTTTTTTATCATATTTAATATATTTATCCAGAAATAATTTGCTGAATTCTGTATCCACACCGACAATTTCCTTGATACCAACCATCCGGCAGATAAAAGCATTAGCAAAAGTTGTCCTCAGCAGAACCGCAATATCGGGTTTTATGCTTTTGATTTCACTGACAAGTCCGAGCTTACCCTTTTTTATAATTGTGGTATTGACATAACCTGAAACCGCTTCCTGATATTTCTCGTCTATCAATGCTATTATATCTGCATCTGTAAAACTTTTTCTTAAAAGTTTCAATGCAGGGGTGGTCATCAAAATATCGCCAAGATAATTCGGTTCAAAAACCAATATCTTTTTCATAATTTAGCCCGATTTATTAATAAATATATTTTTCAATTAAATAATTTTCCCTATTCCCCTTCTTGATCACTTCAAGATATACCTAAATATAAAGAGCAGGGAAAATAAAACAAAGATATTTTTCCCATTTTCTAGGGAAGAGGTTTGCAAATGTGCTGATAAACATGAATTTGTAAAAATCAGAAAAGTGTAATAAGTGCTTTTTAATTTTGAAAAGTCCTGTTTCTTCAAGACTTATAAATGCACAGTATCCGAAGCGGTTTTTATGCTCCATATCCCCGTATGAGAGATGTGAGGAGTAATGCGGAGTGATTATTCTTGCCGTAGCACCATCTTTGGAGATTCTGTATACTTCATTCATAACAAGCAGGGGGTTATCAATATGTTCAATAATATTTGACATTTCAATCCAGTCGAATTCGTTGTCCGGGAGGGGGTACGGGAATACATTCAAATCATGAACCACATCCACATGCGGGGCAACCCTTTTATCTAAACCTATTGAATTTTTTATCTTCCCTTTAAGTCCGCATCCTAAATCAAGTCTTTTCATTATAAACATTATAAAAATTAATTAAATCTTTTGCAATACCTCCCGGCAAATTCTGGCTTGACAAATTATCTGTTGGGATATATAATAATATGTATGAATAGTTTACGGAAATATTTCAGCCCTGAAAATTTAATAAAAACTGGCTTGATTGTTTATGTTGCTACGGCATCTGTTTCCATATCCGGCCAGGTGGCAGGTATGCTGATTGCTCTGGTCGGCTGGATTATCGGGATAATAACAAAAAAGAAACTTATATGGACTGACATTTCAAAAGAAACCAAAAATTTCATAGGGCTGATACTGATATTCCTTGCGGTATTTTTTGTCTCAAGCATATTTTCAAAAGTACCACTGAAAAGTTTTGACAGATTACGATTGATTTTGGGTGAAATGGCTTTCTTTTTTGTTGTTTTGAACGTCATTGACAGAAAGTTTCTAAAAAAATTAATCGTAATACTTGTTGTATCAACTACGATTGAGTCGGCTTACGGTATAGTTCAATATTTTACAGGACTGAATATTTTAAGAGACCCTGAAGTCATTCCTTTCTTCCGTGTAAAAGGCACACTGTCACACTGGAATAAACTCGGCAGTATGCTGGGTATGATTATTCCGTTAACTGTTGCGGTGATTTTTTATTCTGAAAAGAAATTAAGATACATTCTTGCGGTAATACTAATGTCTGTGTGCCTGTGTTTTACTTTCACAAGAGGCGGATGGATGGCGGCGGGATTTGCAGTCGTGCTTATAGCCCTGCTAAAGGAAAAAAAGTTGTTCTATATTCTCGGTATTGTTTTTATACTACTTTTAGTATTCAAACCTTCCAGAAACAGAATAATAGATACGTTTAGTATAACTGAAGGTGATTACCGAAGAATCCTTATGTGGAAAACAAGTTTAAGAATGATAAAGGACAGGCCTTTCTTAGGTCAGGGACCAAATACATTTCAGGAACTATTTTACAGGGAATATCTTACCGAAGAGACAAAACCAATATTTTACAACGAAGAACACGGGTATTCCCATCCACATAACGTTTATCTTGGAATAACTGCGGATATGGGTATTACGGGTTTCCTGGCTTTTATGGCCCTACTTGTATATCTGTTTTATATGACTGCAAGGACTTTTTCAACTACAACGGATGTTTTTTTCAGAACGATTTCACTCGGGATACTCGGGAGTCTTTCTGCTTTGGCAGTAAATGGACTGGTTGATTATACATTTTCTGCAGAGCCGGTGTATCTTTTCTGGTTTCTTGCAGGCATAATCTTTTCTATAAGAAATAAAAAAATGTTATGAACATAGCATATCTTGATGCATCTCCGTGCTGGTCAGGCGGTTCTAAACAGGTTTATCTTCTTTCAAGAGAATTAACTAAAAGAGGACACAATGTGCTGACGGTTTGCCTCTCGCAGAACAAGGAACTGCTGTCACAATTGCAGAAAAATAATTTAAAGGCAATTCCCCTGTTTCCCGTATTTGAATTCAACCCGCTAAATTTCTTCCGGTTATCAAAAGTATTCAGGGAAAATAAGGTCCAGATTGTTGACATAAATTCCCCGAAATTTTTCTGGTCTGGAGTGTACTCTGCAAAATGTTCGGGTATAAAAACCGTAATCACACGCATCGTTACTTACAGGAAAAAAGGGTTGAAGAAATTTATAAATAAAAGATTACTCTATGGGCTATGTGATAAGGTGGTTGCAATATCATCGGAAATAAAAGCATCATTGCTCGGGGATTTTGGTTTAAGTAACGTTGAACTTATTTATTGCGGTATTGACATAAACGAAATTTCTTCAGAAGATAAAAATCGCACGGAATCAATCAGGAACCGTTATGGGTTAAAAGACAAAACAGTCGTAGGTATAACCGGCAGGATTGCTTATGGTAAGGGGCACACATATTTGATTGAAGCATTGCCTGAGATAAAAAAGAATATCCCGGATATTAAATTACTTGTAGGCGGGACAGGCGAGCAGAATTTTATAAATTTTTTGAGGCGGAAATCTTCAGAGCTCAAAATTGAGAGAGATGTCATTTTTACGGGTTTTCAGAAAGACGTTAAGGATTTTCTTTATGCAACCGATATAGTTACCGCACCAAGTCTTGATGAAGCGCTGGGGTTGAGTATAATAGAGGCAATGTCAGCAGGAAAACCCGTTGTGGCATCGGATGTCGGCGGAATACCTGAAATTATAGACAATGGTATAGATGGTTTTCTTGTCCCCCCTTCTGATTCAAAAACTCTGGCCGCCTCAATAGTAAAACTCCTTAAATCAGATTATAAAAAGATGGGTGAAACAGGGAAAAAGAAAGTCCTTGAAAAATTTTCCGTTGAACAGATGGTTAATAAATACGAGATGCTTTATCGCAGTATAGTTTAGATACTTATTAAAGTGGGCTTTTATAATATTTTAAAGAATTGACTCACAGAAACTTAATTTATCTAAAAGTGATTACTAATTGTTTATGAAAAATATCTGCTAGTTTAGAAAGTGTTTGTATTGTTAGATTAATTTTGTCTGATTGTTCTATCCTGGAGATATATTGCTGTTTTGTATGTAGTAATTTTGCTAACCCCTCCTGAGAAATTCCTCTTTTTTCACGTAATTCAGAAATAGCATGATCTATCCTAACTTGCACCAATTCATTTTGATATCGTTTTTGTGAATCAAGAGTTTTATATTTTTCTTTTATCCATTTTTTAAATGAGACATGCCCTGTTTTACCAAATTTCTTTTCATCTATTTTCATAACCAACCTGGTAACCTCCAAATTTTGTTATTATTTCTTTCTTAAATGATATTCTTTTCTTAATTTTTTGGGGTAAGCGATTTATTAGACAGTAGCTAAATCTAACGTTTTTATATAATCTTTGTGTTCTTTTTCGGGTAATGATATTTTTCCATCATCCCATTTAATATTTTGAATAACAATCCAAGCAGAATCCCCTGTCCCATATGCTATTGATCCTAATGTCCATAATGAGTTTTCAAAAGGTATTCCTTTTTCTTGCAGTAGTTTCTTAAATGGTTCATCTTTGGGAATAATGCAATGTTCTTTTATTAGTCGTTCCCATTCTTCAAAATTCTTTCCTTTTTCTGTACACGATTCGCGGATTAATTTTGACGCTTCTTCAGGGGACTTGTTTTCTATTTTTGGAATAGTTTTTTCTTTACCTGTTAAATAAGGTATAAAATTTAGTATAGATATTCTTATCATCTTATTTTCTCCTCCCGCAGGCAATGTTGTTAAAATATTGTTTTCCTTCCTGCGTTGTTTCCTTGCTTATTAAATATGGAATCAATTCGAGGGGTACAAGCACCGGTCGTACTCCTAAAGACTGAGTAATCTTTTGCAGCGTTTTTATCCTCGGATTTGACTCTGACTTCTCAATACGCGCGACTTCCGGTTGTGATAGCCTTGATTTATGAGCTAACATAATTTGGGACAACCCCCGAAATTTGCGCATTAAAGCTATTTGTGTTGTAAGTGGTTGTTCATAAAAGAAATTAAAAAAATATGTCCTGCTTTCCGTGTCTTTACTGAGAGTTTCCATTAAATATTTTTCAAAACCGATTATTTTTTTTGTTCTCATAGATTTATTGCCTCCTTTGACCTTTTCTTCAATAGATTGGCGTCATTTTTCGGTATTGTTTGTGATTTTTTTTCTAAATAATGAATTAACCAAAATATACCTTTATGAATTACAAAATAAATTCTATAATTTATTTTATCGAATTTACGCCTCAATTCCCATAATCCGCCGTGTATTCCGCCAAGAGGTTTAATATCAATTTGTCCTGAGCGCAAGCCTTCTGCTTGTAATATGGCTATGTCTTGGGCTAACCGGGACCAGACTGCTTTCCTTTGAGGATTTAATCTTAATTTCTCTAAGTGTTCTTTTACATATCCGTCAGTTTTATAGGGGTAAAAATAAATTGTTATATTCATATCATATAGCGTATCTGCTATATTTATAGCATATAAAACATATTAAGTCAAGGGGAGTTTTTAAAAGGGTTTTTAATAAGCACCCGCAGAGGTCTGGACAAACCGCCACTTTTTCTGAAATATTTCAAAAATGTTTTGCAGGTTTTTTTTCTACGCAACAGTAGAGAAGCTGTATAAAAGCATCGGAGAATTGAAGGTAGAGAACGACTGGCTTAAAAAAAATTGGATCTTTTGCGTTGAAAGACAAAATATCGCTCATTGACAAGAAAGATGATGAATTCAGCCAGCGGAAACAGTGCCTGCTGCTTGGTGTCAATTGGTCGACAATGCATTATAAACCCGTCGGGATAAGACCTATTGACAGGGAAATGATGAACCTGCTGGACGACAAGTATACGTTACACCCGTTTTACGGTGTCCGCAAGATGAAAAAGTTCTTGAGGGAGAAAGGGTATAAGGTCGGCAATGGGCACGTAAGGACACTGCTGAGGAAAATGGGACTGTTCGCAGTGTTTGCGAAGCCGAATTTGTCGAAACCGCACCCTGAACACAAGGTATATCCATATCTGTTGAGAGATGTGGATATAATACGGCCGAATCAGGTTTGGAGTACAGATATAACCTATATACGGCTTGGACAAGGATTTGCGTACCTTACGGCGGTAATTGACTGGCACAGCAGATGTATTCTCAGCTGGCGGATATCGAATACACTGGAAAGCAGTTTCTGTGTGGAAGCTCTGGAGGAAGCTATCAGGAACTATGGCTGTCCGGAGATATTCAATACGGACCATGGTAGCCAGTTTACGAGCGAGGATTTCATCGGGGCATTGACGGTGACGGGAAGGAACATCTCAATCAGCATGGACGGCAGAGGGAGAGCCCACGACAATATATTTGTAGAGAGGTTATGGCGTTCAGTGAAATACGAATGCATTTACTTGAATGGATACCAGAGCATTCCGGAGGCCAGAGAAGGGTTACGGACCTATTTTGAGTTTTACAACCGGGAACGGTATCATCAATCACTGGATTACGCCACTCCGTGGCAGATATATTCGGGGGTGTGTAATACCCTTGACGCAGTGACGAACGCGGCTTAAAACGAAAATGAGTGCGGGTTTTTCAGGCAGGGAAAAGAAGGAAACAGAAATTTCACGGTTCTTTCAAAAAACGGCGGCTTACGACAGAAAAACATTTACACCTTAACAAAGACTAAAAACTGGTCTTGACAAACCCGACCACTTTAATTTTTTACCCCTACCATTTACTTGTGAACTCCCGGCAGATTATCAAGGGGTTTTTAAAAAATTTGCCAAAGGGGATCTACTGCCGGGTTTGACCATGGGTATGTTTTTTCTGCAGAGGGGACATTCCTGCTGCGGGTAAGTTTTTATATCCATTACCAATAACGAAACTTTGGGAACATTAAATTCCGCTTTACCACCGCTGCGGTCAACCAAACTGCATACAGCAATAACCTTACCACCGTAAGATTTCACGGATTCCATTACTTCCTTGGTTGAACCGCCAGTAGTTATTACATCTTCTACGACAATACATTTCTCGCCTTTTTTTATTTCAAAGCCCCGTCGTAATACCATACTGCCCTGCTCTCTTTCAGTAAACATTGCCCTGCATCCCAATGCTCGTGCAACCTCCTGACCTATAACTATACCGCCAATTGCCGGTGATACTACGACATCTATTTTACCCACAGAGCGCCTGAGTTCGCCGGATAGTATTTTTGCAAGTTTCCCTGCGATATCCGGGTGTTGTAAGACGAGCGCACACTGGATATATTTATCGCTGTGCAGGCCTGAAGATAAAAGGAAATGTCCGGTCAGCAATGCTTTGGTTTTTTTGAAAATGCTCAGTATTTTTTTATTGTCCATATTTTTTCTACGACTTTAACAGGGTTTTCTGACTGTGTTATGTGTCTGCCAATAACCACATAGTCAGCACCATATCTGACAGCCTCTCCAATATGAATGGTGCGTTTCTGGTCTTTGCGTTTCATATTTTCCTCAATTGATACTCCGGGCACAAGCGTAAGAAATTTTCTGCCACAGTTTTTCTTCACTGTTTTGAGTTCATTACCGGAACATACAATACCGTCAAGACCGTATTTTTTTGCAAACAATGCCATTTTTTTTACCTGTCCGTCAATATTCATTCCGCGCATTCCATATAATATACTAAAATCCTCAGTATTAAGACTTGTAAGCACTGTTACACCGAATAATATCGGACGGATTGATTTGGGTAATTTGTCCTTCGCATTTACTGATTCCTCAAGCATACTCCTTCCGCCTGAGATATGCAGGGTCAGGGCAAACGGTTTGTATTTTCTGCTTATTTCTTCAATGGCAAATCCGACAACAGACGGTATATCGTGATACTTAAGGTCTAAAATGACTTTTTTATTGTGCCTGTTGAGGAAATTTATTATTTCAGGTGACCCGGTAAAAAGCTTATGACCTATTTTGTAATATTTAACTTTAGATGAAAGTTTATTGATTAAACTTATTGCTTTTTGCTTATCTACATCAAGCGCAACTACGAGTTTTGCCATATTTTTCCTGTCCCCTCTTCTTTGATAATTTGTCTTTCTTTCCTTGCTTCAATAAACCAGCTTGCCTGAGTTCACGCTGGACTTTTCGGTAAACTTCACCAAATTCTGGAAGTATTGACACCTGTGAAGAAAGACGAATGTTCCAAAGTTTGTTTAAACGAGGTTCTTTACGCAAAAACTCTTCCCGGACATCAGTCAGTTTCTTACCCCGGAATTTCCACTTTTCTTCTACGGCACTAACCAACCCCTCTATGTTCACGTGCTGATTGGTAGCCAGATACCATAAATCATAAAGGTCTCGTGGTTCGTTCCGTGCAATGTCTAAAAGAGCAACTATTTTTTCAGCAGCTATCTCGTCAAGAGAGTAAGCGTGAATTAGATTATTCTCAGGCAAATCAACATATTCATCATATCCTTTAAGAACTGGTTTTTTTTTAACAGGAAAAACAACTTTCTCTTTTATAGTAATATCTACCTTAACATTTTTACCAGTAGCACCGGGCAACGGTCCCTCGTACCCAAGGAAAAAAGTATAACTGTTTTCATGAGTGTAACGGTCATAACGGGCAAAACTCATTCTAATACCAGAATCCTGATAAATCCGTTTAAAAACAATGTCAAGATTCTTCTGGATATTTTCAAAATGGCTCTCTTTTGCCAGAGTCCAATCAAGGTCTTCTGAAAAACGGTAATCAGGAATGTAGCATTTCTTAATACACGTGCCACCCTTGAATAAAAGAATGTCTTTAAGCGGGCTGTAAGACAATCCGATTAAAAACCATGATAAACAATAATCACGTTCAAGAATTCCTTCTGGAATACGACGACCACTTTTGCGGACAAGACGATTAGAAAGTAACGAGAGATTTCGTTGCGGTATCATTTGTTATGTCCTTACTACGGATAAAAGTTCTTCAGAAGATACGTTCAATTGGAGTCTCCATTTTCGCAAATACTTTCCTTCAGAAGGTAAAAGCGGATCCAACCGCACATAAGTTTCACTCAACTGTGAGCGAAGAATTTCCCGGTCCTCAACTGTGCCAATTTTATAAAGTTCAAACAAAAATCCAAGCCGTCTTATTACTGCACCAATACCGGTTTGGACTGCATACCGGATAAGCCTGGTCTTGTTTATATCATGATGACGTATCCAGAGTCCCTTGGCTACTTCTGTGAGTCCACCACAATATTCCGGGTTCTTTAGTCCGTCAACAATTGTTCGTTCAGGGTCGCTGACTTTTACTTTTTCCTGTTTTGTTACCCAGTGGTCAATCAAACCAAAGAAAAGATATTTCCGGGTATGGATAAATTGGAACTCCATCCCCTTCGTTTTAACAGGTCTATGTGATTTTAAGGCTGTTACATAGACAACCAATTGTGGCTGGGTCACCATTCCGTGAATCTCCAGGGCAGTAGCATGTGAGAGATAATAATCCGTTCCATTCATGATTTCTCGGGCAACAATTAATGGGTTTCCGGTATATTCAGATTCTTTTCCCATTTCTAATGGAACAAGTATAAAAAGCCCGGGTTTTAATCGTGTAACAATTCCTCTTTCTACAAGCTTTTTAACAAAGTTGCTTGATGCTACATGGTCTAATTGAAGAATTTGTCGCACTTCTTTTAAGCGAAATAGAGGCTTATTCTGTTCATGAAGCGTCGTTACTAAACGAGCAGACTGAGGTCCCATGGTTTTTAATTTGGTATCGCTATTACGCATTTTTCATCTCTCTGGAATATATATTACCATATAAATATCATAAAGTCAAGGTAATATTATATTTATAATGCAAAGTATATCCCTTCAGGGTGAAATTAACATTATAAATATAATAGAAATTTAACAAGTGTTTGACTCCTAGCCGGTGGTTCTTCTGGTTTTATTGTAGAACAATATTTATGTTAATTTATTTATTGTTAACGGATTCTTATCCAAGCAAGTCTGAGTGCACAGACTTTGTCGCAACCGGATCCCCCAACTTGTTGGGGCTAAAAAATAACAAAATAAATCAAAACATGACAAACCTTGATAGTACTACCCGAACAAGTTCGGGATTCCAATGGTCAAGCATTGTGTGTAATTTCATTTTTAATTTTTAAAGGCTTATACTCCCAAGACTTATTTAATTTGTAAAATATAGCATAAACAATATGTTGTGGGAAATAATGGGAAATTTTGAGGAATTTATAAAAACTATTTCCGGCATGATTTCATACAACAGTAAAAATTTTATGTTTGATAAATCAGAAATAAAAAACGGAGAGGGAGGGATTCGAACCCCCGGTAGCCGTGAAGCCACACTGGTTTTCAAGACCAGCACCATAAACCACTCGGTCACCTCTCCGATTTGCCTTGCAAATCGCCCCCGAGTATTGTTTTGTACGCCTTAGGCGGATAAAACATCGTGGGGCTAAAATCCATCACTTTATAATACAATAATTCGGGTTTATTTTCAAGAATCGGAAAATGGAATATGGTCTCTTTTTAGAAAAATGTTAAATATCAAGAAAATTTGACTGGAATATTCTCTATACCCAAAACTTTACATATCTTTAAAAGAGTTCCTATATCCTGAAGCACCTTTGAATATTCTTCTTTGGGAAGCCGTTCTTTTATCAAATGTTCATATATCGTATCCCACTGTGTTTTGCAAAATGCAGTGTCACTAAAGTTTTTGTTTATCTTGTTTTACTGTGCCTATTCTTTTCATGCTGTTTATTGCTTTGACCATGATAAAAACACAAAATGCTACAATAAGAAAGTCAATCAAATTGTTGATAAATAGCCCATATTTCAATAAAACCGCGGGTTCGGTAGCTGTTGCCTTTTTAAGCACTATTGCAAAATCACTGAAATTAACCCCGCCCAATAAAATTCCGATTGGTGGCATAACAACATCGTTAACAATAGAATTGACGATTTTTCCAAAGGAAGCGCCGATTATTATACCAACCGCCATATCTACAGCGTTACCTTTTACTGCAAATTCCTTAAACTCCTTCATTATGGACATATAGTATCCCTTACTTCATAATGATACAATAATTTTGACTTGTTTTCAAGAGAATTAAAAAATCCATTCAGAAGGAGAAGATTTATCTTTGAGTGTGTTTTTAATTTTCTCTCTATATTTCGGTACTAACGATAATTCGTTGTTATCAATTTTGTCTTTCAATGATATAAGAGACTTTATCACTTCACGGGTTACTCTTTCATCGCTGTCACCGGCGAGGTTAAAAAGTATATCAAGGGTTTCCGGTTTGGCAATTTTTTCCAGTGCACGGACTACATTTGCTCTTATACCGACGTTTGGGTTATTAATCATTTCATTGAGAAAATTTAATGCAGTTTCTGGTGAATGTTTATATATATTATAGGCATGTGTGGCAATGCGGTCTCTTGCCTGTTCCAGAGTCGGTTGTAGGCCATAGACGCTCTTATCCGGCTCGGACTTTTCAGCTAACCGCTGTAATTTTTCTTTTTGCTGTTCAGTAAGTAGTTTTTCTGTGCCTCTCTCAAATTCAAGTTCCTTTTTCAGTTTTTCATGTCCTTTGGAAAGATTTATCCTCAAAGTCTTTTCAAAATCAGCTCTCTGGTTGGCAAAGGAGATTTCGCTGATAATGCGAGTTTTTTCAAGTTCGTCCTGATGTATTTTTTTTGACAAGTCCATCAATTCGGTTTCTTTTTTCTTAATTATATTTTTTAACCTTTTTGTGGTCATTAACAAACCTGATATGAGCAGAATAGAAAAGGCGGATACTATTGTTACAAAAGTTTTGTATTTATTTAGTTTGTCTTTAACTCCCTGAATTTCAATCAGTATTTTCTCATTTTCCTGTTTTTGGGCCGATGTTTCCCTCACTCTAATTGTCTTTACTTTTTGAGTTTCATCTGTTTTTTGGGATTTTTCTATAGTGCTCTGTTCAATGTGGGTATCCAGTTTTTTTGCTGGAGGATCAGGTTCCCTATCTATTTTAAATTTATCGGGTATTTCAAGCCTTTGCCTGGTGTCTGATTTTGTATCCTTCTTGCGCTCGGGATTAAGGATTTCATTGGTTATGCGGTATAATTCTTTCACCTCGTAATTGTTGGGCGCAATTTTCAGAGATTTGTTGATAAATTTCATTGATTCGAGATATTCATGTTTGGCATTATAATATTTCCCCGCCTCAATAAGTATTTTCAGTAAAAACTGTTTTGCCTGTGCGTTTTCCGGCTGTATTTCCAGCGCCTTTTCAAGGTTTTCTGTTGATTTTGCGTAATCACCCTGAAGATATTTTTCTGTGGCGGCATTGAAATACATATCAAACTGTTCGGACGGTTCTGCAGAATATAAATAAGATAATCCTACGGATAAACAGGGATTTAAAAGCGATAAGGTAACCAGAAGCAATACAATAATAAACGGACTGTCCCGATGTCCTTTAATCATTTTTCTTCACCCATAACATCAAGTATTGTCTGAACGCGTTTTAATAACTCCATTGTTTCCTTACGTTCAGGGTCAAGTTTGATAGATTCCATCAGTTTTTCTTTTGAGGTTTTATAATCTTTTTTTTGAATCAAGAACTGCGTTTCTATGAGAAATAGTAAAGATTGTGCTTTTTTATATTCAGGCATTATGGATAGAGTAACCCTTATTGATTCTAAGGCAGACGGATAATTGTTCTCCAGATAACTTTTTTCAGATTCTCTATATTTTTTTATGGCAAAGTCTTTTGTCGTTATTTTTTTAACTTCGTCAAATAACATTTTTGCGTCATAAGAATCGGGCCTGCGTTCAAGAATTCTGCCCAGGACTTCTTCTGCCTTCTTGTATTCACTACCTTCAAAACATTTTCTTGCTATTGCCAATTGTGTGTTAATCCAGGACTCTGATTTGAGTTTCTCCCGTTCTTCCTTTATTTCTTTTTTGGTAATCCCTCTCTTTTCTTCTAATTGTTTTTCGGCTTCGTTTAGTCTGGAAATTCTTTCTTCTATAACTTCTTTTTCAATTTCAGGTATAAAACCAAACCTGGTAGATATGCTGAATTTATTTATGAAATCTATCTGATGGATACCCAGGGCATAATCAAAATCTATTGCCCTTGATGTAATACCGAACCCTGCCGTTATTTCTCTCTGATTAATTCCCACCCGGACAGGAAATTGATTGAAGAGTTTATATTCCATTCCCATGCCGTACTTAATTACATTCCTGGCAGAGGCGTTCAGCAAATAAAGGTCAACCATTATTTTTATCTCGGGTTGAAAAAATTCCCGGGTAAATCCCATTTTGATATTTGTGCCGGAATTATCGGGTCCGAGCTGTAGCGGAAGAACGTTCTGTAAATTTAATCCATACGTGGCATATCTTGAAATGTGATATATAATGCCTATATCAACACCGTAGGCCTGAACATTATAAGCGTCTATTTGCTGCTGGACAAACCGGACGTTAGTGCCTATATCTAATTTATTGGATTTTCTAAATGCATAAGTTAAAACATATTGAGACAATATTTCTTCAAATTTATAGCCCAGATTTTTTCCTGCTGAATTTGTCCGTTCAGCAGTTCCGGAATTTAACCGGACAATGCTCAGACCGAATACCCCTCTCTTGTTTAATGGATATGCAAAATTTGTTGCGGTAAACCGTGTTTCATAAAATAATGGGACACTCAGAACGTTCATTTCTGAAAAATATATACCGGATAAGCCGGCAGGATTCCAGTAAGGAGAGCTGACATCCCCGCTGCATGCAGTATATGCATTACCGAATCCTCCTGCCCGTGCATTTGCAGTGAACAACGACAGTGTTTCAAAAGGCAATCCCCCTCCCGGGCAGTAAACTACCGGGATTAATATAAACAGCACCGTCACTGAAACCGACAGTGTCAAAAAATGACTTATATTCTTTATTTTCCCCATAATAAATTTTCAATTTTTTCCTTTAGTAACCTTATCGGAAAAGGTTTCTCAAGATATGCCGAAATATTGACATTTTCTTTTAATTGCAGTAAATCCTTTAATCCTCCTCTGCCAGTCATAACAACAACGGGGATATTTGCAGTTTCCGGGTTTTTCTTAAGCTGAATGTTCAAAGAATGCCCGTCAAGTTTCGGCAACATTATGTCTAAAACAATAAGGTCAGGTTTTTCTTCATTTATTTTATCCAGAGCCTCCATCCCATCAAATGCAGCAGTTACTGTCCACCCGTCTCTTTCCAGAGCTATTTTTAAAGTTTCAACTATGTCCCTTTCGTCTTCAACGATTAAAATTTTACTCACGCTACCTCCCATTAATCCCCCTTGCTTCCCCCTTTGTTAAAGGGGGATTGAGGAGGATTTTTAAAATTTATTTTACTACTGCAATATATCTTGCTTCTCTTTGTTTTGCTGCAGCTGATTCTGCAAATATTATGCAAAGGTACATACCGTTGGCAACAAGTTGATTTTCATTGTTTCGTCCGTCCCACCTGAATTCACTTCTCCAGCCCTCAGGCTGTCCTGTGGTGCCGAACGTTGTCTCATAAACAATATCGCCTAACAGTGTATATATTCTGATTGTCATGTTGCTGTCTTGTGTCAATATATACCAGACACGCACTTCTTCGTTGCCGGCAGAAAAAGGATTGGGGAAAATATTTATTCCTGACAGCAGTTCGTTTGGCGTATCACTTCCTGTAATGGTGAATACCGAAAGGTGGTCCGTGACAGCACTCACCTGTTTTTTAGTGAGGTCAAGGGATTGCTTTCCTTCAGGCAGTATCCATCTGTTTTTTGTCCTGTCTAAGAATACTATTCTTATTTTCTCAACAGGGACATTCGTACCATCATAATATCCGTCATTGTCAGAGTCAGTTATATTAAACTTAATTTCCACGCTCACTGATTCAATAATCTGTATCTGTTGTGTCCTGTCATAGACAGCTATATCGTACACTTCAGACGGAATATTGACCAGCGATCTGTCATTAACCGTATCGGTATTTGCAGATTCTATGGCAGGGTCTCCCTGTGCCGAAACTCTTTTTATGTATAGATACCTGTCATCAGGTAAATTTGGAATAACTTCCGCATATACTATATTGTCATTAGACATTGCTTTATTACGATTTAATACATAGAAACTGAACGTTTTATTAGATATTCTTTTCAGTCCCAATTGGTCTTCTGCCTCAACTTTCCAGTAATAAGTTTTGTCTTCAGATATATTACCTGCGCCAACCGACAGACTGTTGTTTGTTGTGCTGGAAATTATAGCATTTGCAAAACCTGAATTTGTTGAATAATAAACAGTATAGACGATTCTGTCTCCGGAATTCGGGTCGCCGTTGCTCTCCCAGGTTAAGTCAATTTTCAGTGATGAGACGTTTGAACCATTTTGCGGAGATAATAAATTGAAACTATTGGGCGGCAGGTTGTTGTTTGAAATGCTGAAAGTGCTGTTAGATATGTCTTCTCCGGACAGACCCCAATTATCAGTTGTGCTTGCTTTTATTAAATAATATTTATCATTCGGATAAACCGATGTATTCCACGGGTAATAAGTTGCAGGAGAAGCAATCGCTTCTAAGAGAGAAAAATTCACGCCTCCATCGGTTGATATATATATTCTGGTTAAGTGTGTATCGGCTAAATTAATGTCATTTATGCTCCAGTTAATCGGGACAATTCCTGAAAGTGTCTCTCCTCCATTCGGATAAGTGACCGTGACCTTAGGCGCTTCATTAGCATTGTATATTGTAAACGTGCTGTTTGAAATATCCCAGCCGCCAAGACCGCGGGGGTCATATACAGTCACTTTTATCTTATATTCTGTCCCATTGGCAACCCGCCTGGTATTCCATAGATACGAGGTTGTCCCTGAAGATAAACTGGCAAGCGTACCCGTTGCTATGGTCAGATTAAAGTCATTACCACCGTCTGATGAGACTTTTATTTCAAAACTAAAACTTGACCTGTCAATATCATCCATATTAGGGTCACTGTAGGACCATTGAATGGTTGTCTCTGCTGACAGGTTTTCACCGCCGTCAGGCGAGAGCAGTGTAACGACTGGTGCAGCGTTTGTATATGCTGATGGATTTATTGAAGGTATGGCGGAAATATTACCTGCAGCGTCATATATTCTTACAGAAAAATAATATGTTGTGCCATCCATCAAATTGCTGACAAATGTCTCAAATTTAGAACCAAGCGGATAGCCAGTATAAGAACCTGTCTTTTTATTACCTTCTGTTTCTGCATTAGACCAATCATCGCCTGTAACAATAGATTTGGTTGAAGAATACACAATGATAAACTGACCATTAGTTATTGTTTCAGGAGAAATCCAGGATAAATCAATCTGTCTGTTCAAGTCAGGATTAGTTTCTGCTGTTAGTTGTGTTATTGCCGCAGGTGCTGTCGTATCAATAGTAAATGAATATGTGTTTGACCAGGCACTGCTTGATTCATCCTGTGCATATACATGCCAGAACCATTTACCCTCATACAAACTACTGCCCGGTGTATAGCTGACCACACTATCTGTGCTTGCAAAATACTGGTCTTCAGGGCTTGAGAAACTTTCATTATCATCAACCTGTAATTTATAACTAAACGAAATATCGCCGTCATCATCATTGGGTCTGTTCAATATGAAGGTTGGTGACGTCTGATTGATACATAAATTGCCGCTGGTGTCACCGGGATAGGAAAGATTGGGTGGATAAGGTGTCCTGTTGTATGTAATCTCTAATATATCAAGTTTTGCGCTTGAGGGTGGCTCAGAACTTCCAAAATACCCTTTTACCCTGATATAAGGTTTATTGTTATGTCCCGACCATATGTCTAATGGCGTGGTAGTGTATTCATAAAAAGTACTTGTGCTTCCATTTGCCCCGCGGTATTCATCCCAGTTAACACTATTAGTTGAATGTGATATTTGAAACTTAAGAGTTGTAGATGAAAACAGAACAGCAGGCGCAGAAATTGTGCGCCATTTCAGTGAAGTGTTGAAAGGAGCATAAATAAATGTGGAAACAAAACTTCCTGAAGATGTTACAAGATATTTCTGGAGGTCATTGTAATATGTTGCCCCTACACCACCAAAACAGATTGGCAAATAATCAGAAAATACTGATAAATTATGATTATAGCGTGCTTCTGGAGGATCGGCCGGTGTTACATTTATCCAAGATGTGGATTTGCAGTTAAAAAACCAGGTCTCATCACCCCCCGTTCCACCGGTATTTCCTCCAAACAAAAATATACGGTCTATAGAAGGCAAATAGTCAAATCCCATCCCATATCTGGGGGTGGGGATTGATTCGGTTAACTTTTTCCATTCGTTCAGGCTTGGGCTATACACCCATAAGTCATTCAAATTATTATTGTTATCCCGTCCCCCGAATAGATAAAACAAATTGTTTTTGCTGTTATAAGTAAAGCCGCAATAATGCCTTGCTGTTGGCGAAGTCAATGTTGTGATATATGACCAGGAATCGGCTCCTACATTATACATCCACAAATCATTATAATAAGTGGTAGCAGATGAACCGCCGAACAGATAGACTTTATTGGTAGTTGAACTATAGGCCATACCAAAAAAAGCACGGGAAGGTGGGGAAGGTGAGTTAGTAGAAGTCCAGATATTCGCGTTCAAATCATAAATCCATGTATCACCAAAATATTCATCAACGCTCTTCTGTCCGCCAAACATTAGAAACCTGCCGGCGCCGATACTGACTATTTTATGTCCATATCTTCCAGAAGGTGACGGCGAAGGTCCCCGCTGGGTCCACCTGTTGTTATTTATGTTATAAATCTGTAAATCCGTCAGTCCAGAAGCACTTCCGGTCGTACCGCCATGGAGTATTGCACTTGATAGATAACTGTCAAATGCAGATGAATACCGTTCAGCTGGTGGATTATCTACTGATATACTCTGCCATTTGTTGTAAAGTCTTAATACTGCACTTTCGCCTGTTCCGGCTACATCAACTCCATTGCGTACAAATGAATTGAATTGAGTATCTGTAGTGAAGGTGTGTGTGCTATATGCATACAAAAAGCCGGAGAATAGATAAACCAATATAGTTATTGGAAGTTTTTTTTTCACTTGTCCGCCTCCGGCGGATTATTCAACTAATTTTGCAAATATACTTTTTCTCAGATATTTAAGGTTAAAGGGTTTGAAAAGACAGTCAAATGCACCTAAACGGAATGATTCAACGACTTTTTCTGCATCGCGGTATGCTGTTATTATCATAACTTCTATCCGGGGATTTATTTTTTTTAGTTCTTTGAGCACCTGGATTCCGTCCATCTGGGGCATTGCTAAATCAAGCAGGACAAGGTCTATCGGGAATTCTTTGATTTTATCTATCGCCTGCTGCCCGTTGTGTGCGGTATAGACTTTAAAACCTTCCTTCCTCAAAAATTCAGATAGAATTAAAACAACGTCTGGTTCATCATCTACGACTAAAATCTGGCTTTTCTTTTTGTCAGCCATAATTTCTTTCCCTCCTTTCAAATAGGTAAAGTTATATAAAACTTTGAACCTTTATTAGATTCTGACTCAGCCCATATCCGTCCCTTATGGTCTTCTATTATTTTTTTAGATATAGCTAAACCTATCCCGACACCGGAACGTTCACGGGTAATTGAGCCATCTACCTGGTAAAACCTGTCAAATATTCTACCCAAATGTTCCTTATCAATACCTATTCCCGTATCTTCAACCGATATCACTATTTCCCCTTTAGATTTTTTTGCAGTCAGTTTCACCCTGCTGTTTGGTTCTGTAAATTTAAGTGCATTTGACATAAGGTTGGATATCGCCTGGTTTATTCTACTCTTGTCAATTTTGACCGGAGGCAGGGTTCCTGGTATTGACGCTGTCAGTTCAATGTTCTTATCGTGAAACGGTTTCTCAAAATCTTTAACAATGTCGTTTAACAGTTTTTGCAGGGACTCTTCCATAAAGCAATATTTAAATACTCCTGTCTCAAGTTTGGAAAAATCAAGTAACTCTCCTACAAGTTTTGTCATTCGTTGTGTGTTACGGGAAATTAATTCTATTAACTGTTTTGAACCATCCGGCATGGAGGACTCAAGCAGTTCAACCGCACCGGATATTGACATTAAGGGTGTTCTGAGTTCATGACTCACATTAGCAATAAATTGATTCTTGAGTTTATCAAGTTCATTGAGTTCTTTATTAACACGAAATGCCTGGATTACCAGCGATGCATGACTGCAAAAGACATTCAGGATTTTTTCTTCATGCTCACTGAATATGTAATATTTAACGTTCTGTTTATTCAGACACAGCACACCGATTACTTTGTCCTGCAACATAACAGGCATACATATTGAGCAGGTAATGTCATCCCGGCTTGGAACATGAGAGAATTCCGGATATTTTTTCAAGCCATTTTCCAGTATCAACGCTTCCTTCCTTTTAACCACATAACCTGCAATGCGCTCACCCACTTTCATTATTTTTGTAATATTTTCATCCAGACCTATGGATACTTTAAGTTCTAATGTCTCTGTGCTGTCATCATACACGAGAATAGACCCGCTATCAGCTTTTGAAATCAGCAGCGCGCTCTTGAGGATTAACCGCAGTAGAGTTTCTTCATCACCTGTTTTTGATATTTCCTGGGCGAACTGGTATATATAGGAAGTTTCTTTAAATAACGTAACTTCCTGTTCGGCTCTCTGGTGCTGGATACAACGTTTAACTGTAAATACTAATTCATCAATGTCAAATGGCTTAAGGAGATAATCATAGCAGCCTTTTCTTAATGCCTCTATTGCAGATTCTACACTGGCATATGCACTCATAATTATAACTGACGTCAGTGGATAGCGTTCTTTTATATTTGAAAGTATGTCCAGACCGCTGTGTCCATCGAGTCTGAGGTCTGTAAGGACCAGGTCAAAACGTTCTTTTTTCAATATTTTAATTGCTTCATTATAATCTCCTGCGGTTAATACAGAATACCCGGATTCTGTGAGGACACGCTGGCATAGTTTACAAATTTCTTTTTCATCGTCAACAACGAGTATTTTTTCAGGCACGTTTCCTCCTCCATAAAAATTAAAGATTTATTTTTTACCTACCGGTAAAGTCACAGTAAATATTGCTCCTTTGTTTTCCCCTTCACTTTGCACCCCGATAGTTCCATTGTGTTGTGTAACAATTCCATAACTTACTGAAAGTCCCAACCCGGTTCCTTTACCCACCTGCTTGGTGGTAAAGAAAGGGTCAAGCACTTTCCTGAGATTTTCTTTCTTAATACCGATGCCGGTATCAGCAAAAGAAATTTCAACTTTGTCTCCAGCCAGTCTGGCGGTAATTGTCAGCTTTCCGCCCTCAGGCATAGATTGACCGGCATTCAGGATTATGTTAAAGAAAACCTGTTCCATTTCAGAAACGTTCACGTCTAAAGAAGGTAATTCCTTTTCATAATTTTTTATTATCCTGACGTTTTTCAACTCCATCTGATGTTCAAACAAAGTTAATACATTATTAATCATACTATTAAGGTCAGCTGATTCAAAAGAAACCCCACCCTCATGAGCAAATCCTAACAGAGAATTGATAATTTTTCTACAGCGCAGAGCAGAATTTTCTATCGTTTTTATATCGTCATGCCAGGGATTATCCACAGGGACTTCAGTTAGCAGGACCTGAGCAGTACCCAGCACATTGGTTAAGGGATTATTTAATTCATGAGCGACTCCACCGGATAATTGGCCTAAACCTGACATTTTTTCTGATTGAATAAGTTGAGTTTGTGTTTCCCGAAGGTTTTTATATAAACTTGCATTTTCCATGGCAAGGATTACCAGCGAAACGAATACGTTTGCCTTTTGTAAATCATTTTTTGTAAAGTTGTCAATAATTTTTAGCCGGTTAATATTAAGTACGCCCAGCATATTTCTTTTACTGATTAAAGGAAAAACAATAGATGATTTTATCTCTTTCTGGCTTTTAATGTCACTAAAACGAGGGTCATTCTTTAATCCGTCAATTAAAAGAAGAGGTTGTTTATTCTTAATGACCCAATC
This sequence comes from Elusimicrobia bacterium CG1_02_37_114, assembly GCA_001871125.1. Lineage (GTDB taxonomy): Bacteria > Elusimicrobiota > Endomicrobiia > CG1-02-37-114 > CG1-02-37-114 > CG1-02-37-114. Next base: position 40,841 of record MNXB01000117.1, read on the forward strand.
AGCAACACCTTTTATAGAAAGTTTGACATTTCTCTGTATTTGTTCATTTAGCCGGTGAGAGAGAGCAATATATAACTTTCCTTCTTTATCAAATAACATTAAAGAAGCATCATCAGCTTTTAGTATTTTCATAGTTGAACTAATGATAATCTCCAGAAGGTCTTCTAATTTTATGGTAGAAAAAAGAACTTTACTTATTTCATATAGAGCCACCATTCCCCTGAGTTGTTGTTTTTCTAACGCTTTTTCTACGCTGGCAGATACTTCAGCAAGATAAAAAGGTTTGTTAATATAATCGGAAGCCCCTTTCCTTAAGCTTTCAATAACGGTTTCCATTGTGCCGTATCCGGTGGACATAATCACTTCTGTTTCCGGATTAATATTCTTTATATTTTCAAGAACAGTAATACCATCCATCCCCGGCAGTTTAATATCAATAATAGCTATATCAAATTTTTCATGTTTTGCCTTTTCAATGCCTTTATTTCCATCCTCAACTGCAACTACCTCATACCCGCGCGAACCTAATTCAAAAGAAAGGATGTCCCTCATTCCTGCTTCGTCGTCTATGACTAAAATTTTTGCTTTGGTTTCCATTAGTAATACCATTTATTTCACTGGCAATTTTACTATAAACGTTGTTCCTTTAGCACCCGGCTCAGGCGGACTTTCAACTTCAATGATTCCATTGTACTTCCGGATAATCTCATAACATAAACTCAATCCCAAACCTGTTCCTTTTCCCACTTCCTTTGTTGTGAAAAACGGTTCAAACATGCGCTGTTTTATTTCTTCCGGTATCCCTGTGCCAGTGTCTGTGACAGAAATTTCAATAAATCCCTCTCTTTCCCCCTTTATTAAAGGGGGATGTAGGGGGGATTTTGTCCTTATCGTTATTTTTCCACCTTCAGGCATATCCTGACAGGCGTCTATTGCATTGTTGCATAAGTTCACTATTACCTGTTGTATCTGGTTCTTGTTAATAATAATCTGTGGCAGATTATTTCCATACTCTTTTATAAGTTCTATGTTCTTGAGTTTTGTCCGGGTTTCTATCGGCGATAATGCTTCATCAATAGTTTTGTTTATATCTGTAATTTCTGAATAAGTATCTCCTGTTCTTGAAAATATTAACAAGTCTCCCACTAACTTTTTGCATCTTATCGCCTCGCGCTCTATTGACTTCAACGGCATATACAATGGGTCATCTTCTTTTATTCTTTTAACAACGCTCTGGGCAAATCCTAAAATTACACCCATAGGGTTATTTAACTCATGTGCTACACCACTCGCCAATTGTCCTATTCCTGCCATTTTTTCTGATTGAATAAGTTGAGTTTGAGTAGATTGAAGTTGAATATATGCTGTTCTTAATTCTTTGAAAGATTTTTCCAGTTCGTCCTTATCCGATTTCTTTGTCTCCTCTAACATTTCCTTATTTCTTTTTATTTCCTGAACAAAAAAACTAACAAATATTGCTGTTGCAAAAAAGAAGGGGATACGAATTAAAACCACAGAGTTTAGAATGTTTATAGAGGGATAAAATCTTATTAAGAATCCTCCATAAATCAGACTGCCTGTCAAACCTACCACCAAAGCGTTCTTTACATTCTGTCCTATTCCACTCATAAATAATATCAGGAAATATATTAAATACATATCCGAATCAAATCCACAGGTGAAATATATGCATGCGCTGGCAGAGAGAACATCAAATATAAAAATAATATTGATGAAAAATGACTGGAGCACTGTTTTATATGGAACGAATATTAACCCAATGTTAGTCATTAGATATAACACTAACAATATTGCAATGTAATTAATATTAATGATTCCTTCATCTCTCATTGCATATATAGAAAAGAAAAGGAGCATCAGAAATATAGTAAATCTTAAAATAATTATACTGCCTTTTTGATTTAAATAAATGTATGTTTTCATATACGCCAAGAAATCGTCCCGATAAATCGGGACGCTACATGGATTCCCCAATTTATTGGGGTTATACTTTCTATACCTCAAGATTTAACAGTTTGTTTATTTCTGCCATTAAATCCTTTATATCAAAAGGTTTAACCAGATAACCATTGGCGCCGCAGGAAAAAATTTTCTTTTTATTTTCCGGAGTGTCGTAGCCGGTAATAGCCAGTACCCTGGCATCTTTTAATCTTTCGTCTTTACGGATAGTCCGGCATATTTCAAATCCGTCTATCCCCGGCAACATTAAATCAAGGATAACCAGGTCGGGTTTAAAGTCAGCCATTTTCCGCCCGGCTTCAAACCCATCCGTGGCAGATTCAATTTGTATTTCTGAATTGAGTTTCTTTAAGACGCGGAAAATCACTTTTATTATTTCTGTTTCGTCATCAATAATCATTACTCTGGGATTAATGTCAACGTTTATTCCGGAAGGGAGGGGTAAATTATATTTTTTCATAAAATCAAGAAAATCTTTTAAGCTAACCCGCCGGTGTCCCCCGGGTGTGCGATAGGCAGGGAGTTTCCCCTGTTCTATCCATGAAATAACGGTTGATGAATCCACTAAACACAATTTACTGATTTGGTGAGTGGTCAGTACCTGGTTTAAATTTGTCATAGAATCTCCTGTTTTTAGAGTTTTTCAAGTTATACCAGTTATTCAAGTTACACTATTTTATAACAGAGATTGATGTGTTTGTCAATGGGTTTTTAAAAAAATGGTGAGGTTATTTTTCTCTTCGGACAAGGAACCTTAATTTTGCTCCAAACTTTTGGCTCCAGTCGTCAATGATTATGTATATAACAGGCAGGACTATGAGCGTGAGGACTGTTCCGATAAATAATCCACCCATAATTGAGACAGATACTACAGAGCGCATTTCAGCGCCTTCAGAACGGCTTATTGCCATGGGTATCATACCCAAAATTGTAGTCAACGCTGTCATAAGGACAGGCCTTAGCCTTGTGTTTCCGGCTTCAATTATAGCTTCTATTTTTTCTTTACCTCTGCGGATGAGCTGGTTAATATAATCAACCAGCACAATACCGTTGTTGACAATCGTCCCGCTGAGGATAAGCCCGCCCATACCCGCAGGCAGACTGATTGGTTTTCCTGTAAAAAAAAGTGCAAGTATTACTCCGACAAAGGCAAACGGCACGGTAAACATTATAACAAACGGATGCACCAGCGACTCAAATTCTGCTGCCATTACCATGTAAATCAGAACAAGTGCCAGGAGAAGTATTAAACCCAGGTCCCTGAAGGTTTCAAACATCTGTTGGGCTTCTCCTGAATACTGGACAAAATATCCTTCGGGTAAAACAATCTTTCCGATTACTTTTTTTGCGTCTCCTATGACGCCCGCCAGGTCTCTTCCGACAATGTCCGCCGTAACAGAAACGACTCTCTTCTGGTTCTCCCTTTTTATGTTTACATAACCCGCACCATATTCAATTCTGGCAAGTTCCTTCAGCGGGACACTGCCCCTTGCCATAGGTGAAAAACCTTGTGCCATGACGCCTATTTTACCTATATCCTCAATAGAATTTCTGTCTTCTTTTCTAAACCTTACCTTCACGTCAAACTCGTCTCCGCCAGACCTGTATTTTGTTGCAACTTTCCCCTGAAAAGCAGTTTTGATTGTCTGTGCCACCAGTCCGACCGTAAGACCGCTCCTAATTGCTTTCTCGCGGTCAATACTGATTTTAAGTTCCGGTTTACCGGTTTCAGCCGAATTTGATATGTTTGTTATCCCTTTTACTCCTTCAAGTTTGACTGAAATCTGGTTTGCAATTTCTGTGAGCATGTTGAGGTCTTTACCGAATATTTTTATGTCAACGGGTTTCTGGTTCTGTCCCCCCAGCATCATAGCGCTGCCCATACTCCTAAATTCTATTTTAACTCCGTCAAACTCAGGTGTTTTTCTTTTTATTTCTTTAAAAATCTGCACACTGCTCTTTTTGCGGTACTTTTTGTCAACCAGTTTGATAAATAATTGCGCTTCATGAACACCCGTAGCACCGGTGCCCATTGAAGCATCTATTTCCTGTCCTTCACCAACACCAACAATACCACCTACAACCTCTATCCCTTCCTGATTCATAAGAATATTCTCTACAAGATTAGTTATTCTGTTTGTTTCTTCAACCGAAGTACCGACAGGCAGCTTGATGCTTCCCATAGACATGTTGTTATCCATTTCAGGGAAAAATTCTTTGCCCGTAAAAAAAACTGCTACCAATGCGCATACCACTACACTACCAAAAACAATCATCAGGGTTTTCTTTTTGTTATGCAATGCCTTTCTTAAAATACCTGTATAAACATTCTTTATAGGGTTAATCACTCTTGCTTCCCATTTGGACGACTTCCCGTGGTCAAGTGTCCTGCCACTTCTTGTAAGAATCTTTGAAACCATCACGGGTATAATCGTAAGTGAAACAAGCAGTGATGCTATCAGGCTGACCGAAACCGTGATGCCTAACCCTTCAAAAATCTTTCCTGTTATTCCTTTTGCAAAAAACAATGGCAGAAATACTACAACCGTTGTAAGTGTTGATGCGGTTATTGCCATCCCGACTTCCGATGCACCGTCTATTGAGGCGTTTATCCTGTCCTTCCCCTCCTTGAAATGCCTGTATATATTTTCAATGACAACGATTGAATTATCAACAAGCATACCCACACCTAAGGCAAGTCCCGCCATAGTGATGAAATTCAACGTCTGCCCGGCAAAATAAAGAAAAATGAAAGTCCCGAGTATTGAAAGCGGTATATTGAGCGCAATCGCCAGCGTAGGTCTCCAGTTCCAGAGGAAAAAGTATAAAACTATTACAGCAAGTATACCTCCCACTACCGCATTTGAAGTGGTGGCGCTTATCATTCTGTTAATGAAAGTCGCCTGGTCAAAAATTTCCATTACTTTTATGTCTTCCGGTAAGAGTTTTTTAATGTTCTTCATTTCTTTCTTTATTTTATTGCTTACAAGGACAGTATTTGCTCCGGATTCCTTTGAAACAATCAACAGGACCGAATTTTTTGTATTGGTTCTGACAAAGGACCTGGCTTCTTTTGCCGTCTTTTGAACATCAGCAACATCCTTCACGTATATTGGGACCTTTGATTTAACCGTTATGGGTATGTTTTTTATCTCCTCAATATCCCTGAATTCGGCAAGCGTCCTTAAAATGTATTCCCTGTGTCCGTCCTCAACATATCCTCCGGGGACATTTATATTCTCGGAGGCAAGTCTCATTATAATATCGTCCATTGAAATACCTAACGAATCAAGTTTCTGCCTGTCAATCTCTATCAGTACTTCTTCCTCTTCACCGCCATATACCAGGACACTCGCCACGCCGTCAACCTGTTCAAGTTTGTTCTTCAGGACATCTTTTGAAACCCGCAGAAGACTTTTAAGAGACCTGTCTTCTCCCCCTATTACACCCCATTCAAGCAACGGTATCATAGAGATGTCAAACTTATATACAATCGGCTTACTGATATCCGCAGGAAGGGCATAACTCTTCATAAAATCTATGCTGTCCCTTATATCCTGGGCAGCCATATCAATGTTTGTCCCCCATTCAAATTCTACCGATATCACTGAAAACCCTTCAAGAGAAACCGAGTTCACCTTCTTTACATTTTTCACGGTTGAGATAACCTCTTCAAGCGGTTTTGTCAGGACATTCTCAATATCTTCAGGCGTAACTCCGGGATATCCTACTGCAACAGAGATTATGGGATATGTTATATCAGGCATTAAATCAAGTCCTAACCTGGTATAAGAGACAAAACCCAGGACAACTATAAGCAATATTACCATAGTAGCGGTTACTGAATGATGTACGGAAAATTTCGGGATATTCATTTTTTCATCTCCACTTTTGTACCGTCAAGGAGTCCAAAATTACCCTCGTATATTACCCGTTGATTGATTTTCAGTCCGTTCTTAATTTCAGTTTTCTCGCCGTCAGTTGTGCCGGTTACCACTGTCATTTCCTTTGCCCTGTCGTCTTCAATAACGAAAACCGATTCTTTATCTAATTTTTTAACGATTGCACTGCTCGGCACAAGAAGGACACCGTTGCGTCCCCCCACTATGATTTCTGCCCTGACAAACATGCCTGATTTGAGATAATGCTCCTTATTGGGCACCGATATTTTGATTTTTGTTTTTCTCGTTGATGGGTCAGCGGCAGTATCAACTTCTGCCACTTTGCCCCGGAAACCCCTGTCGCCATAGACATCTGCTGTAACCTTTGAGGACTGACCTTTTCTGATTCTTCCCATATCTTTCTCGGATGCATATACTTCCACTATGACATTGTCTGTATTTGATACCATAGCAATTGGTTTCGTCGACATAGATTGAGAAGGGAAGACATATTCACCCAGCCCGACAAAATACTGTGTTACAATACCGTCTATCGGAGACCTGACCTCTGCGGAAGCAAATTCCATCGCCTCCTCATCCCTCTCAACAAGGGCAATCGTCTCGCCTTCTTTAACAAGGTCGCCTTCACTCTTTAATTTCTTAAGTAACTTACCGGGGACTTTTGAATAAATATTCGTTTCCTCCTGACCGTATGCATCGCCTGCAAGCGATATTGTTTCATATATATTTCCTGTTTTTGCTTGTGTAACCTTTACGGGAACAGCCGCCTCAATTTTTTCTTCTTTTGATTTGTCTTTCTTCCCGCATCCGTAAACTATTAATAGTACACTGAACAACAATAATAATTTTTGTTTAATCGTCATAATTGGTCTCTCCTCTTATTGGTAACTATTCAGTCAACCATTAGGAATTAAGGCTTTAGCCTTTTAATAAAAGCCTAAAGGCTAAATTCCTCAACTTAAGACATACTTCAGTAGTTACTCTTATTATTTACCCATTGCCCTATCTAAACCTGCAACTGCTGTATTATAATCGTAAAGTGATTGCTGATAATTTAATTCTGCCTGTGTTAATGCCAACTGGACATCCCTGACTTCAAGGGACGACATAAGTCCCAGCGCATATCTCTTTTCTGCTATTTCAAGGTTATCTTTTGCAGTATCAACATTTTCTTTCTGCGCCTCAATACTCTTTTTTGCCTGTTCATAGTCATAATATGTCTTTTCCAGTTCTAATTCTATCATTTGTCTGACCTGAACAGATGAGAATTCAGTCTGTTTAAGGTTTGCCTTTGCCTGTCTCACTTTGCTGTAAGTGGAAAAACCGTTAAAAATAGAAATCTGGAAAACGAGTGATGCAGACCACCTATCGTCCCAGGTGGACCAGTCAGACGACCATTCCGCATTCTGTAAATCACGACTCCCGCTGACCAGTAATGACGGGCCGTATTCTGCCTTTGACATTTTTACCATACCTGACATAATTTTCTTTTGAAATTCTAATTGTCTTATCTCAGGACGATTCTTTAACCCGCTGTCTAACAAATCTTTGTAATTATAGTCCAGCGGTATATATTCTAATTCGCCTTTAAATTCCATGGACTTATCTTCAGAATTTATGACATTTAATAATAACTGCTTTGCTAATTTTAATCCATTTTCCACCCTGAGTAAGTTCACTTTAGCATTTGAAACAGCAACCCTTGCCCTTGAAACATCGTAACCGGATGCCTTGCCTTCATTGTAAAGTGCCTGGGTAACCTTAAAATGGTTTTCACTGACAGCAAAACCTTCATCTGCAATCTCCAGCGTTTTCTCCGTAAGTAAATACCTGTAAAAACTTTCTTGAACATTATATATTAGGTCATTTTTTGTCTTTCTGTATTCTTCCTGTGTTACTTCGTAACCAAAATATGCCTGCCTGTTAACCTGGTAAAGTCTGCCTGACATAAACAACGGCTGTTGAAGTGCTAATTTGCCTCCATAAATTTCTGTTGAAGTCATAGCGGGACTGATATCAAAAGGCAATACCATACCCGGGGGTAATTCAAAAGTAGGTTTGCTCAATTTAGTATAGGTTCCGCTGAGTGAAAGTTTCGGTAAAAGAGTTGAAAACGCTTCTAATTTTTTTGCCCTGGCTGATTTAATCTTCTGCTCGGCAACTTTTATCTGCGGGTTATTTTCCAGTGCTGACTTTATACAATCTTCTAAAGTAAATATACTCTGTGCAAATAATGTCTGTGACAGCAAAAACAATGCAAGAATACAGATTGCAACAGTCCTTTTTGCGACACCATATAGAAATATATCCAGTAACTTCTTTTTATTAATATTTTTACCCGTGGGAACGGACATTTCCTTAAATCCTTCAAATAAACTGCCGTGCACAAGAGATGTAAATACTATTGCATAAAACATGGGGTTGTCTTCTCTGAAAATACTTTCTTTTATACCCCTTTTCATTATCAATACTATTTCTGAAATCATAACTTCCATTTTCTTATGAAGTTCAATCTGCACGTCTTTTTCCAGGATTAAAGGTCCCTCGCGGTGCATAACAGAAAAAATTGAATTGTTACTATTTAGAAAAGATATAACCTCTTCTAACAGAAAAACCATCTGCTTTTTAAAATCCACCTTCTTTGCCCGCACCCCCCTTATCTTATCAGCAAGTTCATCTAATAATTTATACAGAATTTGTGCCAGAAGATCTTTCTTGTCTTTGAAATAAAGATAGAACGTGCCCTTGCCAATACCTGCCTTCCGCGCAATATCTTCAATCAGGCACTGGTGATAGTCTTTAGTGCTGAATAGTTCCTTGGCAGATTCAAGAATTTTTAAACGGTGATTCTCCATAATTTCTTTTTTCTTCAATTTATCAGGCCCCTCTACTCCTATATATGACTGACCAGTCAGTCATTATTATAACAACAAAACTACATTTTGTCAACCTCTCGGTTGACCTACTCGGTCAATGGTTTTTTGGTTCTTGGTTCTTCAGGTTTTATTGTAGAACAATATTTATGTTAATTTATTGTTAACGGATTCTTATCCAAGCAAGTCTGAGTACACAGACTGTGTCATAATCCCATTGGAATCCCGAACTTGTTCGGGTAGTACTATCAAGTTTTGTCATGTTTTGATTTATTTTGTTATTTTTTAGCCCCAACAAGTTGGGGAATCCGTCAGAATGACACAATCCTTGCAAATGTTAAGATTATGTAAAATTATCTATTCTTCTAAATATCTTAAACAAATGCATTCTAATGCATCTCTACAATAAAACCCGAAGAACCAGAATTTCTCAAAGAAATACCCGCATATTTTGCATTAAAATTTGCCGGCAAGGAAATCGTTTGCGGATTTTACTTCTATATTGTGTGAAAGAGAATAATTGTCTCTTCCCGAATATATCACAATACCCCCGGAAACGCCAAGTTGTTCAATGCATCTTTGAAAACCGGACAGGTCAGATTTCGTTACAGTTGTTGAGGTTTTAATTTCGTAAGCAGTTAGATCATTACTTTCTTTTACCAGTAAATCTATTTCATCGCCCTGGGCAGTACGATAGAAATAGAACTCAGGTGATGATTTTTTTGACGCATGCATGCCCTTGATGATATTTTCAATTATTAACCCCTCAAAACTAAAACCTCTATGGGGAGACGTCCTGAGTTCTTCCTTTGAATTTATTCCAAGAAGATAATGGAGAATACCCGTATCCCGATAATAAAGTTTAGGATGTTTTACAAGCCGTTTGCCGACATTGGTAAAATAGGGATACAACCGCCTTACCAGAAAATATTTTTCCAGTATATCTACATAGCTGTTTACCGTATGATAGCTGATTCCAAAAGCAGATGCTATTTCCGAAGCGTTCCAGTGTTTGCCGTGTACATGAGCAACCATGGTCATTAATTGTATTTGCTTTTGCGCGGAGAGAGTTACCTGATGATAGCGTAAAATATCTCTTTCAACAAGTGATTTTATATATTGTTCTACCCAGATAACGTGATTATTTAGCGTCCACTTTAAAGGTTCGGGATACCCGCCCTTTAACCAGAAATCCTCTAAGTTCATTTTCACATTATTATGAATCTCGGAATACGTCAGTGTACTAAGTTCAATTAAACCAATTCTACCTGTCAGAGATTCTGAGATTTCTTTTAAGAGCAATGGATTAACGGAGCCAAGCAAAACGATTTGTCCTTTTTTCCTTCGGTTACTGTCTATGAAACTTCTCAAGTATGAAAAAATAGCCGGAATCTCCTGCACCTCGTCTACAATGCAGTGTTTGCCGTACTCTTGAAAAAAATACTCAACATCAGGCCGGAGCTTATTGTAATCAGATGGTTTTTCAAGGTCAAAATATCGCCATTGCCTTAATTCGTTTTTAACAAAGGTCGTTTTGCCCGCCTGTCTCGGCCCTACTACGGCAACAACGGGGAAGAGTTTAAGAAACGCAGCCAGTTTTGTTGAAAGCAGCCTTTTTATCATGTATGCATTATAGCAATTATATTTCTATTTTGCAAACCTACCTTCCAGACAGGTATAGTATATAATTTTAAACTTAATTTCTCAAATTCAGGTCTGCGATAAGATAATCCGGAGCAGGGGGGACCAGAGGAGAACTCCGATTATAAAAATTAACCAGGGGAAATCGGAAGCGGTGGGTTGCCTTGTAACTAAATTTGTATTCCATGTATTCCATACAAATGATACAAAAATAACAACTGCACCTGAAATGAACAAAATCCAGTTGAATTTAACAGGACATTCTGTTTTAGTCTGGATATATAAAATAGAAATTGCCATAATTATCATTACTATTGATACAAGGGCTGGCGCCAGGACAGGTGCAACCCATGTCACCGGAATCAGAAAAAGTATATCCCAGGTAAATAAATTCTGCGGCCAGTTGAGTAACGTCTTTAACCATACATAATAAAATATATCCCATACACCAAAAATAAATAGAAATGTAGCGAATTTTGTGATTCTGTTTTTTCCATTTGCCAGACTCACTGCAGTAATCACAACAATAGTAGCAATTTCCCGGAGAATCTCTGTCAATAAAATTTTTGGCGGTATTAACTTCAAAGGAAAATAAAAACCTTCCGGGTAATATAATTCTCTAAGGTAAACCACTACAACAGCTTCAATAAAAGCCAGGGAAATGGCAAAAAATGTGATAGGCGATAATTTTTTTACAGGCAAGAGAATTATTTATATTCTTCCGTATCAATTCCAGAATAGGCTTTTCTTATATTTTCTATTTTGAGATGATTTTTTTTCCCGGAAAGCGTTATTAACCCTGCCAGGATTAATAAAGCCGCGGAAGTTAGAAACACCAGTCCCAAAATAGAACCATTTTCTGTCTCTTCAATTTTTTCCTTCTGTTCTGTCATTTTCTGCTCCTAATTTAATATATGGGTGTCATAAATGCCACCACTACAGCGTTTTTTCATAGACACGATATTTTTTATATATTTTCCCGCCCATCATTTCAGCCGCCCTGCACATCGCTATATTGTCTTCAAGGACCCAGGACATTTCTGCGGTTTTATACCCGAGTTTAATTCCCCTCTCTACTATTTCATAGAACATTATTCCTTCAATACCCCGGTTACGATATTGTTTTTTTACACCCATAATCATTATACGAAGAGTTTTTATTCTATTCTTATACCATAAAAATTTTATTAATTCAACAGGACCCATTTTACCATTTAATTTTTTTAATACTTCAAAATAATTCGGTACTCCTACTAACATACCGACCGGCTCTGTCCCTATATAGATAAAGAAAACCAATTCCGGGACAACTAATGGTTTAAGATTTGCACATTGATAATAAAACTCTTCCTCTGTCCAGGGCACAAACCCCCAGTTTTTTCCCCAGGCATTGTTATAAATTTCTCTTATTCGTTTTATTTCATTGTCATAGTCCTTCAGATTTACCTGTCTTATGGTGAGTTTTGGTTCACGTCTTTTTATTTTTTCGTTCAGCCGATTAAGCCTTTCCATCGGAACGGTTTTTTCTGTAATCTGATATGCATATAAATCTTTATCTTTTTTCAAACCATACTTTTCCGCCAACCCGTGATAGTACTCAGGATTGTAAGGCATCATCAGAACAGGCGGTGAATCAAACCCTTCCAGTAAAAAACCGAGTTCATCATTTGTGGAAGGTGCAGTCGGGCCCATCATTTTTTTCATACCTTTTTCCTTCAGCCAGTTTTCAACAGCAGATAACAATAATTCAGCAACGGAATAATCGTTCATGGCTTCAAAAAATGCAAAGAACCCTGTCTGTTCATTGTGAAATTCAAGATAGTTTCTGTCAATTACACCTGCTATGCGTCCGACAATTTCGCCGTTATTTTCCGCAAGGAACAATCTCTGTTCCGAGTGCTTCCAGAAAGGGTTTTTGTTTTTATTTAACAGTTTTTTTATGTCTGAAATAAGCTGCGGTACCCAGTAGGGGTCATTTTTATAAACTTTCCACTGAAATTTTATAAATTTCATCAAATCTTTTTCGGTTTCAACAGTTCTTATCTGCATATGCGGTCATTTTCCGAAACGCCAGAAAAGGTCCTTGAACCATTTTTGCAATTCTATGCGGAACCTCTGCGTCCCTATCCTTAACTGCCTGAATATTTTCCTCTGTTTCCTGAATTTATCAGGTCTATATGCTCCCGGGATAACACCGAGTTGTTTACCGACTTTTTCAAATGCGTTAAGAACACGGTCAAGATGTTTATCTGTATGTATAGCCATATAACTCGTCCTTATGAGTGCCTCTCCCTCGGGTACCGCAGGACTCACAACAGGACTGGCAAACACCCCTTCATCAAATAACATCTGACACATCTGGAATGCTTTCATATCATCACCTACGGTAATCGGTATAATCGGGGTTTCGCTATCGCGCGTATTGAAACCTAACGATTTGAAGCCACTAAGCATCTTTCTTGTGTTTTTCCACAATCTCTGTCTCAATTCGGGTTCCTGCTCAATTATATCTAATGAAACATCAATGGCGGCAACCTGTGCAGGCGGCAGACTCGCAGTAAATATTAGTGCTCTGGCAAAATGTTTAATGTAGTGTATGACTTCTTCGTGCCCAGCAATAAATCCGCCGATGGATGCAAGCGATTTACTCGCTGTAACCATTATTATATCCACTTCTGCGGAAAGCCCGAAATGCTCGGCAGTGCCTCGGCCGTTTCTACCCAGAACTCCGAGTGAATGTGCATCGTCCACCATTACCCTTGCATTGTATATCTTTGCAAGTTTAACAATTTCGGGCAAATTTGCAATATCGCCTTCCATGCTGAATACACCGTCAACAACAATAAGTTTGGGGACATCGCGATTCTTTGACAGGACTCTTTCCAAATCTTCCATATTATTGTGCCTGTATCTCAGCATCTCGCCAAACGAAAGCATGCAGCCGTCAATAATTGATGCATGGTCAAGTTTATCGGTTATAACAAGTTCATTTTTGCCGACAAGAGTTGATATCGCGCCTAAATTGGAGTGATGTCCCGTAGTGAACAATAACGCTGATTCTTTACCGATGAACCGGGCAAATTTTCGTTCAACTTTTTCATGCAGGTCAAGTGAACCGCTCAAAAACCTTGAGCCGGTGCAACTGGTACCGTATTTCTTTATTGCCTCAATTGCAGCACGTTTTACTTTAGGATGCAGCGAAAGTCCTAAATAATTATTAGAACAACATACGATTTTCTTTTCACCGTCAATTATTACTTCGGGACCCTGTGCTGTCTCTATTCTCCGGAAATACGGGTAATATCCCGCAGCCATTACTTCCCTTGCAGTTGTAAATTTCTGACATTTAGAAAACAGGTCCATGGAATGCTCCTTTTTACAGCCAGTGATTTTCTTTATACCAATTATAAGTAATTTTTGCCCCTATTTCAAGTTGCGTGAATTTAAGCTCAAAATCCTTTTCAAAAACAGACGTATCTGCTGTCCAGTATTTCTGACAGAACTCTTTAACTTTATCCCTGTTCAGTTTTGCCGGCATATTTTTAAAACTCGCGAAAAATTCTGATATCACCGCAAAAATATTCACAAGATATAGAGGGAAAGTAATGATTTTTACATTCCTGCCTGAAACACAGCCGAGTATTCTGCCGATTTCCTCCCAGGTGTATATCCTGTTTTCAGCCAGAAAATATATGTCATTCCCTGTCTCTTTTGCTTCTGCAATAAGACAGCATATTTCTGCCAGGTCTTTTATAAACAAAAGCTGGATTTTACAGTTTCTGTCACCGCTCATAATCGTAAAAAAACCCTGTGCAGCAACTTTAAAAAATGGAAACAAATCTTTATCTCTCGGACCATAAACTGCGGCAGGACGCAAAACTGTCACCGGTAATTTATCTCTGTATTTAAGCACCTCTGCCTCACCGAGTAGTTTACTTTTACCATAGTGTGAAACAGGAATGCAACTTTCATTCAATCCTTTACACATATCTGCCTGTGAGGGTCCCATTACAGATTGAGTCGATATATAAACAAACCTTTTTATATCTGGATTAAACTTATAAACCGCTTCAATAAGATTTTTTGTACCTATATGGTTGACTTTATAATAAGTTTCTGTTTTTGATACCCGGACAACTCCTGCTGAATGAAAAATTATGTCAATATCTTTCACTGCCTGTTCTAAAGCTTCGGGTTCTGTTATATCTCCGTAACAAAATTCCAAAGGCAGATTTTTTACCCATTTTAAATCACTCGTTTTCCTGACAAGACATCTTACGGAATAATTTTTACTTACAAGTCTCTCTGCGATGTGACTCCCGACAAAACCGTTTGCTCCTGTAATTAATATTTTTTGCATATGTTAAGTTTTTTGTTTACCGAAATTTCTATAAATCTAATTTTAATTCGAGTTGTGGATTCTGTAACTCTATCTCTTTTAATATACTTTGCACCAGAGAAATGGCATCAGATAATGCCTTTTGTGAATCAGAAATTGACATCAATACACCTGATTCGTAGGTCAAATCATTTCTTTTTCTTCGCATAGATTCAAATTTCCTTACAAGATTTGAATATTTATCACCCAAAATTGCTTCAGTCATTTCTACTACTGTCCTATGTTGACCACCATCATCAGGGATATAACCCGACAATAACAATAAAGCTCTACCTGCCTTTAACATTGCTGTATAAGCTAATAAAATAGTGACAGCTATTTTTTAATAATTGCAGATTTATTCGTGTTTTTTTTCTTTCACTACTAGTAAATTACCGAATTATTGAGCAACTACAAACGTCCCCGTTACATGTTTTCAATAATTCAATCATTTAAACACCGTCCCGTAACACTTTTAATCCAACAATACCTATTATGCATTTAATTTATTGTTTTTAAAAAATATATTGTTTCTGTAACCTTATCGTTGGAAACCTTATAGTGCCGTTTTGCATGATCTCGCTCTGTCCTAAATCGTCTGTATATTTGCTTATAAACCTTGGCTTTACCTCTTTTACATAGTGTTTCACGAATAAGTTCATCTGACATAATTCCTTCGTTGTTATAACTTAATAGTATGTATTTTGCGTCTGCATTTTTTATTAAATCTGCAAATTTCTCTCCACATTTTTCTTTTAGATTATAATCTGATTTTTGTTTATCGTAAGGACGAAGTCCTGTTTTACCATAAATATTAGGATTATCCCATCTAGCAATTGTTTCAAGAATATGAAAATTTGG
Source organism: Elusimicrobia bacterium CG1_02_37_114 (assembly GCA_001871125.1). Classification (GTDB taxonomy): domain Bacteria; phylum Elusimicrobiota; class Endomicrobiia; order CG1-02-37-114; family CG1-02-37-114; genus CG1-02-37-114. The sequence continues at coordinate 56,476 of MNXB01000117.1, forward strand.
TGCATATTGACGACTATTATATGGGGGGTCTATATATAATATGTCGCATTTAATATTTCTTACTAATTTATTTGCATCTTCCAAATGGATCTCATGTTTTGAATTGCTTTCTATTAATTTGGGTGGTAAAAGTGTTAAATGCTTTAATGCCATGGACCTCCATATTTTCAAAAAAGCTCCATATGTACCCGATATGTTAGCAACAAAATCTGCAGCATCAATTAAAGATGCTAAGAGAATAAAATATTCCTCTTTTGTTATCCAATCATTATTTTTCCATATCTGAATGAGATTTCTAATGGCATCCACTTTTTTCGCATTTTCATCTTTAAAATATTGTCTTTGATATTTACTATTGGAAGTACCTCCCGGAGCATAGTTTAAGTATACAAACCCTTTTTCTTCTGGTAGATTATTTAGATAATTTAGTACAGCTTTCAAATTTTCCTTATTTGTATCCTCTTTAAAAAACAAGGATGACTGAACTTTATTTTTTGCTTTTAAAATATCTTTTTCATGCTGTAATACTTTTGTGAAGGAAGGATTTATGTTGTTCTTTATGTATGCATATTGAAAAACATAGGAATAATACATAATGTCACAAGTAATCAATTTATATCCCTTTTTCTTATAAAATTGTGCAACATTAGTTGTGCCACTAAAAATATCACAAAAAGTTCCTTTCGTTGGCAATTTTTCTTGTGTAATTACCTTATCAATGAACGGCAATAATCTAAACTTATTTCCTATATACTTCATTTGTATTGTTTTATCTTGCCCTATGAAAATTCAAAAATATTGATTCAAAATATTTTTTCAAATTTGGGTCAAAATTATCTGAAAAATTTAAAATAAACTTGGTTTTTGTTTCATCAATATATGATATAATTGCTAAACGGTCTGAATCAGAAGGCTCTAAGTCGTTTATCGTTTCCTTAATAAGCTCGCTTTCTTTTGACAAAACTCTTTCAGCAAACTTACCAAAAATTTTCGTGTCTATTCCTGCAATAAAAGCAAATATTGGCTTGAATTTACCGTTCTTAAATGGTTTCTTACCTTCTATTTCTACATCACTTATAAACTTTAAAACATCCAACATACATCTCTTTATTTTCTTCCTATCTGATAAAATCTTCTTATAATCATCCTTCGCCTCTCCTATGAAAAATAAAACTTTCGGCGTGTCACTTTTTTGCAAAACTAAGTCAACGCGTTCAACTTCTTTTCCAACATAAAACTTGTGGGTTTTATTGTTATATTCTAGAAATAATTCCTGCCATGCGCCTCCTGGTGGACTTATATATGCCCTGAACCATTTGTCATAAATAGTTGTTAATGAAAAATCCACAGACATCAAAGAAGCTTCTTCACCATATTTCTTAGCATTAAATTTTATTAACTCTTTAATTGTCATATGGTTTCTGCACCTCATTATTAATTATAATCAAATCAGAATTGTATTTAAAAGATCGTGTTAATTTAGTATTTTTTGTGACAAATTTATCATATTTAAATCCCTCTGGAGGGTCAACAAAAATATATAGCAATAGGTTCATTGTTTTTTCCCCATCTAAATCCAAGGCAAACAATTCTCTAAAAGCATAGAGTTCTCCAGATTCCGGGTCTCCGGACTCTATTTTATTTTCTCCTTTCCAGATTCTTCCCGGAAATATTAGTGTTGGTAACGAAGTATTTAACGATGTGAGCGTAATATTATTATGGTTGTAATTTGATTCTATAATTTGCTTCAACTTTGAGGTATCCAAACATATGCCAACTTTTGATATACCTTTTTTATAAGAAAGTAACTTTATCTTATGATTTATGAGATCTTTAATTAATGGTTTATCTTCAATATTGCCGGGAACCCAATTAACAAAATTTTTAAAATTCCAATCTAAAATATTACAACTAGATTCAACTTTTGCTGATTTATCATATATTCGCTTAATAATAAAATCTTCTAAAAACGAATCTTTTAAAAGTAAGGAACGTTGTTTTTCGGTTAAAACAGAGAAGTCATTATCAAGCCTTACATGGGATCTGCCGTGTTTTATAACTGAATTATTTAAATAAACCCTCATGTGGTTCAAGATAATTCTTTCAAATTTTATTTTTTCTTCTTTATGTGTACCAAAAGCACTATTAAGAAGTATTAAAGAAAGACAATTTCCTATTAAACTTCTTCCTTCAGGTTGAGAATGACTAAATCCAAGTCTACTATCAATCTTCGGATTATCAAAATATATTACAAAAGAAGGACACCTATATCTAATTGTATAAATAATATGATTTATTACCTGTAACGATGTCGGTTCTCTTGGTTGACCTTCGTCTACTTCCTGCGATCTATCAGTCCCCGAATAAAAGGTTTGGTAAAGAACAGGTGTATTAGAAATGACTGCACCTAATTTTCTGCCTTCACGTTGCCATTGTGAATTCCCAACATTTGCAGTACCTGTTGTTTCTATAACAACAACGGGGTTAAAATTCTTATCAAATCTACAAATAACAATATCAGGGATATCTGCAAATTGGATAATTTTCCCAACTGTTTCTGGTATATCCCATGCTGAGTATTGTCCGCATATTTTTATGTTAATGTATTTATTATCTGAGGAGACAAAACAATAAATCGGTTGACTTATTGGTTCATATACTACGCCAACCAGTTTTAGAAAATTACTGAATTGAACTATTAAATCAAAAACATATACACTTTCTAATGTGTTATCTGAAAAAGAAACCAGATTGATATGCTCTGCGTTCTTACAGATCTCTTCAAGTTCTTCTGAAGTAAGAACTCTTATTTTTCTTTGTTTGCCATAAAGATCATCTTGGGGTTCTTTAATGAACAAAGGTCTTTGTTTAGAAATATTATATTCCTCTGGCATATTATCCTTCCTTTCTAAAAATCAGTATGTTTTGATGAATCATTGAAGGAATAAAAGTGGAAGGATACCCATAAACATGGAGTGATTTGCTTACATCATACCAAATAAGATTTGCTTTTAGTACTAAGTTAGGATTTTTTATTATATTTGATAATTCCGCACCTAACAAATGATATTCATTTCCTCTATACATATCACCAATAAAAATTGCTAAATATTTTTTATTTTTGAGAACCCTTTGGCATTCTTCAAATATTTTTTTCATCTCTTCAAGCCATTCTTCTTTTGTTTGAATATGGGAACCATTAAATTGTGATAAATTAGATTGCTTTATTCGTTTACTTCTCGTCTGTTCCAACTTATCCATATGCCAGTATGGAATATCCGTTAGAATGAAATCAAAGAAATTATCTTGAAATTTATTTATTTCTGTTTTACAATCTCCCTCGATTATTTCCTGTTCCTGTATTTTTTCTAACTTACATACTTCTTTATAGATTTTTATCCATTTAGGATTAATATCAATCCCAATTGCTTTTCTGTTACATAGTGATGCTCCGAGTAAAGTTCCACCAACCCCCATTAGAGGATCAAAGACAATTGCATTTTCTTTAGTAAAAGTTTTTATTAGGTCAGCGCAGAGTTCGGGAGGTTTTTGTCCACCATGTTGCTTACGAAGACCATGTTGCAGGTTAAGAGAATAAACTTTGTTAATCACTGATTTTGTTGCAAATTTCCATTCTCTTCCCGTTAGATCATTCAATTTATTATTTTTAGTATATAATCCGCGTGCTCCCAAATCAATAGTTTTAAATTTTCTGTCTTTATTAATATTTATATCTTTTTTAGTTGAGTTTAAAAATAAATTAGGGAATAAATATTCGTTAGAACTTTCTCTGATTAAATATTTTTTATCAGCGTTTTGTAGTCTATTTGATTTTAAATGATTTTTTAATGTACTTTTTCTCATTTTGTTTTATATTACTATTTTTTCGTTGAAAATAGTGACATCTTTCTGCTAAATCGGATATTTTTTTAGCTTCCTTTAGATTTAAAATAGATTCTTTCAATAAAGATTCAACCTGAACGAAACCGACCTTCTTTTCTCTTAATTTACCATCATTTATTAGTTTTTTAATTAAATTAGATAATCCTGCGGATAAATTACTCAGGTTTTCCTGCATTCAGTTGTCCTTTCAATAATAAGATTTTATCTTTAATTATCATATCTAAAAATCCACCTGATTTCTTTCTTTCGTTTTCAAATTCTTTTTCGGTGTAAGTAGTAAAATTAATTTCTCTATTCAATTCTTTTTCTAAATTATTGATTTTCTCTAAGAATTTATCCTGATTAATATTTCCAATTACTATTAAGTCAATATCAGAAGTTCTCTTCTCTTTGTTTTTTGTATAGGAACCGTAGATAAAAGCTAATACAATATCTTTGAACTGATTAAGCATTTCTTTCAATTGCCCCCCCACTCCTTCTGTTTTGAATATTATTATCTTTATTTCCTTATAAAGAGGATATTTTTTGTTTAAGGAATAAAATTTTAAATCACCTCTTCTATGCGAAACATAGATTCCTTCTTTCTCAAATTTTTTTAATTCTCTTGAAAGATTGCCTGCATCCATGCCTATAAGGTTCGCAAGTTCCCTTACATAATAACTTTCATCCGGGTGCGTAAATGAATAAGTTAAAAGCTTTTTTCTAAGCTTATTTTCTAATAAAATCATATTTGATATGCCGTTGTAAATATTACATCAATTGTTGTAAATTATACAACATTAATAATAAAATTTCAAGCTCGCCCTTATTAAAATATTATTTTCTTCTGTAAGCATCAAGGAAAGAATCGCAATAAATGTTTTTGCCAAGTAAAAGTTCGGCGGTTATCATAGCATCTACCAGGTCCTTATCAAGCGGGTTAACTATGGCAGCATCAAGACCGCTTGCAAGTGCCATTACAAGGAAAGTCCGGTCTATAAGTGAACGGTAGTTTGTTCCCTGTGATACGTTTGATAACCCGAGTATGGTTTTTGGCGGCGGGTCACACAGAAGTGGACACTGTTTCAGAGCCTCAAGAACTGCGGCTGAATGCTCCATAGCAACATTGACGGGCAGTATTACCGGGTCTATGTATAAACCAGAAGTATCTATCCCGTGTTCCATTACTTTTGCTACAATATTTGCCGCTATTTCAACCCTGCCTTCCGGAGTTATCGGTATACCTGTTTTGTTTATCGTAAGAGCAATTATTTTTGTATTATATTTCTTTGCTAACGGCAGAAATTTGTCCATTTTTTCTTCTTCACCGTTTATTGAATTCAGGAATGCCCCTTCTCCTGAAAGTTCAAGTCCTTTGTCCATAACGTCTAATTTTGTTGTGTCTATCGCAAGCGGTACGTTTGTGACTTCACGGATTGTTTCTATCATCCACTGCATATCCTTCAGCGGTTCAGATGAGGCGGGTCCCACATTTACGTCCAGGACACCCGCGCTTGCCTCAAGTTGTTTTTTTGCAATGTCCTGCAGGATTGATTTATTTTTTGTCTGGATTGCTTCACGGACATTTTTAAACATTCCATTAATCTTTTCTCCAATGATAAGCATGCTGCCTCCTTTTCGTCCTGATGAATCAGGACGCTACATTTTATGATAAATCAAGACGCTACATTTTATGATAAATCAAGACGCTACATTTTAAACTCTAATGTCAAGGCCTGACCCCCGTCATTAATTGTTTTATTGTCTGTTTTATAATCTTTATAGATTCGGGATGTACTAAAACCAGAATATCCGAGCCTGCCTGGAGGTATCCCGCGGCACAGGTTACTTCCCATCCGACAGCACGGCTATGAAGTTCTCCCCATGTAGGTTGTTCGTCTTTTGAAGCTTTTGCTTCTTTTATTTTCCATGTTTCTTCAGCAATCATATTTATTATCGGTGTTGCTACAACTTTATCACCCGTCAAACCCGCCAGCCTGCATCTTTCCATTATTGAATAACAATATTCAAATCCATAGCCCAGCCCGCCTGTAGTATGATGCATAACTATCCGTTCAACCGGCAATCCCATATCAGAAATCAATATGTTGAGTTGTTTTGCTAAATTTATGTCCAGTGGAGTTTCTGCAATGACACTGTGGTCATTTGCAAGTGCCGCTGCAGTAATTGTTTTATAATTATCTTTAGTAGCCATGCCTAAAAGAATTTTCTCTCCTTTGGTCATCTCAGCCACTTTTGGAAGTATCTCCTGGTCTTTTTCAGGATGATTGCATCCTATAACAATCAGCGGGAGGCTGACAGTTTTCAAAACTTTACTGACTAATTCCCCGGCATATTCCACTGAATTATTTTTACCGTCAGGATGACAGGAGTCAAGTTTCAGACAGAGCAAATCAGCGCCCCATTCTTCACACTTTTTTGCCCATCTAAGGGTATCGTTGATAAAGTTCTTAAATTCCTCAATAATAAAAGGCCAGTGTTCGGGAGGCGTATCACACACTTCTGCAGCAACTAGCGGAGGATTAGGCATCTGCCCTTCAAAATGCAGGAATGGTAATGTAGTTTCACCACCGATTTTTATAACCTTGCTTCTGCTACCACCCTCAGAACTTACCGACCCTATTGATAATTCAGCTATTTTACCCGTCCATTTCTCAATTACTTTTTCCATAAAGTCCAGTCCTTTTAAATCCCCAATTTTCTCTTTACCGTGGGAAATAGTTCAATGTCCGTATGCGGTAAAAACAATGTTGACGTATATTCATTCATAAATTTCGGATTCGTGGACAAGTCTATATAAGTCATTTTACCTACAATCTCTTTTGCCTTCTCTCTTGCGGATTTTGAAAGGAGACATATTTTTGCACCTGCTACTGAAGAATTACCAATGAAACTGAATTTCTCATCGGGTAAGTCAGGCAACAGTCCAATCAGAATCGCCTTTCCGATATCAAGGGCAGTGCCGAAACCACCTGAAATGTATATCCTGTCAATATCTTCAAATTTTAGTTTCATTTCCTGTAATAAAACCTGCATGCCCAGAAAGACAGCTCCTTTTGAACGTAATAGTGTTGCAATATCAGATTCTGTTATTACTATGTGGCTATCTTTATCAGAAACAATTACAAATTCATATTCGTCATCTTCATTTTTTCTTAAACGGTTACTCTTAACTGATTCTTTCCTGAATTTACCTGAACGGTCAATTATGGAATTTCTCAGCAGTTCAGCAGGTATATCTATCAGCCCGGAACCGCATATACCTTTTGGCTTTTTGTTATTGATAGTAGAAACAGTAACTTCACCGTTGTCAATCTTAATACTTTGTATTGCACCGTCTATTGCACTTATTCCGCACTTTATTCCCACTCCTTCAAAGGCAGGCCCCGCAGAGCAGGAACACCCTACAAGCCAGTCACTGTTGCCGAGAACAATTTCTCCGTTTGTGCCCAGGTCAACAAGTAAAGATGCTTTTTCTACCCTATCCATACCGCTTGCCAGGACACCGGCTGTTATGTCACCGCCTAAATAAGATGCTACCCCGGGCAGGCAGGAAATTGTCCCTCTCGGGTTAATTTTTATATTGAGTTCTTCTGCATTTATCACTGGCGGAAAATTAACCACAGGTATGTAGGGTTCTTTTCTTATATATTCAGGATTTATACCCAAGAACAAATGTATCATTGTAGTATTACCTGCAGACTGAACAGCAAGAATATCGTTTTGTGAAATACCGCTTTTTTCAACTAATGCGGCAATCAGGTCATTAATGGTATTACATATCATCTGGCTAAGTTTCTTCAATCCTTTTTTCTCTGTGGAATACATTATCCGGGTTATAACATCCTGGCCCAGGGAGATTTGCTGATTATAGGTCGCTTCTGCACAATGGACTTTACCGCTGTCTAAATTCACCAGGTATGCAACGACCGTGGTAGTCCCTATATCAAGTGCAATCCCGTAAATATCCTTTGACCTGTCACCCGGTTCAAATTGTACGAATTCGTATCCACCGTCAGATTCCACTAAGCTTGCGGTAAAGTCCCATTCAACCTTTCTCAAAAAATGAGGCAGCGCTTTTAACAACGACAGGCCGATTTTCAGGTTTGATATGGATAATTTTTCTTCAAGTTTACTCTTTAGACGTTCGTAATCAGGTATGTTATTTTCAAGTGAAGGTTGGACAAGCTTTAAGTGAACTTTTTTTGCGAGTGGCTGGTATGCAAAAACACTTTCCTGCGTTTGCTCCGCAGTATCTATGAGTGCGTGTATTTCTTCTATTCTTGAACTATACGGTATTTCAATTACTAAGTCATCCGTAACATTTGTCTGACAACTCAATACATAACCGTTTTTGATAATAACTTTACATTTTCCACAGGTTCCATTGCCACCACAATCTGAATTAATATATATACCAGCGTCGGTTATGGCAGACAATAGGTCAGTATTATCTTTAACTTTAATTTCTATGTCATCAGGAAGTATTTTTACGGTATGCATAAAATAACGAGGCTAAAGCCTCTACTCCAGGACAAGGTCTACTGCCCCACGATGATTCCGTTATATATTCTACGAAATCATTACTCGGGGGCTACAACCATATTGAGCGCAGAAATTTAGGTATTCCCGATGCTTCTCTGGAACCCACAAGGACTTCCCATCCGGAAAGTTCATTGAGTTTGCCACTCATAACAGCAACATAGCCGGGAATTATAAGTTTCCTGTGTTCTACAATATTCTCAATGTTTGCTTTTTTCATTGCATCAACAATTTTTTCCGGTGTAAATTTCTCTGCTGCCCAGGCAGTGAGTACTGAAAGACCGTCGGTATCAACAACCACAAGCCAGGAAGGTATTTTTGAATTGATTATTTCAGGTTCTATAGTAAAATAGGTGAGAGAAAAATTTGTTGTTATGAGAACCGGCGATTTATTATCGGGAGTACCGCCTATAGAGTAGAGTTTTGGTTGGACGGTGACGGGTTTTTGTGGGTCGGCATAGATATTCTGCCTCAGGGTTACCATTGCCAGAAATTGCCAGTCAACCGGCTCCGGCACAATAACTATGCTTGCATACTTGGCTATAAAAGTAGCCCCGCAGGTTAGAGCGTCGCAGTTATTCTCACCCTGCTTAGCAGAGCAGAAAACAATTGTCGGGTAACCTAATGGACGATAATTTTTTCTTAATGCCAGTCGCCGCACCTGAGTGAGATTTTCCAGACAGCTGTTTATGTCAGGATTGGATAAATCCAGTACAATCTCACGAAACCCCATGTCAGTAATTTTTTGTGTGACCGCAGCAATTTCATCCAGGTCTTTCCCGGTAACAAGCAGTCCCGCGTTATTTGTCCTGGCAAGATTGGTCATTGACTCATAGTTTCCGGTGTTAGCGGGTCCCACTACGGGTCGCCTGTCCTTTAGAGTACTCAATGCTTTTTCAAGAGTTGTTATATTATTGCTCAGTAGAATCAGTAAAGAATCACTACTTAATGTATTTATTTCATTTAATGCATCTATAAATTTTGTCTCACTATCAGAATCGTTTTTAAGCGCAATAAATTCTGCTCTGACTTTCTGGCCGACACGGTCAAAAACAAGTTTATTAAATAAACTAACTTTATTTTTAATTTCCCCTCCTGGCACTGACAGATTATCACTTAAAAGTATTCCTGTCCCGCACTTATGATAAAAAGTTTTTTCATGCCGGAACAAAACAGTTTCTCCGCCGATAGAAATTTTGTTTTCACCGGAGCCGATTGTAACTGTCCTTATTGGTGGCTCGCTTGCACTTTCAAGTATTTGTTTTGTTTCCTCTGTTACATCCGGGCATTTATCAAGAGAGACTTTTTTTGTAGCCAAGGCCATTGCAAACGCCAGACAGGTAGGGAACCCGCACTTTTTACAATTTGTTTTTGGTAGAAGTTTGTAAATATCAAGTCCTGTAAGAGCCATAATTTATCCTTATTTATATTACTACAACCTTGTTTTTTCCGGCATCTTTAGCCATGTAGAGTGCCCTGTCAGCCTGATTTACCAGAGTGTAAACATCTTTGGCATCTGTTGGAAATGTAGCAATACCAATACTTAGCGTCACTCTGCCTAAAGGTTGCTTTTCACCGTATGCAACCGGTGCCGTTTCAACTGCACTGCGAATTTTTTCACATGGAATCAGCGCATCGTTCTTATCGGTAGCAGGCAATATTATGACGAATTCTTCACCGCCATAACGAGCGACCACATCACCACTGCGAATTGAGTTGCCCATAATAGCAGCAATTCTTTTAAGACATTCATCACCTGCCTGATGTCCGTTCTTGTCATTATAATATTTAAAGTCGTCAATGTCTGCCATCCCGAATGAAAGACGACTTTTATATCTTTTTGCAAGTTCTAATTCCTCCGGTAATCTGCTATCAAAATATCGCCTGTTATAAACCTGGGTAAGTTCGTCTATTATAGTTAACTCCTGGGTTTTTTTATATAACTGTGCATTTTCTATTGCAAAACCTGACTGATTGGCAAATATTGTAAGTGGCAATAAATCTTGGTCTTCGCCAATTTTCTTGGTGATTAATAGGCCTATGATTCTGTCACTGGCAACAATAGGTAATATTGATGCTTCTGGTAGTTTTATTATTTTTTTTATCTTTTCGGACTCAAAGGCCTTTACGGGTTCCCTGTTTTCAATTATCGGATAGATGGGGTCTTCTTTGCCATCTATCGGGATATCGTAGATTTCTATACCGCTGAGTGAAACAGCGCCCGGGCATGCAATACATCTCAAAAAATAATTAGCATCCGGGAATCTCTCTACTAAATATACAAATATCGGAGTAAACCCAAAATTATTTGATAGGATGTTAAGGATTTCTATAAAAACTTTTTCAAGTTCAAGTGTACCGCGGAGGGATTCAGTAATTTCGTTTAAGTATCTGAGCTTGTTATGGTAAGCAATTGTCAGGTTGTTTCTTTCTTTAACAATGGTCCGGTGTGAATATATATAAAGAAGAACTACTATAACGACAGAGAGTATTAATAGAGATGAGAGTAAATAAATAATAGAGTGGACATCATATATTATTTTCATTCATACACAAGTAAAATCCTGAAGGATTAACTCCGGGAATTAACCAAGTATCTCCTTTATTTTCCCACGCAGTTTATCCAACAATATTGGTTTTTGCGCAAAATCTGAAACCTGGGATGCCCAGATTTCATAATCTGTTTTGAAACCATCGTATGCGGTACACATCATTACAGGCAGACTCTTGGATTTCTTTCTTATTTCTTCAAGCACTTTTAAACCGCTTGTGTCCGGAAGTTTTACATCAAGTATTACTAAATCAATCTTCTCTGAATCAAGATATTTAAAAGCTGTGGCACCATCTTTTGCAACAAGCACATTGTATCCCGATTTTCCAAGAGTATCTTCATAAACTTTTGCCAATAATTCTTCATCTTCTACTACTAAAACAGTTTTTTTCTCATCCATATTTGTAGCTCCTATCCCATTGATGGTGTTGTCAAAGGCAATGAGATAATAAAGGTTGTTCCTATACCAATCTGGCTTCTAACATCCAATTTACCGCCATGGGTTTCAACAATATTTCTTGATACTGCAAGACCGAGGCCAGTTCCTCTTGTTCTTGTTGTAAAGAATGGTTCAAATATTTTGTTAAAATTTTCTGGCGGGATACCCGGACCTGTATCGGATATTTCAACTTCAACGTTTTCATTATTTTTCTTCGTCACAACAGTCAGCTGTTTTACTCCACGATTTACCATAAAATGACATGCATTCTGAATAATATTAAGTGTTACCTGCTTAATACGGTCAACATCAAAATCAAAAGGAGGCAATGTTTTATCAAGTTCCTTTATACATTTGACACCCACCTTTACAAAATCAGTTAATTCAAGAAATGAAACAAGTTCATCAATCACCTGGTTAATATCCGATTTTTTCAACGTTAGCTGGGGTTTATGGCTAAAGGATAGTATATCACCTACAACTTTGTTTAGCCTGTCGACTTCTTTTAATATAAAATCTATATATTTTTGGCTCGGGTCATTTTTATTTATCATCTCCTGCATCAGTTCAGCTGACCCGCGAATCGTTGATAGTGGGTTTCTTACTTCATGTGTCACTATTGCTGCCATTTCTCCCAGCGCTGAAAGTTTCTCTGCCTGAATTAGCTGATCCTGTGCCTTTTCAAGTTTTTTCACTGCCATATCAACTTCTTCCTGAAGTTTTTCCTTGAATCTTCTCTCTGTCTCATATAGCCGTGCATTTTCTATTGCCAGGCCTGCCTGGTTAGCAAAAGTAAGTAATGCTCTTAAGTCCTTTTCTTCTATTTGACGTTTACTCTTTACATTATCTACAATCAGTATGCCGATAACTCTACCTTTTGCCTCCAGAGGACAACAGGCAAGGATAGCTTTTTGGTCAATTTCCTTGAATATATCAAAATCAATTAACGGATTATCTCTATAATTAAAAAGCACTTTTGGCTGTTTTTCCAGCAGAGAGGTTACCGCAAAATTGGTTTTATCGCTTATTTGTATTTTTAAATTTTTTAATTTTTCAATATCAATCCCAAGCCCTTCAATACCCTCAAGAGCACCTGCTTCCTCATTCATCAGAAGCACACTGACGCGGTCATATTGTAAATATATACTTATACTCTCCAGAATTATCTTCAAAATCTTGTTCAGGTCCATTGTCTGCGCCATTTCACGAATAATACGTTGTAGATTTGATATCTCGTCAATTTTTCTCTGAAGTAAAACATTCCGTCTATCCGATTCCCCGCTTGCCTGTTTTAATAAATTGCCCATCTCTTCAAATTCTTCCTGTTTATGTTTCAATTTAGCCATTTGTGTGGCAACCAGCTCAAATGCTATTTGAAGTATTATGATGAGGGATACCGCTCCAAGAATCATCTCCAGCACTAAACCAAACCATGGCAGAGCCCAGGACGACTCCTTTATACCGATAAGATGCTTTAGTTCGAGATATACAACAAAAACAAGACATATCCCGATTATAGTAACCAACTTTATTCGTCGAAACATTTCAAGTGGATTCATTGTTTTAAATGATTGCCTGCTCGGTTTCTTTATTAAATATGTGCATTTTGCTCATATCAAATACTATTTCAATATTTTGACCCGGTTCTGCCTGATTAAATGGGTTTACTCTTGCAGTAAATCTACTTTTTTGTGTAACAAGGTCCAACAATTTTTCACTGCCCAATGGCTCTACTACATCTACTGTAACCATCACGGTGTTTTCGGATGTCGCTATACTCGTGTAAAGCCTGTCAAAAATATGTTCGGGTCTGATACCGAAGATAACCTCTTTATCTGCAATTTCCTCCAGTCCTTCAACAAAATCTTCGGGTATTTTTACTGTAAAGTTACCTTCATCTAACCACAAACCATCGCTTTTCCTTATAATCCTGCAATCAATAAAGTTCATTGCAGGTGACCCTATAAACCCTGCCACAAATTTATTAATGGGTTTGGTATAGAGAGTTAAAGGGTCTGCAATCTGTTGAATGACACCGTCTTTCATAACTACTATCTTATCGCCCAGCGTCATTGCCTCTACCTGGTCATGAGTAACATATATGATTGTCGCCTGGAGTTTCTGGTGTAATTTTTTTAATTCAGCCCGCATTTCAACACGAAGTTTAGCATCTAAATTTGACAACGGTTCATCAAACAAAAAAACCTTCGGTTTACGAACGATAGCTCTCCCTACCGCTACTCTCTGTTTCTGTCCGCCCGAAAGTTCTTTTGGCTGTCTTTCAAGTAAATTTTTTATAGCAAGTATTCCCGATGCATCATCAACCCTGTTGTTTATTTCCTCTTTACTGTATTTTTTTAATCTTAGACCGAAAGACATATTGTCACGCACCGACATATGCGGGTAGAGAGCGTAACTCTGAAATACCATAGCTATGTCTCTGTCTTTTGGCGGTAAATCATTCACTACTTTGCCGTCAATATGAATTTCTCCTTCAGTGATTTCTTCCAGTCCGGCTATCATCCGCAGAGTTGTCGTTTTGCCGCAACCGGACGGACCAACCAGCACATAAAATTCCTTATCTCCGATAGAGAAACTTATGTCGTTAACCGCCGTTACTTTTCCATACCGCTTTATAACATTCTTTAATACTACTTCTGCCATTTGGTGCTCTGACCCTTGAAGTATGTTTGGAATAGAGGCTTTAGCCTCGTAAATAAAGTATGTCCGGAATAGAGGCTTTAGCCTCGTAAATGAAATGATATTATATAATATTATTTTTATTAAAGTCAAGACTAAAATTAAATTTGACTAAAATTAAATTCTGTTTTGTGCTCTGCTATCAACATTTTGTGTATTTCTTGTATAAATGGCTGTATAATCTGATTTAAATATACCCTTCCAACCCCCCTCTTCTAAATTCTTAAAAACTCTATCCCACATATTCTTAAAATCAATATCAACAATTTTATAATTACTACCTTTAATATCCAGAACCTTCACTTCCTGCATAATTACCTCACGCTATCGTGACCTATATCTTATCTAACTCGTATTTCCTCTCTCTAATCACCGAATATAACTTCTCTGCAAAACTCCGGTTTTGGGAAACGAATCTCTTGAAATCATCCCTAAAAATGACAAAACACACTGTTGATTCCCGGGCGATGACGTTTGCCGTCCTCTTATCATCTGACGCGAGCGCCATCTCGCCGAAAAATTCCCCGGGACCGAGTTCCTTCACCTTCCTGCTTCCCAACAGTCCTTTTGAAAGTGACACTGACACCTTCCCCGAGTATATCATATAAAAGGCATCCCATACCGCTCCCTGCTTGCATATCTTATGGCCAGGCTTGTATGTTCGCTTTTGAATCTGGGTCTTTAACAACAGGTCTATTTCTTTCATGTTTGCGTCTGAAAAGAAATCAACATTCCTTAGATTCTGATACAACCACAATATTTCTTCCTTGCTCAGTTCCATAATAATATCCTATTCAGAAAGGGGCCTTATTCTAATCTGCTGTTCATCTATAACAATAAAATGATTAGTCATTTTTTCAGAATAGAATTTAAATGCTTTTTCTAAAGATGCAATTTTAATTGAGGCTTTTTCTAAATTAAACCGAAATAGAATAACACCGAAACTTGGTGTTTTATTTCTATACACGAGAAATCCAAAATCCTTGTCGTTTGTTATTATAATCCTTTTTTCCTTGTATGCCAAATTAAGTAAAAAATAATCTTCTCTACCTGTATATTTTTCTTTTGCAACTTTTACATCATATCCTTTTTGCCTAATATAATCTATAACAGATTTACCTATGTTTTCATCAATTAGAAATTTCATAAAAGATTATCGTGCAACTAATAGATGAATTTCTTCTTGCTCTACTATTTTTTCAGCATAAAGAAGCGCTGCACAGATATCGTCTTTAGTTAAGGAAGGATACTCCTTAATAATTTCTTTCTCTGTCCATCCTTGAGCAACCAGCTTAACAATTAACTCAATTGAAATCCTAGTACCTTTGATGACAGGTTTCCCTACAAGTACTTTAGAATTTACTTCAATGCGCTTTTCAAAATTCTCCATTTGCCATACCTCCAAAACAATTTCTCAGCTTAAATTAGGTCGCCTTCGGCGACTGACTTTCCCTTTTTCATTTAATTTTTGCTACAATTATATAATATGGAATACGTTTCTGGCATAAAACTTAGAACAATCTTTTTACATAACGGCAACTGGTG
>MNXB01000053.1 GCA_001871125.1 Elusimicrobia bacterium CG1_02_37_114
TAAAAGAAGTATTACGGAAACGAATGGAAAGGTAATACTAAAACTCTTAACATTAATAAACTCTTAACATAATTTTATATTATATAAGACAAATAATCACAGGAGAAAAAAGTAATTGTTTAGCAGTCAGAAGAACTATGGAATTTACCCTTTAGGGTTTTATCCGCAGGATTATCTAATTTATAAAAGGCTAAAGCCTTAATTCCAAATATGAATAAATTATGTCCAAAACAATTTGTTTCTAATAGCTAAACAATTACCTTTCGTATACCCATTATAGTAAAATTTCTTATAAATATCAATAAGAAATGCGGATATGAATACTTGACATTCTAATTTTGATTTTATAAACTATTTACAGAGCGGAAATAAAAATTATCCGGGGACACTACGAACAAATCAATAACTGAAAATTCAATGATAATACATCTGGATGCGCCTGTAGCTCAGATGGATAGAGCATCGGCCTCCGGAGCCGAGTGCACCGGTTCAACTCCGGTCAGGCGCATTTTATTAATGTTTTTGATTTTTATTTGGCACTATAGCCAACCGGGATTATATAGATTACCCGATGGTCTTTGGGTAGGTTAAGCAATTTTTCTACTGCAGCATCATCAAATGCACCCACGGAAACCGAGCCAAGGTCCATTGCAACTGCCTGTAAATGTATGTTCTGTGCAATATGCCCCGCTTCCATGTCAACATATCTTATACCTCTTTTACCATATCGCCCGGTAACTCTTTCATATACAGCAGAAATAACAATGCTTATTGATGCTTCTGCAATGAATCTCTGTCCCCCGCAGGCTCCTGAAAATTCTCTACGTATGTCCCTGTCTGATAGTTTTTCAATTTTATGTCCATCAGGTATATAGTGATACAACCCGTTATGTGCTACCAGATAGATTTCCATTGGATAGAGAGCACCAGCTGAAGGCGCAGTACGAAATCTCATCCTTGGTTCAGTAATACCCTGTGCAGACCAGAGCAATTGTGAAACTTGTTCCTGAGTGAAGTTTTTATTGATGTATCTTCGGATGGAACGTCTTTTTGATAATGTTTGTTCAAGAGAAACTTTGCCGATTATTTTTGGTTGAGGTAGTTTTATGACCATTTTTTCTCCCATCCGGGACCTCCCGAGAGTATAAGCAGCAGTAAGCAAGAGACATATTAGCGCGAAGATTTTTTTGGACATAGAAGCAAGTAAAACCCTGAAGGGTTAATTCCTGGAATTCCCTGTAGATTTAAAATAACATAAAATAAACTACTGCCAGCACAAAAATTGCAAGAAACAGAATGCCTAAGAAAACAGGAGAAAAAATTACCAGAATAAATTGCCAGAAATTCAATGAATATGCTTCTTTTATACCAGAAAAGAATAATACAGTAATCCACAAAAATGTTAAAAATGAAGCCAGTCCTAAAAGAAGTGTCGACTGGCTGATCCAAAAGGTTGATACAATAGAAACCGGTAAAAGTAAAAAGATTGGCGTGAAAGACAAACAGGATATGCTCAGGACAGTTTTTGTATCTATCTCTTTACAGAAAAATGATACTATGAATTGTATCAGCGCAAGGTAAGTTATTATCATAAGAGAATATATCGTAAATGACAAAAGAAAAACCAGGATTGTTGCCATAAGAGATTCTCTGTTTGAGATGATTAGAACGATTTGACTAATCAATGACTGGGTAAAAACGGCAATAATGAAGGTTATAATAGACGGTAATAAAATATTTGTTTGTTTTATATCACGTACTGTTTGTTTTGGCATTGCGAGGTATGAAAACAATAGATTTATGTGTTTTGGCATAGATATAAGTTACTCCAGCATATACTCAAATCGCAATTTTCGTACATTTAATATTTCCTGCACGGAAGTCTGGGTTTTTGTCTCACCGAAAATTCCCAGCAGTCTATCCCAGGGGTCAATTTCAGTTATTATCTTAGGTTCACCTGAAATATTTGCAAGTTCTTTGGCTAAATTTATAGCGTCAGTATCGTTACCTAATTTGTCTATAAGACCGCTCTTGAGCGCCTGTGTTCCGGTAAATATTCTGCCGTCTGCAAGTTTTCTGACATTATCCGGTTCCATTTTTCGTCCTTCAACAATGGCATTAATGAACTGGTTATACGCTTCATTAATCAATTCCTGGAATATTTGTTTTTCATCTTCTGTAATTCCACGGAACATTGTTCCGGTATCTTTGAATTTTCCTGACTTTATTACTACTGTCTGGACACCGATTTTCTTAAAGAGTTCCTCAATGTTTCCGATTTGTAATATAACGCCTATTGAGCCTGTAATTGAACCCGGATTTGCTACTATTTTATCACAGGCACTTGCGACATAATATCCTCCTGAAGCTGCCACATCGCCCATAGATGTAATGACAATTTTACCCTTCTGTCTCAACCGCATTACTTCGCTGTATATTTCCTGGACAGCAGCAACGCTTCCACCCGGAGAGTTTATTCTCAATATGATTGCCTTGACACTGTCTTTTTTCCCCAAGATGCGCAGTTTGTTGACAATATCTCCTGAATCATAGGCAAAGATTTTTCTGGGCTGTAAATTCAAACTTATAGGACCTGAGATATTGACGATTGCAATTTCATTCTTAAAAGAGGATTTAAGAGCCATAAGTTTAGATTTTCTATCAATTTTTCGTCCTGTAACAATAAATGTTAGTATTGAAAGGACACAGATAATATACAGAATAAATGTCGTGTAAATTAAGATTTTTTGTTTCACTTGAAAACTCCTTAAATCCCCCTTTTTATTCCCCCTTTATCAAAAGGGGGATGGGGGATTTTCATTCTCCTTTAAGTTCCAGTTCTATCTTTTTTGCTTCATCATATATGAACCTGTAATCTATTTCATATTTCCTGGCTATCTTGCGAAGAGGCATCGGTTTTTCACGCAGTTTAAGAATGTCATTGAATGGTTTAGCGGATTCTTCTGTGATCAGGATTAGTTTTATCAGTTCATTCCGTCCATAGCCATTATGAAAAAGTTTCTGCAGTTTTTCTTCATCGTAATCAAATTTCTCTGCTATTTTTGTTATGAAGGTATCAGAAGATTTGACTATGATTCGTTGCGGTCCCCCGCCTACACCGCTGAAATCTATTCCGGCGCCGAAATCAACATTTTGTGAGAACATGATAGTGGCAGAGGTAAAAATTGAAAACAGGCAAAAGAGACTAATGAATATTGTCTTGTTCATTTATATATAACATCACTTGTACTATTCTGTGTTCGAGAGCAGTGCTGCTCTTGTATATCTGCAATTAGGGTCCCAGAGTGTCCAGTCATAGATGCCGTTATCATAAGCAGCTGTAATCTGATCCCGGACTTCTTTTGGTCCATACTTGTATCCTAATGAAAAATCCTGCAGGTAAGGACGGAGTTTTTTGTAATCTTCTCCAAGACGTTCTTTTGCACCCGAGAGACTTACGAAGACCGTCTTGTAGGGTTCACTGTTTGGGTCGGGTAGATTATATTCACCCTTGTTGTAATGCGACGGGTAAACCATAGGACATACAAAGTCAGTTTTACCCGTTATCTCTACAATGTTTTGTCCTATACCCATATCATTTCTTCTTGTAGTGGTTAATCCGAAAACACATATTGAAATATTTGCTCCGAGCGTCTTTAATCTGGCGTTAGCCAGGTCAAGAAAATCATTTAATGCTTTTGCAGAGGTTACAGAACTGTGATTCTGGGAATATCTGCATAAAGACGTATCACCATCGGAAGGAAATCTTATATAATCAAACTGGATTTCTTCAAATCCCAAGTCTATTGCATGTTCTGCGACAGTCAGATTGTAATCCCATACTTCCTTGTTATACGGGTCTGACCATGCCATGCCTTTACGGTCTTTCCATATTTCGTTGCCCGGTGTTTTTACTGCAAATTCTGGTTTTTTCCTTGCGAGCATATCATCCCTGAAAACAACGATTCTTGCTACAACATAGATATTGTTTGATTTCAAAAGTCTGACAAACTCTTCTATACCTGGCATAGCGGATACATAGCTGCCGATTTTATCCACTAACTCTACCCCGGGTATAGTTACTCCACCATCAGATTCCTTAATTGCAATAACAAGCGTGTTTAACTCAGTCTCATTGAGCAATTTTAAAATCTCCTGTCTTCTTTTTTTTGAGCCGGCAAACCAGGAAGTTATATGAATACCCCGGACATGTTCTGGTTTATGCGGATTAACTATCCTGAATTGATTTTCTTTTAAAGATTCATTATGTAAGGAGACATTAAAAATAAAAAATAATCCCAGGACTAAAATAAAAATGCCTGCTATAAAAAATAATTTTTTATTCATTTTTCTATTATAAACGTTACGGGACCGTCATTGTGTATTTCTATCAGCATATGTGACTGGAACTCACCGGTAACAACTTTTATAACTGAGGACTGTCTTAAATACTCTACGAACTTATTATATAAAGGTTTTGCTATTTCTGCGCTCGCAGATTGAACGAAATCCGGTCTCCTTCCCTTCATGCAATTGCCATAGAGAGTAAATTGTGAGATTACCAGGACATCGCCTTTTACATCAGTAACTGAACGGTCAAATTCATTATTATGATTACTGAATATGCGGAGATTTAGAATTTTCTCTGCCATCCACATGGAATGCTCTTCTGTATCATCAAGAGAAACTGCCAGAAGGACAACTATACCTTTGCCTGTTTCTCGTTTCTCAATATTGTCAATAGTAACGCTTGCTTTTGATACACGTTGTATTACTGCTTTCATAATTCTTTATAAGTTTAGCATTTTAAAAAAAATTTTTCAATAAAATTTGCATTTTTAAATAAATTTATATATAATTTACTGGGATTCAAGAAAGCCCGAACAAGTTCGGGGTTCCAAAGGGAATCCTCAAGTTCGGGGTTCCAAAGGGAATCCTCAACTTGTTGAGGATATTTTATAATATGGCTAATATAATTGTAGCGGACGATGAGCCGTTTCTTGTAATGGTTCTTAAAGATTCGTTAGAAAAAGTAGGACATAAAGTTACAGCTGCCAGCACCGGTGCCGAAGCAATAAAGTTGATAAGAAAGAAATTGCCGGATTTAATCATACTTGATATGACTTTCCCTGATATGGATGGGTTACAAATTGTAGGTGCATTGAAGGTGGACGAAAAAACAGCGAAAATACCTATATTGATGTGTACCGGTAAAGACACTGTGTCAGATGTTGATGCAAGTTTTAAATTAGGTGTAGTAGGATACATCGTCAAGCCTTTTGAACTTGAAAGAGTAAGAAAAAAGATTGATGAAATTCTATCTAATAGATGATTAGACAGGCAATCTATGCAGGTACCTGGTATCCTGTAGAGAAAAAAGAGATAGAGAGATACTTAGATCTAAAAGCAGAAAAATCCGATGCTATTTGCTGTATATGTCCACATGCAGGATGGCTTTATTCAGGCAAAATAGCCGGCATGGTATATTCCAGAATAGCAAGTTGTGAAAGTTATGTTCTGATTGGACCAAACCATACCGGGCATGGCGTTGAGTCAAGTGTTTTCAATTCGGGTAGCTGGCAGATGCCAGCAGGCGAAGTTGAAATAGATGAGACGCTTGCAAATAATATTTTACAGAATTCTGAATTTCTCCAACCGGATACAAAAGCACACATTAATGAACATTCCTTAGAAGTACAGTTACCGTTTATTCAGTATTTCAATCCACACGCAAAAATAGTTCCGATTATCCTCAGGACAGGATATATTGAAGTATGTAAGGATATTGGACGTGCAATTTACACTGCAATAAAAGGGAGTGCTAAAAAGGTACTGATTGTTGCATCAACCGACATGACACATTATGAGCCTCATGACTTAGCAAAGAAAAAGGATAAACTTGCAATAGATGAAATATTAGCACTCAATGCTGACGGGGTGTTTGGGACTGTACAAAAATATGGTATAAGTATGTGTGGCTATGTTCCCGTAACCGTTGCCATAATTGCTGCAAGAGGATTGTCCGCTACATCCTGTAAACTTATAAAATATGCAACAAGCGGTGATGTTTCAGGTGATTACGATGCTGTTGTGGGCTATGCCGGTTTTATAATAAAATGAATAAAGAAATATCAGAATTGTTGTATCAGATAGCAGAACTGTTGAGTTTCTCTAAGGAAAACCTGTTCCGTGTCCGGGCATATGAAAATGCCGCAAGAGTGATAGAGTCATATCCGCGGGACATTGAGGAACTTGTAAAAAATAACGAATTGAAAGAAATACCGGGTATTGGCAAAAGTATTGAGGAGAAGATTACGGAATATTTATCAACCGGCAGATTGAAATATTTAGATGAATTAAAGAAAGAAATCCCCGAAGGATTGCTGGATATAATGAATATCCCGGGAATGGGACCCAGGAAAACAAAAATTGTTTATGAAAACCTTAAAATCACAAGTATAAAAGAGTTGGAAACAGCAGCAAGGAATGGCAAATTGAGAAATATATCCGGGTTCGGAGAAAAAACAGAAGAGAACGTATTGAGCGGGATACAACTCCAGCAGAAATTGCGTGGAAGGATGCTGTTATTTGAAGCGCTGAATTTAGCCGATACTATTATGAAGGAAATTAAAAAAAACAAGGAAGTAAAACAGGTAAGTCCTGCAGGCTCCCTCAGGAGATTAAAGGAGACAGTCAGAGATATTGATATCCTGTGTACGGTAAAGAAGAATAAGGAAAAGTATATAATTGACCGTTTTACAAACCTTCCTATTGTTGATAAGGTTCTTGCTGCCGGGACTACAAAAGCAAGTGTAATTTCAAAAGAAGGCGTCCAGATAGACCTGAGGGTTTTAGAAGAGTTGTGTTATGGTGCAGCCTTACAGTATTTTACGGGTTCAAAAGAACATAATATTGCGTTGAGAGAACTGGCAAACAGGAAAGGTTTTACCATAAATGAATATGGCGTGTTTAAGATAAGCAAATCGGGTCCACCTCCTTCTCCTTCGGGCAAATCTGTTGCCGGCAGGACAGAAGAGGAAATTTATGCTCTACTTGGTTTAAGGTTTATACCACCGATGTTAAGAGAAAACCGCGGTGAGATAGAATCATCTATGGACGGCAGACTGCCGCAGTTAATAAATCTGACAGAAGTCAGAGGCGATACTCATGTCCATTCTAAATATAGCGATGGTGTTAATACAATTGAAGAAATAGCAGATAAAGCAGAAAAACTTGGTTATGAATGGGTCATAATATGTGACCATTCACAATCATTGAAAATCGCAGACGGAGTGTCTCTAAAGGATATGTACAGGAAAATAGATTACATAAACAGGTTGAACCAGAAAAATCCGGGAATTAAGATACTTGCAGGTACTGAAGTTGATATTTTATCAGACGGTAAACTGGACTATCCGGATGAATTATTGAAGGAACTTGATTTCGTCAATGCAGCGGTTCATACTGGATTTAAACAGGAAGAAGAACAGATTACAACACGTATAATAAGAGCAATGGAAAATAAATATGTTCACTGCATTTCCCATCTGACAGGAAGACTTATTGGTAAAAGAGAACCATATAAAATAAATATTGAGAAAGTTCTGCAGTCAGCAAGGGATACCGGGACAGTCCTTGAAATAAATGCTTTTCCTGAAAGGTTGGATTTGAGTGATGTTTACTGCAAGAGAGCTAAGGAGATGGGGATAAAGATGTGTATAGGTTCGGATGCACACAGTATAGGACAGATGGAGTATTTGCCTTTAGGTGTTTATGTCGCCCAGCGGGGTTGGTTGGAGAAAAATGATGTAATCAATACAATGAACTATAAGGAATTAAAAACGGAGGTGTGAAATGGTTTCGGGATTGGTTTTAGTAAGATTACAGGCAGGGAGAGAAAAAACCGTCCTTGCAAAAATCAGAGATATTAAGGGTGTCAGTAATCTGTCAGCAGTATTCGGCAGGTGGGATTTGGTTATTGATATTGAAGCGATTGATATCGTATCTTTAACATCAGTTGTTGTCAGCAAAATTCGTTCCGTACCTGGTGTTTTTTCCACAGAGACTTTAATTACTACTGCAATATAACCGAGAATATGAGGGTCCAAATTATTATGTTTGCGTTACTTTGTCCATTTGTAATATCTGGTGAAATAAATGCGGGAGGTTCTTTTTCGCCTCTGAGTGGAATAAAAAAGACTCTATTAGATAATGGCTTAACAGTCTATGTCAAAGAAGACCATAAATTACCTGTTGTTTCAATCCATCTGTGGGTTAAAGCAGGTTCGGTTGATGAAACGGATAGGAATAATGGTGTATCCCATTTTCTGGAACACATGTTGTTCAAAGGCACGGAAAAATATACCGTCGGTGAAATAAGCAGAATTGTGGAGGCACACGGTGGTGTGATTAATGCAGGGACATCAAAAGAGTATACGATGTATTATATTGACATAGTAAAAGCAGGTTTTAATGATGCTCTGAATATTATCGCTGAAATCGCACAGAAAGCGACATTCCCGGAAAAAGAACTTGAAAGCGAAAGACAGGTTATTCTGGAGGAAATAAAACGTGCAGATGACAGCCCTGAATCTGTTTTATATGATAAGTTTAACAATCAGTTGTTCAAGGTGTCACCGTATAAGCGGCGTGTTTTAGGGAGTAGTGAGACAGTATCAAGCCTGAACCGTGAAAGTATTCTCAGTTACTACAGAGAGAGATACACACCGAACAATATGGTGCTGGTAATAGCCGGCGATGTTGATTTTGACAGTGCAATGAGTTCTGTAAGAGAGATTTTTTCGTATTTAAAACCTGGCTTGCCACAGCGGCTACGGGAAGGTTTGATTGAACCTGTCCAACTGACTTCCGTTGAGAAAGTCAAAAAAAATGTCCAGTACAGTTATGTCCTGCTTGGGTTCCTTGGTCCGGATATTGATTCAAAAAACCAGTATTCCGGAGATGCTCTGGCAATATTGTTAGGTTCTGGCAGAAGTTCAAGATTGTATAATAAATTGAGGGAACAGAAACAACTTGTGTATTCAATCGGCAGTGGATTCTATAGCCAGATAGGTTCTGGTGTATTTTATGTGTCTTTTTTGTGTGATAAAGAAAAACAGGATGAAGTTATAAAAGAAGTTTCTTATGAATTGAATAAAATAATCAACGATGGAGTTGATTCAAAAGAGTTGGAACGGGTTAAGGAAATTGTCCGCAGTAACTGGTTTTTTGGTCAGGAAACATACGGTCAGCAGGCGGATATTATAGGTTACTGGTCGCTTTTTGAAAGACTGCACATTGTAGAAAACTATCTCAAAAACATTGACGGTTTAAAATTGGACGATATAAAGAATTTTTTAAAAACATATTATACGAACTTTACTATAACTGTTATTGACCCGGGATAGCGGTGGGATACCCTATTTGTAGCGTCCCGATTTATCCGCAGGATTATCTAATTTATCGGGACGATTTCTTGGAGGAAATTATAACCCCGAAGAATCTTTTCGGGGAATTCCTGATAACCCCAATAAATTGGGGAATCCCTGGAGTTAATCCTTCAGGATTTTACTTGTATGCATGTTATTATTGCAGGATTGTTAGTTTTTTTTATATTTACTTCTAATCTATCGGGAGAACCTATGAAACATGTATTTAAAAACGGTCTTGTATTGATTCATAACGAAGCAAAACCCTTACCCATAGTCAGTATAAAATTATTTATCAATTTAGGTTCCATAAACGAAACAGAACAAAATTCTGGCATAACGCATTTAACACAAACTTTGATTCTAAAAGGGACTAAGAAAAGGACCGCAGAGCAAATAGCACTGGAGATTGAATCTGTGGGTGGCAGTATTTCAAGCGGTTCAGACGAGGATTACTCTGAAATATCCATAAGCATAACAAAAGATTATTTTATAAAAGCATTGGATATACTTTCTGATGTTTTTAACAATCCAACTTTCCCGGAAGAAGAACTGCAGAAAGAAAAAATGATGACCCTGGCGGGTATTAAATCACGTAAAGACCATATTTTTAATATCGCCTACGATTCATTAATCTTGAACTTATATGGTAAACACCCTTATGCGAGATTAACCATAGGAGCCGAAAGTAGTGTTCAAAATATTACAAGAAAAGACATAATAAACTGGCACCATAAATATTATGGTGTCCCCAATGTATTAATCGTAATAGCAGGAGATGTCTCATTTGAGACTGCAGAAGAACAGGTCAATAAATATTTTTCCGGAATACCAAGGGTTGAGCAGTCAAAACTCAATGTCCCAGTTCTTAAACCGGAATTGAGAATTTCCACTGAAACCGTTAAGTTTGCGCAGGCATATCTTATGTACGGTTTTCTGACTCCGTCAGTTAATAGTGAAGAATACCCGGCGATGAAAACGCTTAATGCGTATTTAGGCGGAGGAATGAGTTCAAGATTATTTCAGGTCTTAAGAGAATCCGCAGGGCTGGGATATGAAATAAGTTCATTCTATCCTTCAAGAAAGGATGTCAGCAGGTTTGTCATATATTTAGGTCTGGATAAGCAGTCGCTGGAAAAAGCGAAGGAAAAGATAGAGAATTTATTAAAAGAAGTCAGGGAAGTAAATATAGACGGGAAAAGATTAGATGAAGTAAAGGAGCATCTGAGAGGCACATATTTACTTGACCATCAAACGAACGACCGCCAGGCCTGGTACCTTGGCTGGTGGGAAATTATCGGTAAGGGATATGCTTATGACAGGGAATATATTGCTGGAATAGATAAGGTTACGGTTGAAGATTTGAAAAAAATCGCGGAAAAATATTTTACAGATAAACGCGTTATTATACAACTTTCACCCGAATAAAAAGAATGGGGACGGTTCTGATACTTATACTAATCTATGGTTCATTATATTATTGATGGTTATAATGTGGTAAAACAATTGCAGTTTCTTACTGACAAGAAACTCAAGGATGGCAGGGATGGACTGGTGAGATTGCTGCAGACCGAACGTCCGCAGGGAAGTATTAAAAACAGGGTTACGATTGTATTTGACGGCAACAGCGAAAGTCTAATGCCGACAAGCATAAAAGAAAAATATAACATTGAAATAATATTCAGTGATGATGAAATTGCCGACGACAAAATAAAGAGACTTGTCAAGAAGTCTGCTAATCCGAGAAATATTTGCGTAGTTACGGATGACAGAGAACTAAGGGATGCAGTTAAAATGTATGGTGCAAAACCGCTGCATGTGAATGAATTTATTAAGCCTAAAGAGGTTATAAAATACCCCGGCAGGAATGAGAAGATTATAAAAATAGAAGAACGGCAGAAAATCACACAGGAACTGAAGAAAATCTGGCTACAAAAGAATGGGGACGGTTCTGATACTTTAGAAAGGAAATAGAAAAATATGCCAAGAAGAGCAAGGTTCACAGTAGATAACGGTATATATCATGTAATGATAAGAGGGAATAATCGTAGTGCAATATTCCATGAAGATGATGATTTTAAGTATTTTTTGAAGTTGCTAAAAGAGAATAAAGATAAAAGTGATATTAAGATATATCATTACATTTTGATGAATAACCATGTACACATA
>MNXB01000003.1 GCA_001871125.1 Elusimicrobia bacterium CG1_02_37_114
GCATTTTTTGCAAACACCAGCAGTAACTTTTGTAACAGCGACATCGTTACCACCCTTAAGGAGTTTTTCTACCTTGTCTATAGATAACTTTTCTCCACATATAGGACATTTGCTTGCTATCATATTATACCGGTTATCTTGAATTGCTTTTGTTATTTTTTTAATCATGTTCTCAAATATTATACTATAACAGTGACTTGTATGTCAAACTTACCACAGGAGGGGCTTGACTACAAAGTCTCAAATTAATAGAATATAGCTCTTTATAAAACTACAGGTAAGAAAACGTCCCGATAAATTAGATAATCCTGCGGATAAATCGGGACGCTACAGGTAAGTAAAATCCTGAAGGATTAACTCCAGGGATTCCCCAATTTATTGGGGCTATACTTTCCTTGTATATTAAAAAAATGTTTAAAATTTTAGAAAAGCAAACTGTTGCAGAAAAAATAAACAGGTTCGTAATAGAAGTGAAAGATATAGCCCTCAAGGCACTGCCAGGACAGTTTGTTATATTTAGAGTTGATGAAAAAGGCGAAAGGATACCTATAACAATCAGTGATGCCGATAAGGAAAACGGCACGATAACAGTATTTGTCCAGGAAGTCGGTAAAACCACAGAAAAACTTGGTTTACTAAAGAAGGGGGATTTTCTCCGGGATGTTGCGGGACCCCTCGGTGTACCTACAGATATAGAGAATTTTGGAACCGCCGTATGCGTTGCAGGCGGAGTAGGGACCGCAGAAATTTATCCAATAGCCCGCGAACTAAAAAGGGTTGGCAACAAGACAATAAATATTGTTGGAGCAAGGTCTAAAAATCATCTGATTCTTGCAGATGAAATGAAAAAAATATCAGACGAACTTTACATAACCACAGATGACGGTTCTTATCCCTCCGGGAGAAAAGGGTTTGTATCCGATGTCCTGAAGGAAATAATGGAAAAAACAAAAATAGATATTGTTTTTGCCGTGGGACCTGTTATTATGATGAAGGTAATATCTGAAATTACAAAAGATAAAAAGATTAAGACCATAGTAAGTTTAAACCCGATTATGGTTGACGGCACAGGGATGTGCGGCTGCTGCAGGGTGTCCGTAGGCGGAACCCCGAAATTCACATGTGTTGACGGCCCTGACTTTGATGCACATCAGGTGGACTGGAACGAACTTATTTTGCGGCTAAAAACATTTAATGACAAAGAAAGGATTTCACTGGAAGAATTCCATAAGTGCAGGATAATATGAAGACACCTCATCAGAAAATGCCTGTCCGGGACGCTAAGGAAAGAATAAAAAACTTTTCTTCTGTCGCTCTGGGCTTTACAGAAGAACAATCTGTGCTTGAAGCAAAAAGATGCCTGCAGTGCAAGAAACCTGTCTGCATTGAAGGTTGTCCTGTTGAAATTGACATACCAAAATTTATTAAAGAAATATCTGAAAAAAAGTTTCTTGAGGCCATAAAAACAATAAAAGAAAAAAACAACCTTCCCGCCATTTGCGGAAGAGTCTGCCCGCAGGAAACACAGTGTGAGCTCAAATGTATCCTTGGAAAGAAAAACGAACCGGTGGCGATAGGGTCTCTTGAAAGATTTGTGGCAGACTATGAGATTGCCCCCCCCAGTTTTATTCCTACGGAACCTACTTCGGCTGACGTAAAACTATACGGGGGGGCGTCCGAAAAAGGACATTTTCGGACGAAAGTTGCTGTTGTCGGCTCCGGGCCTGCCGGACTTACCTGTGCAGGTGACCTTGCAAGGATGGGGTATTCTGTAACAGTTTTTGAATCTCTTCACATGCCAGGGGGGGTGCTGGTTTACGGCATACCGGAATTTCGTCTTCCAAAAGGTATTGTCCACCGTGAGATAGATTATGTAAAAAGTCTTGGGGTTGAAATAAAATGTAATATGGTAATAGGGAAAGTTAAATCATTAAAAGAACTTTTTCAATCAAACTATGAAGCTATTTTTATCGGGACAGGGGCAGGACTACCTCAATTCTTGAATGTACCGGGCGAAAATCTGTGCGGGATTTATTCAGCGAATGAATTTCTCACACGAGTAAATTTAATGAAAGCATATCTCTTCCCTGAATACGATACGCCGGTAAAGATCGGGAAAAGGGTTGCGGTGTTGGGCGGAGGAAACGTTGCAATGGATTCGGCGAGAGTTGCTTTAAGACTCGGTGCAGAAGAATCCATAATCGTTTACCGCAGGACGGAAAAAGAGCTGCCTGCAAGAAGAGAAGAAGTTGAAAATGCAAAAGAAGAAGGTATAAAGTTCCATCTTTTAACGGCCCCCGTAAAGTTTATTGGCGATGAAAAAAACAATGTCACCGGTATGGAATGCATAAAAATGGAATTAGGCGAACCTGATGAAAGCGGCAGGAGAAGACCCGTTCCTATTCCGGACAGTAATTTTGTATTTAATCTTGATACTGTTGTTATAGCAATCGGTCAATCACCAAATCCATTAATTCCGAAATCAACAAAAGAACTCAAACTCGCAAAGAAGGGTAACGTTATAGTTGATGAGGGCGGCAGGACGAGTATGGAAGGAGTTTTTGCAGGTGGAGATATATCCACCGGTGCTGCGACAGTCATAGAAGCAATGGGTGCAGGTAAAATTGCTGCAAGGTCTATTGATGAATATCTAAAAGTCAATCGGAGGTAGGGAATATGACTCTAAAAGAAATGTTAGATAAGATGTTTGAAGCAAAGGCATCTGATTTGCATATCAGGGCTAATAGTTTTCCTTATTTGCGAATTAATGGTGAACTGGTAAAGATTGGGGCAGAAATGCTCAGCGACCAGGAGACGCAGGATATTGCATATGAAATTATGAATAATGAACAAAGACAGCATTTTTTGGAACGGCATGAGGTTGATTTGGGTATAACATACCAGGGGACAATCAGGCTGCGTGCAAATATTTTCTGCCAGCGCGGAGTTATAAATATTGCTCTCAGGTACATACCTACGGAAATAGCCACATCTGAACAGTTGAATTTACCACCGGTTATCTATAAACTTACAGAACATGACAGGGGATTGGTTCTTGTCACAGGACAAACGGGCTCCGGCAAATCCACAACACTTGCGGCTATGATTGACCATATAAATTCTACATATTCCGCTCATATCGTAACCGTAGAAGACCCGATAGAATTTATTCATAAAGATAAAAAATCCATTATAAGCCAGCGGGAATTAGGTATAGATACGCTTTCATATCTTGAGGCATTGAGGCATGTCGTTAGACAGGACCCTGATGTTATTTTAATGGGCGAAGCCCGTGACTATGAAACAATGTCAGCAGCAATTACATCAGCACAGATGGGACATTTGGTTTTTTCAACAATACATACGGTTGATACGGTACAGACAATATCACGCGTGGTAAATTTGTTCCCGCAGCATATAAGAGAACAAATCCGCACTCTGTTTGCAGAAACATTGGTTGGAATTATTTCACAAAGACTGTTGCCTAAAACCGATGGTTCCGGTATGATACCGGCGGTTGAAGTCCTCATTGCCACACCTTTAATAAAAAAATCTCTGATTGAGGGTAACTTAGCGGAAGTTGCCAATCAAATGAAACAGGGTGAATATTACGGGATGCAGACGTTCAATCAGTCGCTTTTGAAATTATACCAGGCCGGCAAAATAAAATTAGAAGATGCACTTGAAGCAGCAACCAGCCCTGAAGAATTGATGCTTGCAATAAGAGGTGTTCAGTCATCAACAGAATCGGCACAAACCATTGAGCGTTTTGGCGGCAAGAAATAATGTGGTCAATTAAAAGCGATGTCCTCCGGAACGATACCTTATCAAACCTCAATATAAAACATTTCATTACAACCAGGAAATTAGGTAATATGCTGGATGATTTGATGCTCCGGGAAGTCCTGTCCCGGAATAATATCCCGACGGATTCTCTCGTCACTGCAGAACAGGTCCACGGCAACAGAGTCCATATTGTCAGGACTGAAGATAGAGGCAAAAAAATCCGGGCGTTGACGGACTTATTGCTGAATCTGAAGGTTTTGCATTGGGGATTTTTACTGCTGACTGCGTGCCTTTGTTTGTCGTGGATAAAAGCACTAAAAAGATTGGGTTGATTCATTCGGGCTGGAAATCTTTGCAAAAGGGTATAATAGAAAATTTTATGGAAATGTTTGGAGCAAAACCTGAAAATATAGTCGTTGTGATTGCCCCCCATATATGCGACAAATGCTACAGGGTAGGCGAACCTTTCAGGGAATATTTTCCTGATAATTACAGAGACGGAAATATGAATCTGCAAAACGAGATAATGAGAAGGTTAATTGCCCAAAAAATAATAGAAAGAAACATAGACACTATTGACTTGAATAGATTCTGCACCTGTCATAATAACGATTTGTTTTTTTTCCTATCGCCGGGGTGA
The DNA here is from genome assembly GCA_001871125.1 of Elusimicrobia bacterium CG1_02_37_114. GTDB lineage: Bacteria > Elusimicrobiota > Endomicrobiia > CG1-02-37-114 > CG1-02-37-114 > CG1-02-37-114. The sequence continues at coordinate 4,427 of MNXB01000003.1, forward strand.
CAAAAATTCCCGCCAAATTTCAGTGTTGAGTAACGGTATAGAGGAACATTGATAAAACAGCATTGATTACCCGACATTTTTATTTTTATTTAATTTTAAACCCTAATATTTGTTCTTCTGTGATACCATGGTTTCGGAAAAGAAATTTTACTCTATAAGGTTTTTCTGGTAAAGTCACAAAATATGGTGAATTTTTATATTCATATCTAAATGATTTTCCCTTAGATTTCCCACATCCAATAATCCTATCCTTATAAATAGGATATAGTTTTTTGTTTGGTATTGATACCAACAAAATTGATAATATTTTCAGATATTTATCTTCGGGTTTAAAAATAATTCCTATTGCATAAGTTAAGCAAATTTTTTGTTCCTTTTTTCCTTCATTATAATATGCAGGCAAGTTGACATTAAAGCCTTTTTTGGGTGAGGCATAACTTGTTTGATTTTCTCCTATGGGTATTTTACCTTTATAATCTGATGGATTATCAACCTTTGCTGTTTTAATATCAATATGGACAAATGCATTATAATGCTCAAAAAACATATCAGCACCAATAGGGGCGGAATTTGGTTTTCCGAATTGGTTAAATAACCAATAGTAAATGCGTTCCGCTCCTCTTGCAAAATCCGATGTTTGTCTTTTTTTGTCTATTCCTTTGAAAGCATTTATCCAATCATCAATTATTTTATCTTTGGAATTCAAACCATCTATCATTTTTTGTATATCTTGAGCCATTTCCCAATGGATTTTATTAAAATAATCATATTCTAACTCTTCTATTTCAATTAATTCCTTTGATATTTTCATTATTACCTCCGATTATCTGTTTGTTTTATACAAAAATCTTTGAAATTTCGCCACATCTTTCTTGTATTAATTTTACAAAATCTGATTGGAGTTCGATTAAGATAGATTTTCTGTTAAGTTCTTTTGCAACCTTACCGGTTGTTCCAGAACCCGCGAAAGGATCTAGAGCAATTCCATCAGAAGGGCAGCAAGATAAAATTGCTTTTCTTGGAAGTTCTTCAGGGAATACTGAAAAATGAGGTCTATTTGGTAATTTTGCGGTTTTTATTTCCCAAATGTCTCCAGGATTTTTCCCTTTGGGATGATAATCGATAGTCTGCAAGACATAATGCATTTCGGTCATTTGAGTATCGTATTTATCATCGAAATTTAAGATCTTTTTAAGTTTTTTCCAATCATCTGGTGTAGGTAATGATCCACCGGCATCTTTTCTGAACCAATGACCCGCAGTATGTTTATATCCTAATATTTTATCAATTTCTTCTGCTGAAATATTTCTTGTCTTTCTCCATTTCCTTAGATAATCGCAAATAACTTCCCGGGGTAATTCTACTTTCCTTTTTTTAATATAATTTATTCCTGTAATAGATTGACGTCCACCGGGGGATGCACCGATATTCCTTTCATTTCCTTTAAATTTACCGTTATATTTAGTACTTTTATTTTTATCTTCAATAATTGGAATTATTTTTTTATATTCTTCTTCCCCTAAATATTTTGGGAAATCAGGGTTGTTTTCTTGGCTTGATTTATAAGGAATTCTTAAGCTATCGATATCAAAATATAAGTCTTTTTCCCAGTCATTCCTGCTGAAAAAGTATATAACTTCATAAGTGTTAGTAAATCTTGATTTTACCGGAGAAGGCATGTGATTAGGTTTATGCCAAATTATTTGATTTCGTAAAAGCCACCCAATTTTCTTTTTGTTTTTACCGATAGTTTGGACATCACTAATCATTCTATATGCTAATCGCTGAGGAATCAGCTGTAATCCTTTATCAATATATGTGTCTCCTATATTTAAGAAATACGCACCATCTTTTTTTAATACTCTGAGAAGTTCGTAAGAAATCTCGGTAAGTTTATTAATATATTCTTCGGGGGTTCTTTCTCTACCGATTTGCCCTTCTATGTAATAATCTCTCAAATTCCAATATGGCGGAGATGTTACAATACACGAAATGGATTCAGAAGGTATTTTTCTTAAGGCATCCATTACATCACCAATTATCACTAAAGGGGTATTGTTTTTGGGAATAGTATTATTAATGTCAATTTCATACATTGCCAGCTGCTCTTTTATTTTTAAGTTTTTTATTCTTTCTCTAATGGGATATTCTTTTTCTTTTGTTATGGTTTTTGTATTTAAACTTTGTTTTTTGGTTAAGGCATTAAGTGTTTCTTCAATATTATATTTTTGCATATCGTTTGGTGTGGTCTTTCTTGTTAACCAACGATTTACAGTAGAATAAGCAACCTTTAGTTTTTTTGCTAGATTTTGTTGTGATATTTTATTTCTTAGGCGATAATTGTTTAATTTTTTTAATAGTTCCATAGATAAGTTCCTATTGCATATTATAGCATATTATAGCATTTGCTTTCTTACATGTCAATTTTTTCGCAACCCATAAAACATCATTTTTTATCTTCTACGGGATTCTGTAACTTATCCAGTGTCTTCGGGGGTTATGAGGTTTTTTTCAAAAAAAATTGATTTTCAAGTGAGCATTTTATATAATATATAAGATATTATTATGTTATAAGGAGAAATATGGATTTTAGGTGCGGTATTGGTTACGATGTTCATAGGTTTAAGAAAGGCAGGAAATTGATTCTCGGTGGAGTAAGAATTCCTCATCCTTTTGGACTTATCGGTCATTCTGATGCAGATGTTATTCTGCATGCTATAAGCGATGCAATACTCGGTGCATGCGGTTTGCGTGATATAGGTGTGTATTTTCCGAACAATGACCCTCAATACAAGAATATTTCCAGCAGGTTAATACTTGAAAAGGTATTTAATCTGGCTAAAAATAAAAAGTTCCGGATAGTTAATGTTGATTGTATGGTTATTGCCGAAAAGCCTAAAATAAATCCGTATAATACACGAATGAAAAAATGTATTTCCGATATTCTCGGGACTAAAAATATTAGCATTAAGGCAACCAGCAATGAGGGTTTGGGGTTTATAGGAAAAAATAAAGGTATTGCATGTTTTGCTATTGTACTGGTTAAAAAAAATGGCTGAAATTTTTGTACACAATACACTCACAGGCAAGAAAGAACCGTTCCATCCGCAGGACAATAAAAATGTCAATATGTATGTCTGCGGGATAACACCTTATGATGAATGTCATTTAGGTCATGCAAGATGTTATGTAGCATTTGATTTTATAAGGCGATATTTTGAATATAGCGGTTATAGTGTGAAATATATTCAGAATTTTACTGATGTTGACGATAAAATAATAAAGAGAAGTACTGAATTAAAAATATCGCCTTCAGAATTGACAGAAAAATACATACAGAAATATTTTGAATTTTGCAATAAACTCAATATAAAAAAATGTGATAGTTACCCCAGAGTAACCGGGCATATGCCCGATATTATTAAATCCGTACAGACTCTTGTGGACAAAGGTTATGCCTATGCTGCCGAAGGTGGTGATGTATATTTTTCAGTGAGAAAATTCAAGGATTACGGCAAACTTTCAAAGAGGAAACTGGAAGAGTTAATTGTGGGTGCCAGGGTTGAGCCGGGTGAAAATAAAAAAGACCCGCTTGATTTTGCAATATGGAAGTCATCAAAGCCCGATGAACCGGCAGAAGTCAGCTGGGATTCACCCTGGGGTAAAGGACGTCCCGGCTGGCACATAGAATGTTCTGTGATGAGCACAAAATATTTAGGTGAAACGCTGGATGTCCACGGTGGCGGGGAAGATTTGATATTCCCGCATCATGAGAACGAAATTGCACAATCAGAATCGGCAACAGGCAAACCTTTTGCAAAATACTGGTTACACAATGGGTTTGTTACACTAAACCAGGAGAAAATGTCAAAGTCCCTTGGCAATTTTTTTACACTTGAGGATATTTTTAAAAAATATGACCCTATGGTTGTCCGGTTTTTATTGGTTTCACAGCATTACCGCAAGCCGATAGATTTTTCTTATGATAAACTTGAACAATCGGATAATTCCTGGAAGAGACTAGTCAGGGCAAAGAAAATCGCTGAGGAAACATTGAGCAGGACGGCTCCGGGGAAGGGAGCCGCAGATACACCCGGGGGAATGAAGAGGTTTGATGAGTTTATTAAAAATTTTGAATCTGCGATGGATGATGATTTTAATACCAGCGGTGCGATGGCAGCCATTCATGGGATAGCAAACGAACTTTATGGTTGCAATGAAACAACAAATCCGGAGATTATTAAATTGGGGATTAATAAGTTAAAGCAACTCAGTGATGTGCTGGGACTGATATTCCCCGGCGAAAGGGAACTGGAAGATACAGTCCAGAAATTGATAAAAGAGCGCGAGACTGCCCGGGAAAACAAGGACTGGAAGAAAGCAGATAAATTGCGGGAAGAAATTAATTCTTTAGGCGTTGTTATTGAAGATACTTCGTCCGGCACACGGTGGTGGAAAAAGGAATGAACATAACAACAAGGCAGGCTATAAAGGAATTATTGGAATCCGATAGCGAAAAGATAAACAAAATCCTGATATCAAATAATGCACACGGGGATATAGTAAGAGATATGGTTAATTTATGCAGGAGGAAAAGGGTGTTGTATCAGTTTGTGCCGACACGAAAAATAGACAATATTGCAAAAAAGAACCAGGGTGTGATAGCAATTGTTACATCTAAAGAATATTCTTCCCTGGATGAAATATTAGATAAATCAAAAAAAATACAAAATCCCGTCCTATGTGTTTTAGACGAAATCACCGACCCGCATAACCTGGGCGCAATCTTGCGTAACGCTGATTGTTTTGGTATAATTGGTATTATTCTCCCGAAGATGAAATCTGTCGGGATTACTGAGACTGTGATTGAAACTTCCAGCGGTGCTATTGAACATATTCCTGTTACACGGGTGACAAATATTGCCCAGACAATTGATTTATTAAAAAAAGAAGGCTTCTGGGTGATTGGAGCGGACAGTAACAGCGGTGAGACTTGCTGGAAGTTTGATTTTAAAAGACCAACAGCAATTGTTCTGGGAAATGAAGGATATGGTCTCAGGCGTTTGGTAAAAGAAAAGTGTGATGCACTTGTCAGGATACCAATGTCTGGCAGGATGTCATCCTTGAATGTTTCGTCTGCAAGTGCAATTTTATTTTATGAAATTAGCAGACAAAAATATCAAGAAAACTCGTCCAGTTCCTAAAGAACCTACTGTCGGTTAAAACTGGACGCTACTGGGATTCCCCAATTTATTGGGGTTATAATTTCCTTGTATAATAACTGGTATTAGTTCTATACGTTAAACAATGAGATTCACAAGGTTACACCTCATTCTGATTTTAATAATACTGGCAGCAGTAGGGTTGTATGTGGCACAATATAAACACAAACCCGCAGTTGTACCTGAACCGGTGATTCTTGAAGAACTCCCGATAAACAGAGAACCCGAGGCGAAGCAGGTTATTGCAATTGCAGGTGAATACTGGAAGATAGCAAAAAAGAGAGGTTGCGACCTTTCGGAAGGTCAGAGTGTTTTACGTCAGGCAAAAGATGAGTATCAAAAAGAAAATTATGAGGAAGCGATAAATCTGGCAAAGAAATCAATTGAAATTTTAAAAACTGCACCAAGGATAGGTTCGTTTTATACTGTCCACGCAGGAGATTGTTTGTGGAATATTGCCCTGATGGAAAGACATTATGGCAGGGGAGCGATGTGGGTAAGAATATGGCGTGCAAACGAGGAAATTATACCTGATTTTGATTTAATTCGTCCGAAACAGAAGTTGTTTGTACCGAAGAAAGGCGGAAAAAGATGGACCAACAGTTAAAATTAGATTATTCAAACTGTTTAAAAGAATTCGTTGGTAACGAAGGAATTTCTACTGAAGAAATAGAAGCTTTGAAATCAAAACTTCAGACCACACACAGTGAAGTATTAAATAAAAAGTCTGCAGGGCAGTTAGGTTTTATGGAGTTGCCTTATAAAGTTGACGAGGCAAAGAAGATAAGACAGTTTGCAGTAAAAAATAAAAATAGATATGACGATTTTATTGTGATTGGCATAGGGGGTTCTGCCCTTGGCAACACCGCATTACAGCAATCATTGAGGCATACATACTGGAATTTATTGAACAGGAAGTCCCGAAAAAACTGGCTGAGGTTATTTGTGCCGGACAATGTTGACCCGACCCTTCTGTCCGATTTGCTGGAATCAGTTAATCTGAAACGGACCCTGATAAATATCATATCCAAATCCGGGACAACTGCCGAATGCCTGGCGAACTTTTTTGTGATAAAGGATAAACTGATAAAAAAAGTCGGTAGGAAAAAATATCCTGACCATGTAATCATTACCACTGATAAAGAAAAAGGTTATTTGCGTGAACTTGTAAAAAGCGGTGAATCAATTGCTAATTTTGTAGTACCACCCAATGTCGGCGGAAGATTTTCGGTTTTATCGCCGGTAGGACTGGTTTCAGCGGCATGGACAGGTATTAATATCATGAAACTCCTTGCAGGTGCACAGGAGATGGATAAGAAATGTTCAAGTAATGATGTTCAGAAAAATCCTGCATTGATGTATTCCGCACTGCAATATTTGTTGTACTGGAAAGGCAAGAAAACAAGTGTTATGATGCCGTATTCAAATTCTTTATACGGCATAGCGGACTGGTTCAGGCAGTTGTGGGCGGAAAGTTTAGGTAAGAAAACAAACAGGAAAAACGAAACTGTTAATGTCGGACCTACTCCTATAAAATCTTTAGGTGCAACTGACCAGCATTCGCAGGTGCAACTTTATATAGAAGGTCCCTATGATAAAATAATAACATTCCTGTCAGTTGAGAAATTCAGGAATACCGTGAAGATACCAAAAATTGATAAATTAGATAATCCTGCGGATAAATTAGATAATCCTGCGGATAAAAGTCATTATTTAGGCGGACACAGTTTAAATGAACTTCTGAAATCAGAAGAACAGGCAACAAGACTGGCACTGACCCAGCAGGGGAGACCGAATTGTTCCATTATATTACCTGAAATAAATGAATCTTCCATAGGGCAGCTCATTTATATGTTAGAACTTGCCACTGCATATGCAGGAGAACTGTTTGACATAAATGCGTTTGACCAGCCGGGTGTGGAATTAGGTAAACAGTTGACCTATGCACTGCTCGGCAGACCAGGTTATGAAGATAAGAAAAAAGAACTGCTGGACCATTTCAATTCCTACGATAAAAACAAAAAAGTAATATAACCTTAAATGAAAAGGATTAACAACAAACAGGATTACTCCCATCTCATTACTGAACTTACTTCATTCATTGAACAGGGACGTAAAATGGCAGTGCAGTATGTGAATACTGCATTGGTGGTTACTTACTGGATGATAGGTAGAAGAATTGTGGAATATGAACAAAAAGGTAAAGAACGAGCAGAATATGGGGAAGCATTGCTTAAAAAGTTATCTGTTGATTTAACCAAGCGCTTTGGTAAAGGATTTGGATATGTGAATTTAAGTTTAATGCGACAATTCTTTCTGACTTACCCTGTTAAGCAAATTGTTCAGACAGTGTCTGAACAATCTTCAAAATCAACAATAATTCAGACACCGTCTAAAATATTACAGACACTATCAACCATTTTTTTTCTCTCCTGGTCACATTACTGTTTACTTATGCGGCTTGATGAACCATTCAAGCGAGAATTTTATGAATCAGAATGTATCAAGGGGAACTGGTCTGTAAGACAACTTGACAGACAAATCCAGTCAATGCTTTATGAACGTACTGCTTTATCAAAACACAAACTTGTAGTTATTTCAAAAGCACACGAAAAACTTATCAAGTTAAAACCCGAAGATGAAATTAAAGACCCTTACATTCTTGAATTCCTTGGATTAAAAGATGAATACTCAGAATCACAATTAGAAGAGGCTCTAATTAAACACCTTGAATATTTCCTTCTTGAATTAGGTGTCGGGTTCACTTTTGTCGCCCGGCAAAAAAGAATTACGCTTGAGGGAAGCCATTACCGTCTTGATTTGCTCCTTTATCACCGGATTTTAAAATGTCTTTTAGCAATAGATTTGAAAATCGGTGGGTTTACGCATGCAGATGCCGGACAGATGAATCTTTACCTGAACTATCTGAAAGATAAGGAAAAACTACATGGAGAAAACGACCCGATAGGACTGATTCTTTGTTCAGACAGAAAGAATACTGTTGTAAAATATGCTCTTGGCGGAATGAACAATAAAATATTTACTTCAAAATATAAACTGCAGTTACCCAGTCCTGAAGTTCTGGAATCTGAAATAGAACAAGAGAAACGGAAACTGTTGGAAATGCGAATTGTGAGAGAGAGGTATTAATAATGTTAATCCGGATCGGTTTAGTCATTGGAGAAAGATTATAATGAATTCAATATTGGTCGTCTTTTGTATAATACTATCAATAGGGATAGGGTTTTTAATCGGTTTTGCTTTAATGTCTGTAAAGAATCGCAATAAAGATAATCTCATTGTGGGGTTGCAAACAGAAAAACAATCGTTGGATAGATTGCTTAATGAAATTCGTCAACAGATATTTACTAAGGACGAGATGCTGGAGAAATTTAGAAAGGAAATTATTAGCATAGAACAAGTTAAAACGTCAGCCGAGACAAGACTCGAGGAATCTATGAGTAATGTTGGGGAACAAAAAAAATTACTGGAAAAGGCTGAAGAAAAATTGACTACAACCTTCCAAGCATTATCGGGAGAGTCCCTTAAGAGTAATAACAAAGCTTTCATTGAATTAGCAAAAGAGACTTTAGAAACTGTTCTGGGCAAAGCAAAAGGTGAATTCGGAGAAAAAGAAGAATCAATAAAAAATACAGTGAAGGGTCTCGATGATGCGCTGAAAAGATATGAACAACAAGTTAGCGAATTAGAAAAGAGAAGGTCATCCGATTACGGAAGTTTGGATGCGCAGATTAAGTCGCTTCTTTTCGCAAATCAACAATTGCAAAAAGAAACAGGAAATCTTGTTACAGCTTTGAGAAGGCCTGAGGTAAGAGGTCGTTGGGGCGAAATTACTCTTAGAAGAGTTGTAGAACTTTCTGGTATGTCTGAATATTGTGATTTTACTGAACAGGTTTCTGTGTCTGGGGATGAAGGGATTCTTAGACCAGATATGATAGTCCGTCTCCCGTCCAATCGGGAAATCGTTGTTGATAGCAAATGTTCTCTTAATGATTTTATTGATGCAACATCTGTAACAGATGATGGGCAGAGAAAAACACTTATAGATAAACATGCTCAACACTTGCGGAATCACATGAAAAATTTATCAAACAAAAAATATTGGGAACAATTTAAAAAAACTCCTGAATTCGTTGTCATGTTTATTCCGGGAGAATCGTTTTTAAGTGCTGCTCTTTCTATTGACCATACTTTAATCGAAGATGGTATGGAAAACCATGTTATTATTGCAACTCCTACGACTCTCGTAGCTTTACTTAGGGCTGTAGCATTCGGTTGGCGGCAGGAACAGATTGCCAAACATACTCAAGAGATAGCTAATTTAGGTAAAGAAATTTATGATCGTTTTGAACCGTTTTTGGATCACATAAATAAAACAGGGAATTATTTATCACAAGCGACTGTATCATTCAATAAAATGATTATGTCTTTAGAAAGAAGGGTGTTGGTAAGTGTTAAAAAATTCAAAGAACTTGGAGCATCGGGAGATAAGGAATTACCTGAAATTCAACCAGTTGAACAGATGCCAATGAAAACACAAGGTAAAGAAAGCGACCTGGATAATAATACAGAAGAGTTAAAAACATGATAGAAGTTTATAGACAAGGTTTGAAAATAAACTGGAAACAATAAGTGAATTAAAATAATGAAAAGATACTTTTTTTTAGTTTTTATGCTGGCAATTATGTCTGGGCAGGTTGGGTGTAATGCTCAGGAAGAAGTGCCGAAGAGGGTGCGCCAGCCGGCAAGAGCGGGGCAGTTTTATCCTGGTGATGCGAAGGAGTTAGAAACGGCTGTCAAGCAGTTTTTAGCCAATGTTCCCGAGATAAAACTTGAAGGTACTCCTGTAGCAATAATGGTTCCCCATGCAGGATATGTTTTTTCCGGACAGGTAGCGGCCTATGCATACAAAACCCTCAAAGGAGCTGATTTTGATACGGTTGTAATCATCGGGCACGATGTTCCCTACATAGATAAGATAGCGTTTTTATATGATGTAGATGCTTTCCGGACACCGTTGGGCGATGTCCCTGTTGACAGGGAAATGGTCAGAGATATAATGTCTGCAAATAAAGATATTGTTGATGCTCCGCAAATGCATAAGGAGGAACATTCAATTGAGGTGCAACTGCCTTTCCTGCAGGTTATTAAAAAAGATTTTAAGATTGTGCCCATACTTTTTGGTACGCCCTCGCCTGCCAGCTGTGCAATTCTGGCGGATGCAATATTAAAAGCATCGGTTAACAAAAAGGTTATACTCATTGCCAGTACTGATTTATCGCATTATCCGACATATAAAGATGAAAACAAAATCTGGAACGAGACATCAAAATCTTTGGAGAAATTTAACCTGAATGAATTATTTTCCTGCCTTAGTAAACTTGAAGAGAAAAATATTACTCTGGAAACTCCTATGTGTGCAAGCGGAGGCGTGGGGACAGCAATATTATTTGCTAAAGCAGAAGGTGCGGATAAGGTCCAGATACTTAAACATGCTAATTCAGGCGATATCCCCGCTCCCTATGGTGATAAATCCAGGGTTGTAGGATACGGCTCGGCGGTATTTGTAAAAACAAAAGGAGTGAGAGCAGTGGGAGGCAAAATGGCAAGTTTTTCCGTTTCAGAGAAGAACCAGAAGATTTTACTTAAATTAGCAAGAGATACTATTGAAAAATACTTAAAAACCAAAAAGACACTACACTATGAAACAGATGACCCTGAATTAATGACGCCCTCCGCTGTTTTTGTAACTTTGACGATAAAGGGACAGCTCAAAGGGTGTATCGGCAGCATTACGCCTGAGGGACCTCTGTATCAGGCAGTTCAGCAGAGAGCAATATCTGCCGCGGTTGATGACCCCAGGTTTAGTCCCGTGTCTGAAAAAGAGTTAAAAGATATAAAAATAGAAATTTCCGTGCTGTCACCTTTGACCCGTGTCCGGTCTGCTGATGAAATAAAACCCAGAGTGCATGGTGTTATTGTCAGGGAGGGTTTGAGGAGCGGGCTTTTCCTGCCGCAGGTATGGGAACATTTTACAAATAAAGAAGATTTTCTGTCAGAATTGTGTTCACAGAAGGCAGGATTGAATCCGGAGGCATGGCGGGATGCCGCCAAAACCGAACTTTATGTATTCACAGTATTTGCCTTTGAAGAGGAATAATATGCAAAAATTATCAGGTATCCGTAAAAAAATTGATGTTGTGGATAAAAAAATATTGAACTTACTCAATGCCAGGGCAGATTATGCCCTGGATATAGCAAAAATTAAAGAGTCGTATGGCGGAGAGTATTATTTGCCTCATCGCGAGAAAAAAGTAATTACAAACATAAACACAATGAATAAAGGACCTCTGTCCAGGGAAAATGTTGAAGCGATATATCAGGAAATATTAAATTCCTGTAGAAGTTTGCAGAGGCGTTTGCGTATTGCATATTTAGGTCCCGAGGCCACATTTACACATCTTGCAGCAATTAAAAATTTTGGGAGATATACGGATTTTATATCTGCAAATAGTATAGCGGATGTATTTTCTGAAGTTGAAAAGCAGAGGGTTGATTACGGTGTTGTTCCGATTGAGAATTCTACTGAAGGAGTAATAAACCATACGCTTGATATGTTTATGGAATCAGCTATGTTAATCTGTAATGAGATAAATTTACCAGAGGTTCGGATTATAGAATCTTCATCAACTGCCCGGTTGGCAAAGAAAGCGAGGTTTCTGGTTATAGGCAGGACTACTTCAAAAAGGTCAGGGCAGGATAAGACCTCAATAGTGTTTTCGGTAAAAGACCATATAGGTGCATTATATGACATGCTTGTCCCGTTTAAAAAGAACAAGGTAAACCTGACAAAGATTGAGTCAAGACCGACAAGAAAGAAAGCCTGGGAATATGTTTTCTTTATAGATTTTCTGGGACATATAGAAGATAAAAATGTGAAATCCGCACTTAAGGAATTAAATAGACATTGTGCGTTTTTAAAGGTTCTCGGGTCATATCCCCGTGCAGAATAGAATTCAAATCCCCCTCGATCCCCCTTTATTAAAGGGGGAATAAAAAGGGGATTTTTAAAGGATTTTCAAGTGGAAGATAAAATAAAAAAAATGGTCAGGAAAGAAGTTATGAATTTTGTGCCTTATGTATCTGGTAAACCCATAGACGAAGTGAAGCGGGAACTGGGTATTAAAGGTAAAGTTATTAAACTTGCATCCAATGAGAACTCCATAGGAGTATCAAAAAAAGTCATTCAAACATTAAAAAAATCTTTAGACGGAATAAACCGTTACCCGGATAGTTCAAGTTACATTTTGCGTAAAGCAATAGCAAAGAAGCATGACCTGAAAACAGAAAACATTATAATGGGGTCGGGCACGGATGAGATAATTGAACTTATAGGTAAGACTTTTCTTAACCAGGAAGACGAGATAGTGGTGAGCGAACATGCGTTTATCAGGTATAAAATGGCAGGTGAACTGATGGGATGTAAAGTCGTATCGGTTCCGATGAAGAATTTCACGCATGACTTAAAAGCGATGGCAAAAGCGGTTAATGGTAATACCAAAGTAGTGTTTATTGCCAATCCCAATAATCCAACAGGCACATACAACACTGTTGAGGAAGTGAGGGAATTTTTTGTTTATATTGAATCTAACAGACTGAACCCTCTGGTGGTATTTGATGAAGCATACTATGAGTATGCGCGTGTTCAGAAAAATTATCCCGAGACAATTTTATTATTAGAGAAATATCCCAATATTGTGATTTTGCGGACATTTTCAAAAATACACAGTCTGGCTGGACTGCGTGCAGGTTACGGTATTGCAGCTCCTGAAGTTATTTCCTATTTAGACCGTATCAGGCCGCCGTTTAATATAAACCTCTTAGCACAGATTGCTGCATTAGAAGCGTTGTCGGATAATGCGCAGATTAGAGAATCCGTCAGGCTTGTAGAGAAAGAAAAGAAATACCTTTACTCTGAGATTACTAAACTTAAATTGAATTATATTCAATCTGCAGCGAACTTCATTCTTATTGATGTCTCTATTAAAACAGGTCAGGAAGTTTTTCAGGAGTTGTTGAAGAAGGGGGTAATAGTCCGTGCAATGGATGAATATGGTTTCCCCAACCATATACGCGTGACAATAGGTTTGACAGAAGAGAACAGTATTTTTATAAGCGCACTTAAAAAAATATTGCTGTAGGATATAAGCATGGCTAATAGTAATAATACACATAGGAAAAAAGATTCGGCAAGATTGGTCTGGGATACAAAACCTAGACGGGCTCCTAATCCTAAGGATATAGAATTCCAGACAGCAGAAGTTGTTATTCCAAACCCAAAGCATGCAGGACAACTTCCTTTATCTTTCCGGGACGGTTTATTGGGTGAGCAAGATATTGATAAACAGAAAATGAACCGTCTTATCTGGGGTGATAATCTTTTAGCAATGCAGGCGCTTCTTGCTCAAGGGTATGAGGGTAAGATAAATTTGATTTACATTGACCCGCCATTTGATAGCAAGGCTGATTATTCTCACAAAATGACAATTAATCCCTCTACCTCTGGGAGGGGGGAGGGTGAGGGTATAGAATTTACAAAAGAACCATCAGTAATTGAACGGCTTGCTTATAAAGATACATGGACTGGCGGAACTGATTCTTACCTTGATATGCTTTACCCGAGATTGCAATTGATGAAACGGTTACTTGCAGAAGACGGAAGTATTTATGTTCATTGCGACTGGCATGCAAATTCATACATAAGAATTATACTGGATGAGATATTCGGTAAAGATAATTTTATCAATGAAATAATTTGGCATTATAAACGATGGAGCAATGTCTCGAAAACTTTCCAAAAAATGCACGATATTATTCTTTATTATTCTAAAACAGAAAAATATCTCTTTACTCCTCAATATCAAAATTATGCGAATCCAGAATGGATAGAAGATACGGTAAGAGGATTTGTAGATGGAAAGCTTGTAAGATTAAAAGACGAGAAAGGAAATTACCTAAAAAGAGAAAAAGAAAACATAGGTGTTCCTATGCATGATGTATGGGATGATATTAATTTTATAGGGCCTACTGCGGGTGAACGAGTTAATTTTCAAACTCAAAAGCCTAAAGACCTTATTAAAAGGATAATAAAAACATCGTGCGGAAAAGGAAGTCTTATAGCGGATTTCTTTGTAGGTTCAGGCACGACTTTAGTCGCAGCTGAAGAAGAAAATTGTAGCTGGATTGGCTGTGAACTCGGGAAAGTCGGCATTCAGGTAACCCGTGCCCGGCTCGTGGAACAACAGGCAAAGCCTTTCCTTATAGAAAATATCGGCAATTACCAGAGAGAGATGATTTATCTCACCGGTGGCAGAATCTGGGAGATGCAGGTTCTTATTCTAAAACTTTATGGTGCAACACCGAGAGATAAAACCAGTGGTCTTGGTGTTCGTAAGGTTGATGATACCGAAGAACTCGTCTATGTCGGTTATCCTGATAGACCTATCACAGCAAAGAAGGCAGAAGAACTTGCTGTTCAGTCGCAGAAATTGGATGGCAGGGGTTATAAACGTTTGGTAATTCTCGGGTGGGATTATGAATACAACTATCATCAGGCATTAGAATCGAGAAAAAATGCCTTGAAAGATAAATTGAAAGTCCAGATTGAAAGCAGAGATATTCCGCCAGACATTTATGATTATCTAAAGAAGGCAAAAACAGAAGAGGATATAGAAGCACTTGCGGATAAAGTCCAATTTTATGAAAGACCTTATCTGCGTCTTGATAAACCAAAAATAAAAGCTTGTCCCAGCGCAATCGGGGAACCAGATAAAATTCAAATAGAGATAGCAATTAAACGATATGTCTTGATGGACATTCCCGTTAGTCATTCATCTGGCAAAGAGCAGGAAACTTATAATGCATTAATGAAGCTCGCAAAAGATAATTTTGCTGTTTTAATAGATTATTGGGCAATTGACTGGGATTACGATGGCTGCACTTTCAAAAGTCAGTGGCAGGCCTTCAGAGGAAATGGTAAAAAGTCAAAAACAGTGCCGATTGAAGCAATGGAGACTTTAGATAAGAAAAAGAAACGAACCATTGCTGTGCGTGTAGTGGACATTTTTGGCAATGATGCAGGTGCAGTGTTAGAATTAGAATAATGAAAAAAGAGGATATTAAAGAATTGTATTACATTACTCATATTGACAACTTAGTGTCAGTCTTAAAGAACGGAATTTTGTGTCACGAAAAATCTAAAAAGACGCAACATAAATCAGTTGCTAATACTGAAGTTCAGGAACGTCGTGCTAAAGTAGTTATCCCCGGTGGCAAGAAATTGCATTGTTATGCTAATCTATATTTTAATGCACGTAATCCGATGATGCGTGCTATAGTTGACAACGAAAAACATAAGGAATTAGCAGTTGTTCAGGTGGATTCGTCAGTGTTAGATGTAGATGGAGTAATTATTTCAGATCACAATGCTTCTGCTGATTATGTTTGCTTTTATTCTGTCAAATCAGGATTGGCTAAACTTAAGAATGATCAAATTTTTGCGAGATATTGGACTGACACTAATCCTTTCGTTCAGTTTGAGAAGAAATCCGCTATTTGTGCAGAAGTGTTGATACCCAATTGTGTGCCAAAAAATTTTATCGCTGGAGTTTATGTATCCTGCGATGAGAGTTTGAGAAAAGCGAAAAGTTTATTGACTGATTCACTTTGTACTGATAAGATTTTTATTAATTCTGATTTATTTTTTCAATAGCAGGAGGTTGTCAATGAAAAATGTAAAAGTTCTAATCGGGGACATATTCAAATCCAAGTCGCAGACATTAGTAAATACGGTCAATTGTGTTGGTATAATGGGGAAAGGATTAGCATTAGAATTTAAGAAAAGATTCCCTGATATGTTCAAAGATTATGAAAACCGTTGTAAGAGAAATGAGATAAAAATGGGTAAACCTTATCTTTATAAACCATTGATACAACCCTGGATATTGTTGTTTCCAACGAAAGAGCACTGGCGTTCGGTATCAAATATAAAAGATATTGAGAATGGGCTGAATTATCTTGCACAACATTATCAAGAATGGGCTATTACTTCTCTGGCTATGCCACCAATTGGGTGTGGATTAGGACAATTAGACTGGAAAATAGTTGGGAGAACATTATATCGTCATTTAGCAAAATTAGATATACCGGTTGAACTTTATGCGCCCCCCGGCACACCCAATGCTGAATTAACTCAAGAATTTCTTGAAATGCCGATTTCTGCTCAATTAGAACAGGCAGGTAAAGCACGACCATCTGATATTGAACCAGGTTATATTACTCTTGTAGAAGCATTGAACCGTTTGGAACAAATACCATATCACTGTCCTATTGGACGGGTTGCCTTTCAAAAGCTTGCCTATTTTGGAACAGTTTTGGGATTAAAAACTGGGTTGGAATATCGCCGAGCAAGTTTCGGGCCATTTGCGCCACAGTTAAAGGATAAACTTACAAAACTGGTAAATAACGGTTTAGTCAAAGAAGAATCTTTTGACCGTATATTTAATATAAAAGTTGGTTCAACTTTCAAAGATGCGAAAAAGACCTATCAAGACGAGATTAAACACGATGAAGATATCATAGAAAAGTTAATTGATCTATTTTGTCGCTTAAAAAATACCACGCAGATAGAACTTGTGGCAACGGTTCATTTTGCCAGACAGACAATGAAGTCAGATTCGGGAGACAAGCCAACTGAAAAAGAATTACTGGATGAAGTAATGAAGTGGAAAAAGAAAGCTCGCCCACATTATAATGAAGTTGAAGTGGCTAAAACTATTATAAATTTAGCAATTCTCAACTGGTTAGACATAAGACCGAGTGAACAATTTTCAATTAAAATAGAAGAGGAATTAGTGATTTAGTGTCGCATTTCTATTGGTTATGATACAATATGGTTAAAAAGAATAATAACGAAGCATTTTCACAGATGTATTTAGCAAAGGCACTTGAAGGAGAAGTTCAGTCATGGATTGACCAGGGCTGGCCCGGTGGGACACAAACAACGCTTGAGCTTTTCAATTACTGGTTTCAACGAGGCGAGGATGTTGAGGAACGATTTTATGATTGCCAGAGACGAGCAATTGAAACCATTATCTATTGCAATGAAATATTGAAATCAAAAACTTTACCGGAACTTTTTGAAAGAGTATCGCCAGAAGCAATTTTTCAGCATCTTCCATTAAAACAAGAAGTTGAATCCATCCCTTTTTCAAAATACGCAGTAAAGATGGCAACAGGTTCAGGTAAAACATGGGTGCTGGCAGCTCTGCTTATCTGGCAGTACTTTAATAAGATAAACGAAGAGGAAGGTGATTACTCTTGTCGTTTCTTAGTGGTAACACCTGGACATGAAGTATTAAATCGTTTGCTTGATTCATTTAAGGGTAAACGAGATATTAAGACCGGGAATAGAAATCCAGAAACTTCTGATTATAAAAAATCTTTATTTATACCAGATGGGACACACTGGAAAGATAGATTCCATCTTGAGATACTTGAGCCAGACGATGTTAAGCCGAATACCACACCACCTGACGGACCTTTTGTTTTTATTACAAACTGGCAGCAATTCCGGCTTAAGAGCGGCGTTCAAAATCTCTGGGCTCAATACACAGGCGAAGATGTTGAGGAGATGCCGCGCGGAGAAATAATTCTTGATTTTCTTTCACAATATCCTGATTTGGTTATAATGAATGATGAAGCACATCATGTTCATGGAAAAGAGAGTGCTACCGGCGAAGAGTTGGTCTGGCGTCAGTTTATGAATATCCTTTATGACAGATTTAAAAAAAGCCACGGCAAGAAATTTGGTTCCTTCTTTCAGATAGATTATTCAGCCACTCCTTTCTATGGAAGTGGAGAAAAGCGAGAATACTTCCCTCACATTGTTTATGATTACGACCTTGTCAGCGCAATGCAGGATATGTTGGTGAAACAACTTTTTCTGGAAGAGAGACAGTCCATGGGTGGAGAATCATTGGATGACCTTGACTTCAGAGCAGAAAGATATGATCCCGAAGGCGGGCATAGACGTGGTGAAATAAAATCTCTTTCTGCTGGTCAGAAACTTCTTTTAGAAATTGGTCGGTTGAAGATGGAACAATTGGCTTCTGAGTTCAAACAGAAAGGGCTTGAGAAAAAACCTGTAATGATGGTGCTTTGTGAAGATACAAAAGTTGCAGATTTAACAAGAGACCATTTTGCCACTTTAACCGATGAAAATGGTAATTATTATAATGATAATCAAGTAATGGTAATACATTCTGACCTTACCGAAGTAAAACATGGAACTACTCTTGAGAATGCCAGAAAAAGATTAGATAAGATTGATGTAGGCGATGACCCTTTGAGAGTGGTTATTTCTGTTCTAATGCTGAGAGAAGGATTTGATAAAAATAATATCTGTGTCGTCGTAGTATTAAGAGCAACTGAAGCGGACCTTCTTTTAGAGCAGATTGTAGGTAGAGGTTTAAGATTAATGTTCCCTGCATATTGTTATCCAGAGTTGCGGGAAGCCAAAAGAGAGGCATACTCTGAAATTAGGAGAAATAAAACACCGTCAAATTCACTTGATTTTCTGTTTGTAGTTGAACATCCCAGATTCCGTGCTTTCTATGAAAGCCTTAAACAGGAAGGATTTATTATCGGCGGTGGTGATACGAGCGGGACGACTTCTACTGGCGATATAATCCCAGTAGATGCAATAATGGAGAGAATTAAGGATTATGATATTGCATGGCCGATTCAGGTTTTTGATGAAGGACGAATGCCGGAACTTTCCCAGATAGACATAACCGACCTTTCTAAATACAGTGGTGATTTCAATCAACTGAAAAATTGGCTTTCCAAATTAACTGTCCAGGAGACTCATGTTGAAACTGGCAAGAAGACAAAGACATGGAAATTAGACAATGAATATTTTGACTATTCACATTTCTTAAGGCAGGCATCCAGAGCAGTAGCGACACGAGGCAATGAATCCATCTTAACTGCTAAACAAGCGGAGATCGCTCGGCTTATAGATGACTATGTTTCGGAATATTGTTTTGGAGAATCAATCGATTTCACAAAACAGGAAAATTATTCTGTTTTGAATTACGTTCTTGTATTTGACCATGTAGTTCAGGTTATTCATAAGGCAATTATAAAATTAATTGAAGGGTATAAATATGAAATAAAAGGAATATGGGGAAATCTATCCGAAGTTCCGAGACTGATGATGAGAGAAAGTAAATCTGTTGAAACAGATAAAAGTATCTATCCCCGAATTGGATATCAAATAAAAGGTGGCGGTTTTGAACGGGATTTCATGCTTAATGTACTTAATCCTTCAGCAGAAGTTCTTTCTTATGCTAAGCTGGATAGACGACACAGATTAAAAATAACCTACCGTGACCATACGGGTATCTTAAGGAATTATGAAGTGGACTTTATTGTAAAAACAAGAGACAAAATGTATTTGGTAGAAACAAAAGCAGATAAGGATTTAGAAAGTAAAAATGTTGCAGTAAAGGTGCGGGCAGCGATGGCTTGGTGTGAACAAGCTTCAACAGTTTCTTCTCCATCTGAATTTGAACAACCTCAGGAATGGGAGTATCTGTTGTTGTCAGAAGGATTGTTCAAGAGCAATCAAGGATTAGGTTTTGAAGCACTGATTCCTTTATGTCGAGGACTTCGTGACCAAATCATCGCCCAAGCCCAAGGCACATTATTTGCTTAGGGAGAAACACAAATGATTCTGATATTGAAGAAAGGTGTTGCAGAAAAAGAGTACAATCATATCTTGGATAAAATCAAGGAGTTAGGTTTTACGCCTCATATTTCAAAAGGCGTCAAAAAGACGATTGTTGGAATGATTGGCGAACTGGCAGAAAGATACCGGGAAGTATTTGAATCAATGCCCGGTATTGAATCGGTGACAGATATAGAAAAACCGTTTAAACTTGCAAGTCGTGAATTTAAGGAAGAATCAACAGTTGTAAATGTCGGGAATGGCGTCCAAGTAGGTGCTAAGGAAATAGTCGTTATGGCTGGGCCCTGTGCTGTGGAAAATAGAGAGTTATTAATCAAAATTGCAAAATTTGTGAAACGTGCCGGTGCAAAAGTATTGCGCGGCGGTGCATTCAAGCCGAGGACATCGCCTTACAGTTTCCAGGGGCTGGGCGAGGAGGGTTTGAAATATCTTGCTGAGTCGGGGAAGGAATCCGGACTGGTTGTTGTCACGGAAGTAATGGCTCCGGACCAGGTAGAAGTTGTTTCAAAATATGCTGATGTTTTACAGATTGGCACCCGGAACATACAGAACTATGACTTATTAAAGGAAGTGGGT
This sequence comes from Elusimicrobia bacterium CG1_02_37_114, assembly GCA_001871125.1. GTDB lineage: Bacteria > Elusimicrobiota > Endomicrobiia > CG1-02-37-114 > CG1-02-37-114 > CG1-02-37-114. The sequence continues at coordinate 25,058 of MNXB01000003.1, forward strand.
AGAAACAAAAAGCCTGTGCTATTAAAACGCGGTATGGCGACGACAGTTAAAGAATGGTTAATGTCAGCAGAATATATTCTATCCCAGGGTAATTATGATATAATACTTTGTGAACGGGGTATAAGAACATTTGAAGATTCAACGAGATACACACTTGATTTAAACGCAGTGCCTATTGTGAAAAAATACAGCCATTTACCGGTAATAGTGGACCCGAGTCACGGTGTCGGTGTGAGAGAACATATACCGACGATGGCGAAAGCTGCCGTTGCTGCAGGCTGTGACGGACTTTTAATTGAAGTCCACCCCAACCCGGAAGAGGCATTGTCAGACGGGCCGCAGAGTTTGTTGTTTGAGCAGTTTGAAAAACTTATGTTAGAATTAAAACCGGTTGCAGAGGCAGTCGGGAGAAGGATATGATATCAAAGATTCTAATTATCTATAATCCTGAAAAACCGGAAGCAGTTATGGAAAGCCGGTTGTTGAAGAAATATTTGACGGGTAAGAAAAAACATGTCCTGGTATGTTCAACATCGTTAACTAAATTTCCAAGAGGAGATTTATGTATAACATTGGGTGGTGACGGCACAATACTGAAAATTGCTCATCGGGTGGCAGGTTTTAATCTTCCTGTTCTGGGCGTAAACTTTGGTAAAATGGGGTTTCTGGCAGAGTTTGAACAAAAAGATATATTTTCAGTCCTCGGAGATATACTGGCAGGCAGGTATAAAGTTGAAAAGAGAACAATGCTTGATGTGGAAATAGCGGGTGAAAAAAAGCATCTTCTGGCACTGAACGACTGTGTCGTCCGCTCAGGCGCTTCCGGAAGAGTGATTTTACTGAATGCAAAAGTTGATGCTCAATTCGTTACTAAATATTTATGTGATGGTCTGATTGTATCAACACCGACAGGGACGACAGCGTATTCTTTCTCAGCGGGTGGTCCGATTATCCATCCGCAGGCGCCGGTATTTGTGGTTACCCCCCTGTGTCCCTGTAACATTGTTCAGAGACCATTGGTTGTACCCTGTAAGAAAAGTATTTTAATAGAAATACCAAAATATAAATTCAATAAGGACATAATGCTCTCGCTTGACGGGCAGAGAAATTTTGTTATGAGACCCGGACAGAAAATATTGATAAATGAAGCCAAAGAAAAATTCAATCTGATAACCAGGACCGGGAAGAGTTATTTTGACGTCCTGCGGAATAAACTGAAATGGGATTGAAAAAATGCTGAGGGAATTGAGGATAAACAATTACGCGATTATTGAATCTTTAAAACTTGAGATGGCTGACGGGCTGAATGTTTTTACCGGTGAGACGGGTGCGGGCAAATCAATCATAATTGAATCTGTTGAGATTATATTGGGTTCACGCTGTTCCTCTGAAGTCATTCGTAAAGGTGCAGAAAAATCAGTGGTATCCGCTGTATTTGATATTAATGGGCACTCTGAATTGAAGCAGGTTTTACAGGAAAAGGGTATTATAGATGCGGGGAACGACACGCTCATAATTCGCAGAGAGATGGATACATCGGGGAAATCAAAATGTTATTGCAATGATGAACCGGTTACGTTGAACCTGTTAAGAGAGATTGGAGACATGCTGGTTGATATACACGGTCAGTATGACCATCAGGTTTTACTTAAACCGATTAATCAACTGAACTTTCTTGACCGCTACAGCGGTTTATCGTCAATAAGGGCAGAAGTGAGTGAACTATACGGAGAATATCAGGGTATTCTTGAGGAGATAAATTCGTTGAAACTGAACAAGAGCGAGAGGGAACACAAAATTGATCTTTACAAATTCCAGTTGAAGGAAATAGACGATGTGGGGTTGAAAAGAAATGAAGATGAAGAAATAGAAGGAATATTGCCCCAGTTAAAAAATGCAGATAAACTGAAAAACCTGGCAAGTGAGGCATGTCAGTATATCTTGAGGGAAGACAATTCTTTACTGGACAGGCTGAATAAAGTAGCGAGAATATACGAGGACATTGGCAGAATAACAGGGAACATTCAATCAAATCATGCTGAACTGGAAAATATGATTTCGCGACTGAAGGATATTGCGGGTGACCTTGAAAAATTCTGCTCAAGGATGGACGTTGACCCGAAGGAACTGGATAAATTTATTGACCGGAAAGATTTAATAATCCGGCTGAAAAAGAAATACGGGCAATCCGTAAGCGATATACTTTCCTATCGTGATAAAATTAAATCCGAACTGGATAAATTGCACAACAGCGAAGAAAACATAATTGACTTAGAGAAGAAAGCTAAAACCGTAGAAGAGAAACTCAATGATTTATGTGCAAAATTATCTTCTGAAAGAGGGAAATCTGCCGGAAAACTTGAAGGGTCAGTTGAAAAGGTAATACAGGAACTTGGTATGGAGAAGGCAGGATTTAAGATAAAAATTGATAAGGGAATGGCACAGGAAGGAATGCCTAAAATAACTGCCACTGGTTGGGACAACGTGGAATTCCTGTTTTCGGCTAATGCAGGAGAAGATTTAAAACCATTGAGAGAAATCGCTTCCGGCGGAGAAATGTCCAGGACAATGCTCGCTCTGAAGACAGTATTAGGCGGGGCTGATAATATACCAATAATGATATTTGATGAAATTGATTCCGGTGTCGGCGGCCCTATGGGACAGGTGATTGGTGAGAAGCTGGCACAGTTGTCAAAAGACCATCAGGTATTTTGTATAACGCACCTGGCACAGATTGCATGTTTTGCAGATAAACATATTAAAGTTGAAAAAGAAGTCAGGTCAGGAAGAACCTATACTGTAATTTCCAGCCTCACAGAATCCGAAAAAGTTGAAGAGGTTGCCCGTATGTTAAGCGGTAAGGAAATTACCGCTGTTTCGCGCAAACATGCAAAAGAATTGATACTCCAGACACAATAGTACAATCCCCCTTATTCCCCCTTTAATAAAGGGGGATGTTAGGGGATTAGGAAAAAATTAATGATAAAATACATCAATTATAATTGTAAAACAATCCTGAACAGGACAAAACCTGCAGGGGTTGACCCTTTTATCGGGACAGTGAACCCATATACGGGTTGCGAGCATGGATGCAGGTATTGCTATGTCCAATCAGAAAAATATCTGCCTTACAAAACCCCGGATGAACTGTTTTATACCGTGAAGATAAAAGACAATGCTCCGGCATTATTGAATTATGCACTGGAAAAAACTTCCCAGGGTATGATATGCATAGGCTCTTCGGCAGACCCTTACCAGCCTGCAGAAAAGGAATACTTGATAACGCGTGAAATATTGAATATAATAAATCGTCATCAATTTTCCGTACATATATTTACGAAATCCGACCTTATCACCAGGGACCTGGATATATTAAAAGATTTAGCTAAAAGAGTTACCGTGCTTGTATCGTTTTCAATTATCACGCTGGATAAAAATATTGTTGATGTATTTGAACCGAATGCGCCGGAACCAAAAAAACGTATCAATGCAATGAATAAATTGAGCGAGAACGGAATAACTGTCGGTTGTTCAATAATGCCCATTCTGCCTTATATAACGGATAAATTAGATAATCCTGCGGATAACGGGAGTCTTGAAGAATTAATAAGAACCGTCAAATCCAACGGTGCTAAATATGTGTGGTCGGGATGTTTAACCCTTCGAGATAAACAGCGCCAGAGATATGAGAGTATTCTTTCGGACAGATTTAAACCATTAATAGGAAAATATCGTTTCCTGTATAGTGCCAGAATCAGTCCTGAAGAAAAATATTGTAACAGGTTGCACTACAGGATTGAGGAACTTTTAGATAAATACAATCTTGAACATGATTTTTCAGTTGAAAATACTTTAAAGGTAGTTCAACCAGAATTCAGTTTTGTTTAACTGGACGTTTAATTATATGTCGGCAAAAATAGATAAAGAAAGATGTAAGGGTTGTGAACTCTGCGTGTTTTACTGTCCGCAGAAATGTCTGAAGTTATCTGAAGTTTTAAATATGTCAGGATACAGGCCCGCAGAACTTATCAATGAAGAGAGTTGTAATAGCTGCGGTATGTGTTATATAATGTGTCCGGACTATACAATAGAAATTATAAAAGGCTAAAGCCTTAATTCCGAAACCGGAGTTAATCCTTTAGGATTTTACTTGAATGAAAAAGATATTAATGCAGGGGAACGTAGCATTGTGTGAAGGAGCAATTGCTGCCGGTTTAGATGCATATTTTGGTTACCCAATCACACCGCAGAATGAAGTCGCAGTACATATGTCAAGAAGAATGCGTGAACTTAATAGAGTTTTCATTCAAGCCGAGAGTGAAATTGCAGCGATAAACATGGTGTTTGGCGTATCCATAACCGGCAAGCGGGCTATGACATCCTCTTCATCACCCGGAATAAGTCTCAAGCAGGAAGGCATATCCTATTTATGCGGTTGTGAACTGCCCGGTGTTATTGCTAACATTCAACGCGGGGGACCCGGTCTCGGCAATATCAGTGGTTCGCAGGGTGATTATTTCCAGGCGGTAAAAGGCGGCGGTCACGGGGATTATCGTATGATTACGCTTGCCCCTGCTTCAGTGCAGGAAGTCTATGATTTTGCTTATTTATCATTTGACCTTACTGAAAAATACCACAATCCTGTACTGATACTTATGGATGGTTATACCGGACAGATGATGGAACCGGTGCAACGGACGGACCGTCCCCCGATACCCGCTAAAAAATATAAAAAGGACTGGGTACTGGATGGATGTAAAGGTAGAGAACCGCGGAAAATAAGGTCACTCCTGATGAATGAAGGAGAGTTAGAGGAGTTAAACTGGAAATTGAAAAAGAAATATGACAAAATTACAGATACTGAAATCCGCGTGGAAACTATAAATACAAATTCAGTAAAAAAATTAGATGTTATACTTATTGCTTTTGGTGTAGCATCAAGAGTTTGTAAAGGCGCAATGAATATTGCACGGGAAAAGGGTAAAAAAGTTGGTTTGATAAGGCCGCTTACTCTATGGCCCTTTCCGTATAAGACCATAGAGAAACTTGCGAAAAAAACAAAGAAAATTCTGGTAGTGGAGATGAACCTCGGGCAAATGGTTGAAGATGTAAAGATTGCAGTGGGCGATAAATGCAAGGTGGAATTTTTAGGCAGACCCGGCGGTTCAATCGTCAACCAGGATGAGATATTTTCAAAAATCAAATGACAAAAATACTTAAAAGACCGGATAGTTTAAAACCAGCCAGGCACCTGTATTGTGCCGGTTGCGGTCACGGTATAATCCACAGGTTAGTAGCAGAGGTTATTGATGAACTGAATGTTCGGGAGATAACCATTGGAATAGCGCCTGTAGGTTGTGCTGTCTTTGCATATGACTATTTCAATTTTGATGTGACGGAAGCAGCACACGGCAGACCGCCTGCGGTTGCCACCGGCATAAAACGGGTTTTACCTGACAGAATAGTATTTACATATCAGGGTGACGGCGATTTAGCGGCGATTGGCACTGCAGAGATAGTCCACGCAGCAACCCGCGGAGAGAACATAACAGTAATATTTGTTAATAATACAACTTATGGTATGACAGGTGGTCAGATGGCACCGACCACGGTGATAGGGCAAAAAACCGCCACGACTCCATTCGGCCGCAGACCGGAATATGAGGGATATCCGATAAAAATATGTGAATTGTTGAGTTCAACTGAGGGTGTATGTTATTTAGAACGTGTTAGCGTTAATAATCCCAAAAACGTTATAAGAGCAAAGAAATCAATAAAAAAATCTTTTCAGAACCAGATAGATAAAAGAGGTTTTTCATTGGTAGAGGTTTTATCAATGTGTCCTGTTAACTGGGGTAAAACACCGATTGAGTCCTGTAAATGGGTTGAAGAAGTTGTAACAAAAACATTTCCTTTAGGTGTATTCAAAGATAAAACAGTATGACAAAAAAGAATGTTAGTGTTTCTGAAGATATATTCATAGCAGGTGCCGGCGGGCAGGGAATCCTGCTTTTAGGCAAAATTATTGCGCAGTCTGCAGTTGAAGAAGATAAGTTTGTTACATATTACCCGACCTATGGCGCGGAAATACGGGGCGGGACGGCAAACTGCAGTGTCAGGATTTCAGATGCAGAAATAAATTCTCCTGTGGTTACAAGGCCGACAACGTTTATTATAATGAACCAGCAGTCACTGACAAAATTTATTGGTAAAGTTCAAAAAGACAGTTATCTGATTTTAAATTCTTTGGGGACGGAGGTAATTAAAGAAGTCCCAGCTAATCACTGTATTTCAATCCCCGCCTCAGAGATAGCACAGAAATTGGGTGATGTAAGGTGTGCTAACATTGTTATGCTGGGAGCATATGTAAAACTTAAAAAAATAATTTCCCCGGAAAGTGCTGTAGGTGCAATTAAAAAAGCATTTGAGAATAAACCGGAATTGATAGAATTAAATCTGAAAGCTTTCAGGGAGGTAAAATAAAATTGAAACTAAGAAAGGCGAAAGTCACCGATGTGTCTCAGATACAGAAGATAATTAATCAATACGCGGAAAAAAAAATTATGCTGATGAGGTCATTGAACGAAATATATGACAAGATACAGTGTTTCTATGTCATTGAACACATCGGGAAAGTGACGGGTTGTTGTGCAATGAATATTGTCTGGGACGAACTCGCTGAAATTAAATCGCTGGCAGTTGTGCCGAAGTTCTGTAAAAAAGGATTGGGTACGAAACTTATTCAACAATGCCATAAAGAGGCGAAAAAACTCGGGGTAAAGAGAGTTTTTGCCCTGACTTACATACCAAAATTCTTCAAAAAGTTCGGATATAAGGAAACCTCAAGGGAAGAATTGCCTCATAAAATCTGGGCAGAATGTATTAAATGCCCTTTCTTTCCGGACTGCAACGAAATTGCAGTGATTAAGGTCCTCTAATTTAAGAATTTGCTTCCTGAAAACCTTTTGACCTTAAAATACAGGAATCGCATTTGCCACAGGGCAATCTCCCGCCTGAATAACACGACCAGGTCAATTCAAAAGGCACATTTAGTTTCTTTCCAAGTCTTATTATTTCTGCCTTTGTTTTGTCAATCAATGGGGTGTGTATTTTTATTTTCTTCCCGGGTATGGCAGTAGATACTAATTTATTAAATTGTCTATAATATTCGGGCCTGCAATCTGGATAGCCGGAAAAATCTATTGCATTTGCACCTATGAAGATCGATTCTGCACCAATTGTCTCTGCTAAAGAAAGTGCAAAAGAAATGAATATCGTATTTCTTGCAGGTACATAAGTGGAAGGGACACCGGTTTTACCAATTTGATTTGCTTTATGGAAAGGGATTTGCAAACCGCCGTCAATCAATGAACTGCCGCGCCAGGGCAGAGTGAATTTTATTATGTAATAATGGCAGCTGTTGAGTTTTGCAATTTTTTTTGCCGATATTATCTCTTTTTTATGCCTCTGCCCGTAATCAAATATCAAACAATAACAATCATATTTCTGTTTTTTGGCATAGTAGAGTGTTGTCGTTGAGTCAAGCCCTCCCGATAACAACACAACAGCTTTATTTATCATATTTTATTCAGCATAAGTGGCATAGGAATTATCGCTTTCCCACACAGTTACTTTGTAAATTTCCCGGAAATATTTCGCTATTTGTCTATATATGTATTCAGCAATATTTTCAGCTGTTGGGTTGAGTTTATCAAATGGTGGTGTTTTGTTTAAATACTTGTGGTCAATTTTAGAAAGAACTTTATCCAGTAACTTTTTTAAGTGAGTAAAATCCATCAGCATACCTGTTTTATTCAATTTTCCCCCTCTCAATGTCACTTCAACTTTCCAGTTGTGCCCGTGCAGCGCTTCGCATTTCCCTTTATAATTTCTCAAATTGTGTGCCCCGGAAAAATGTCTGATTACGGTAACTTCATACATACTTGTTGTCCCCCTAAAACGGTAATTCAATTTTTTTAACATGCCGGATATCTTTTTTCAAGAACTTCCTGCCTAATTTAATGAATTTCTCGGGTGCATCACTCACATAGAATTCATACTTTACTTTATTACATTTCAAGGAATTCAGTTTAGTCTTATCCAGCAGGGATTGGACTTCATTTGCTGTTGCTTTCGCCGAATCAAGAATTACTACGTTTTTGCCCAGCACAGCAGATATAACATTTTTAATCAACGGGTAGTGCGTGCAGCCAAGAATTAATGTATCTATTCTGTCGCGTTTCAACCCCGATAGATATTCTTTAGCAACTGTCAGGGTTACGGGTTTATTAATCCATCCCTCTTCAACCAATGACACAAATAGTGGACAGGCCTGCGAATAAACTGAGATTCTTGACGAATATTTTCTCAACAAATTCTGGTATGCATTGCTCTTAATAGTTGCTTCCGTACCAATCACGCCTATCCTGCCTGATTTTGTTACTTTCAATGCCTGTTTGACCGCCGGTTCAATCACACCTATAATAGGTACATTAAATCTTTTGCGGAGTTCAGGTAACGCATTGGAACTTGAAGTATTGCATGCAACTACAATAATTTTTACTCTTTTCTTTATAAGAAAATTAGAAATCTGTATGGAATATTTTGTCACGACGTCTTTTGATTTTGTTCCATAGGGCAATCGTGCAGTGTCACCAAAATATACAAGTGATTCGTGCGGTAATACTTTAATTATTTCTTCTACCACAGTCAATCCGCCTATGCCTGAGTCAAAGACTCCTATGGGTAAATTACTTCCCTTCATATTATCTCCTGTTATTTTGAGGTTTTCCATGTTTCATATTCTTTTATTCCTGAATATATGCCGTCTATTACTTTGTTCTGGAATGTTTTTGACCGCAGTTTTGCTTCCTCTTTTGGGTTTGAGAGGAAACCGCATTCAACCAATACTGCTGGCATCTGCGCACCCCTGAGGACATAAAATCCTGCCTGTTTAATTCCACGGTTTTCAACCATCGTTCTTTTTATAACCCCCTCTGTAATGAAAGAACACAGTTCAGATGAATCATTTATAAATTCATTTACAACCATAGACCATAACAATTCCTGCAATGTCTTTTGTTTCTTGGTCGGTTTACCTTCAAGTTTTATAACCGAGTTTTCAAGTGCAGCGGTTGCTTCTGCTTCAGGGTCGCTTGCTTTTTCTGAAAGGAAATATATCTCAAACCCTTCCGATGTCTTTTTCAAACTTGAATTACAGTGTATTGAGATAAATATATCAGCATTTTTTTTATTTGCAAAATTTGTTCTCTCCACCAGGGGGATAAAAGTATCGTCAGTACGAGTAAGAAAAACCTCATGCCCATCTTCCCTGAGTAATTTCGCCAGTCCTTCTGATATCTTTAATGTAAGCACCTTTTCTTTTGTGCCATTATATCCTATACATCCCGGGTCCTCGCCTCCGTGTCCCGGGTCAATAACAATATTAAATTTTCCTGATACCGCACCTGTTGATATTACAGTGCTTGGAATAACCGCGGGACTGATTTCCGTACCTGTATCTTCAACGATTTCTTCCTCATATTCACCCTCTTTTTCAGAATGAATAAAAATAGATAATTGATTTTTCTCCAACTTATGCTCTATTTCCAAATTCTCTTCGGCAATGATTATTCTGCATGTTGCTTTAGTGGAATCATTCTCCATGCTTACACTTCTAACCGGACCATCATCAAAATCAACCCTGCTTGATATTGTTTTCCCTCTATAGAAAGTTATTAAATACTCTTTTTCCCCTGTTTTTTCTAATTCGTATGCCAGGGTTTCTGTTAATTCTAATTTTATTTTGGTCAAATCCGGTCCATTGTATATTCTCGGCTCCAGCACATTCACCCGTTTTTCAAAAGTAAGTATAAGTTCATCCTTATCGTAACTCACCTCCAGACCACTGGCTTTTGAAAAATCTTCAGTAAACAGGAAACTAAAGGGGATATAGATACGGTTTGAGATGAAGAGCGTTGAATATTCAAGAGATATTTTTTTGTTATTCAGGTATGCCTTTTTTGAACCATAAAAGAAAAACATGGATTGATTATTAATTTTCACTTCTGCCTTTTTTGAAACTCTGTGCCAGAAAAGTTGTCCGGAACACATATCAGCAATATCTCTTAATGCAATATAATCAACTTTATTTCTCACTATTGAAATATTTGTAATAAAATTTGATTCATATATGACCTTGATTTTTTCTTTTTGTGAGGCAATAGATGAAACGGAATGTATTGATTGAAAGAGAAAAAGGGATGTTAGAAATATTACATGTTTCACTATGGTTAATATTAAACGTTCTAATTGAAATGGCTGCGAGAGGATTCGAACCTCCAACATACGGCTTATGAAACCGCCGCTCTACCATTGAGCTACGCAGCCATTATAGAACTTAGGAATTCACCCTTTAGGGTTTTATCCGCAGGATTATCTAATTTATAAAAGGCTAAAGCCTTAATTCCATTAAAAAGGAAATTCCTATGCTATAAATTTATTTTATAAATTTAATAAAGAATAGTCAATTTATTAAACTTTTGCGGATTAGTTCGGCACGGGTCGCATCCCGCTGTTCAGCAGTAAGTTCGCGGCCGACTATCTCCTGTAAATGTGCCGGCTGGATGGTAAAAATCAACTGGTCAATACTATCAAGTTTAACCGCTAATTTCATTTTCAGTGAAAGCCCGAGTTTCAATTTTGAAATGTGCTGGATTGCTTCTTCGGTCTCAATTGATTTGGCAAAAGAAAGTATACCGTATGAGCGATATATATTATCTTCAACTTTTTCTTTGAGACTGTCTTTTAGCAATTTCTGTCTTGCTCCCTTTTCATATCTAATAATGCTATTGACAACTTTTCCCAAATCGTCAATTATGCTCTCCTCATTTTTACCCAGAGTTACAGCATTGGATATCTGAAAAATATCACCCAATGGCTTGGTCCCCTCTCCATAAAATCCTCTGGCTGTAAGTCCAACCCGTGTCAATCCATTAAATAGACGCTCTATCTCATTTGTTATAACAAGTCCGGGTAAATGCATCAAACAGGAAACACGCATTCCTGTACCAATATTCGTTGGACAGGCAGTGAGATATCCCCACCTGGGATGAAATGCAAATTTGAGCTTTTCATTTAATCCATCATCTATTTCATTCAATGTTTTCCAGGCAATCTTTGGTGAAAGTCCCGGGGTAATCACCTGCATACGCAAATGGTCTTCTTCGTTTACCATAATGCTTATCGTCTCGTCTCTGGTGAATACGAGTCCGGGCCCACCATTTATATTAGATGCATGTTCGTGTGAAATTAAATGACGTTCCATCAACAACAGACGGTCAATTTTATCAAGGTCATTCAGTTTATGGACATAAGCATTTGACAAAAGATTTATTGATTGGACAGCGGATACCACCTTATCCATTGTTGATAATTGCAATATTCTGTCTGCTCTCAATGGAAACGGTTGATTACTGAGATTTCTCGCCAACCTCACCCGGGAAGACATGACAATTCCATCTTCCTGAACATTATCTGCCGCTGGCGGATTGGATTTAAGCCAATTTATCTCCTGTTTAGCAAGGGCGCCTAATATCACTGTTTCTTCTCCAGTTCCCTGATTTTGTCTCTTAGCTCCGCTGCTTTTTCGTATTCTTCTGATTTAACCGCTTCATTGAGCTGCTTCTTTAATAAACTGATTTGCTGGGATAACCCCTCTTTCTCATATCCTGTTGATTCAAGAGTTGTCGGGGCGGTTTTCTTACCCGTATGTTTACTTTTCCCGTGGATTCTCTCTATTAGCGGTGCCAGGTATGATTCAAAAGTGTTATAACAATCGGCACAACCCAATCTCCCTCTTTCCTTAAACTCAGTATATGCTAAACCGCAGGATTTACATTTAACTGTTTTTTTATTTTCTGTTACAATCGGTAAACCCAGATCGCTCAGTGTAGCTATAATCTCGGGTAATGATAATTCGGGTTTGAACTCTATACCCTTCTTCTTTGCACATTCCTCGCATAAATTTATCTTAACAACCTGGTTATCAAATATACCTTTAAAAAATATCGTGGCATCGTTCTTCTTGCAAATATTACACAGCATATACGCTCCGTTTTATTGAACCAAAATTTCTACGAATTCAGCAACAACTCTAAAGTCGTCACTCGCTTTCTCATCTGTCATTCTGAGCTCCGATAAAATCGGGACGAAGAATCTCACTCATTTTGTCATTGCGAGAATCTCTCCCCCTTTTTCGGTTCTGTCAAAAATATTTATATATTTTTTCTTTTTTCTCTCGGTAAATCCTTATTTTTATCTGTACCCCCTCTTTTAAGCAAAATCACTGTTTTAATGTAACCCTAAACGATTTATCGTTTAGGCACGCATAGTCCCCGTTGGGGACGATTTTCCCGATAGGGAAAAATGCGTAAAGGGGTTTCTTTATTTCCCCTGTTTTTGTATAATTAAATAATCTTAAAAACAGAGGTGCTATTATGGATAAAATGCCCCGTTTTGTTCTCTGGATTTGTTCCAAGTTCAATAAAGAACAAATTGAGTTTATTGTTAAAGAACTTTCTGCTGTTCTTAATAACCAATCTGACATTAAACCAAAAGATGATTTCAAAGAGAAAAATCCCAACTATCGTGATTTCTACGTGGATCCTGCTCCGCCTTTAACTGAATCAAAAAAAAACTCCTCACATTAAACCACAAAGAACTTCTTGCTGAATTTGAACTCAAACACGGACATCCCTTAAAACCAGTTAACATCAAAAATAATAACAATCGTGTTCCGGAGCATTCCCACTGTCGTATTTGTGAAGCTCCTTATCAGTATCTATACTACAATAACGGTAAGAAACGAGACCAACTTAAATGCAAGATCTGCAATTCCGTATCTCCTGTCAATATCAGACACCGGGAACACAGTAAGTATTTCTGTCCCTACTGTGACGCCCCTTTAATGTTTTACAAAGAACGAGACTCTTTCTCAGTATATAAATGTTTTAATAAAAATTGCTCTCTATATATTTCAAATAAAAAGAAACTTAACTTCTCTGAAAAGATGCTGTTTTCAGTCAAACCTTTTGAATTCAAACTCCATTATATTTTTAGAGAATATCATTTTTCTGAACATCAACTTGTCCATTCTGCGCCTAATTCTACCGCCCCGATTACCCAGATAAGAAATTCCCTCAATACTCTTGCCCTTATTCTTACTTTCCATGTCTCATTTGCTATTTCCGCTAGAAAAACTGCTTATATACTGCGCGAAGTATTTAAACTTAAACTCTCATACCAATCTGTTCTTAATTACTGTGAAATGACCGCTTATCATTGTCACAATTTTAATCTTGCTTTCAAAGGTCCTGTCGATAATACCTTAGCAGGCGATGAAACTTATATCAAAATATCAGGTAAACGCGCCTACACTTTTCTTTTTATCTCTTCTAAAAACCTCAAAATTACCGCTAACCATATCGCCTCTTCTCGGGACACTCTTCCAGCCACTATTGCTATCAAGGAATCTATCAGAACTGCTGACCCCAAAGATTCCATGACTATTGTTACTGACGGTAATCCTTCCTATCAAGACGCTGTCCATTTCTTAAATAAACCTGAAAACGGCAACCATCAACTAAATCTAAAACAAGTTATCGGACTTCAAAACCTCGATAAAGTATCTGAGGAATTCAGACCATTTAAACAACTTATTGAACGACTTAATCGCACCTACAAATTTCATGTTCGCCCAGCAGTAGGATTCGCTTCTATCAACGGCGCTATCGCTTTAACCACTCTATTCGTCACCCATTATAATTTCCTAAGACCTCACATGTCTCTCAACTATAACGTGCCTGTTCCTCTCGATTTCTTGAAAAATATCGACACGCTTCCTAACAGATGGGCTAAACTTATTTCTACCGCCCTTCAGTTACCGGCTCTTGCCTAAATATATTCTACTGTTTCCATCGTTTGTCAAAGAACTACGGGATTCCTTTGTTTGCTTCCAACCTTTTTTACCCGGTACTGTTTATTGATACTTTTTTCTTTTTCCTTTATCTGGATTCCCGCTTAAAAATTGCGGGAATGACAATCTTTTTTGTTTCATATTCTATCATCTATCTTTTGACAGTATCCCTTTTTCAAAGGGGGATTCAGGGGGGATTAATAAGCATAATTAAGTAATGTGTCCCCAAAATTTGTGTCCCCAAAATTTGCAAATAAATTATTAAAAACATATTGAAAAATCAACAATCTAATCTTTATTTGTATCTTCTATTGCAAATAAAATAAATCTTGTCTTCCTGTATTTATTGGTAATCTATACTTAACTGTTTTTTTGGCCCCTGTTTCTATTTTAATTAACAATCCTTGTTCAACCCATTTTTTTAACATTCTTGAAACTTTTGAAGTACAAGTTTGTCAAGCCTGACACCGTTCATTCGACACCGTTCATTCACCGTTAAAGAATTAGAATGTCCCCATACTTTCACAAACATCTGAAATATAAGCGAAAAGCAGTTCAACTAATTTCGGTGCCACGTTACTGTCGTCAATAAGTTTCAACGCCCGCAAAGCAACATACGCATGTGCCCTTTGCTTCATAAAGTCCTACCGTCCCCTACCAAAAATCCTCTAAAGATTTGTAAAGTCGTTAGTTTTAATTCTACTTTTTAAGTATTGATTTCCGATGACATTATGAGAACTCAAATAACTGCACCCCGTCCCCGATAAATATTAACCCAAAATTGTAGTGTGGATTTCTAATAGAATCTGCACAAATCTTTTCTATCTTTCACCACATAATCCTGTATGTTTTGACCTAATCTCTTTCTCTCGTCGTCTTCTGTCCTCAATAGTATATTTATCACTTGGCATTTTATGTATGCATACCCAAATATTCTCCGTAGAACATTTTTCACCCCAGCATTTTATTCTGTCATGATGATCTATTCTATTACCTAATTGACCTGATTGCCCAACATCTATGATACTCCATGAACCACCAGACTTAACACATATAATAACATAAATAGCAGCAACTTCTTTAAAATCAGATTGAAACAATGGAACGCAAACGAATGGATAATCATCAATTGTTACATTTGCTGTTTCTGTCATTGTTACCTCCCAATAATGGATTTAAAACAGATAATATATTATCTACTACTTACCAGCTTACTTATAAATTCCATACATATGTTCTACTTTTATGAATAAGAATCACATTTCCCTTGTTTTTATTATAAATATCATTAAATGATATCCAACCACTTACTATTTACGTATTCACCTATTCCAGCTGGTATATAATTTGGATATGTATTCATAAAACTATTTTTAGCAGATATAAAAGAATCATTAGGAATAGTTTTTAATCTTTTAGCTAAGTAAAGTAAACCCAAGGTCGGAGCTCTTGATTGTCCTTGATCACAATGAATCAGTACGTTTCTTTTTATAATCCACTTGTCGATAAAATCCAAAACCTTGATAAATGTTTTAGGACCACTCCATTCATAAAGATGAGCTGCCCCATCTACCCAATTCAAAGAAAATCTATTTTCTTTTTCATAAATAATGTAACTAGGATGATGCCTATCTGGTTTATTGTATTTCCTATCCCAACCCATAATTTTATAATGAATTGTTTGCGTTGCATGTACATAAGCCCAATTTTTGTAATCAATTTGTTGAAGACCCAATATCGAACCTATGTAAAGATTTGTCTTAGGAATATTTATCATTTAATTAACTTTAAAATAGCGATAAATTATATTTTATTCATTGTGATTCTACAATATTTTTTACTTCCTCAAATATTTCTTTCAATTCTTCATCGAGATGTGATTTTTTTTCTTTCATCATTTTGGTCCCTATTAATCCAAGATTCCGTTTAAGAAATCCTTTGGGATTCCCGATTCCATGTTCATACATGATTTTACCAATATTATCTAATCTTTCGTTACCGCTTTTTGATGCATCAAATTCATTAATATTAATTTCCTTCTCTGGTTTTAATTCTTGATTAATTACAGAAGTAATTATCTCTAAAGGATAATAATCTTCTATACTTCCTTTTTTCAAACAAAATACTTTTCTTATATTATTCAATTCGGTTCTTTTTGCTTTTTCAATAGCCGTTGCAGTCGTTTTAGCATCTCTGTCTAAAACAATCACACAAGGAATATCATAAGCTAAAAGAAGTTTTGCAGCTTTAAAGACTCTATCTTCATCTGATCCTCTTAAATTAATAATTGCAATCCCTAATTGAAATTCACTTAAACCCAACATTTCCATGAAAATCGGAAAACCGTCTTCTTCTGTGTTACCTTCAACTAAAATTGCACAGTTACCACCTCCTTTCAATAAAGCATCAGAAGGTCTGATTCCTAAATCATATCTTAACTGTTCTTTCATTTTTAAATTAAAGGTTTTTGCTACAGTATTGCCTTTATTTGTCCTATTAAAAATTATATTGCTTTCAAATTTACTTCTTTCAATAAATACAGGTGAGTGTGTAGTACAAATAACCTGGGATTCTTGGCTTATATCCTGCAAAACAGATAAAAGTTGTCGTTGAGCTTTTGGATGTAAACTATTCTCTGGTTCTTCCGTAGCAAATATGAAATGTTTTGATATACCTAATTTAGCAACTAGTCTGAATAAAGCAATTATTAAATTGTTTTGTGTTCCTGCTCCACGATTGGAAATAGCAATATTATTTACTTTTTCATCCGATATTTCAACATCAAATTTTACTCCTTCTATAGGGTCTATATTAAGATTGTTAAAAGATAATAGTAGTTTTTCATTATGCATCTGTTCTCGTAGAAATGATTGAAGAGTATTCTTGGGAGTATTTATAGATTTCCCTAAAATATCTTTTACCTGCTCCAAGGATGATTTAGCACTTTCCTCAGTAATAGCATTCTTCATTATAGCTCTAAAGGTTTTTCCTAAAAGTGCTGTTTTAGTCATTGAAAATTGTACAGCGAGGTCTCTTCTTACTGGTATAAAATGAAAAACATCATTAGAAAACCATTTATCCAATATTTTTTGAGGAGCTTTGATTTCTTTACTATCATCTAAAATTATTTGAGAATTTGGATCTTTTTTGTAATTAAAAGACTTTCTTATTATAATTTCGCCATCTTTCGTTGTAATACCCTTAAATTCTTCTATTGAAGGCACATTACTAAAAGTAAGCTCTATAATAATAGTTCTGTCCGTCTCCATTTTAAAAAAATCACTTGTAGCATCAATTTTAGTATCCCCAAAAAATGTATCAAGTGCATATAAAAAAGAAGTTTTACCTACATCATTTTCACCAATTATAACGCTAAACCTATCTAATGGGAAAAATATTGATTCCAATGCTCGAAAATTTTCTACCTTTGCATAACTAATATACATTGATAGCACCTCTATTGTAAAATTAGTTTTTTAGTTTGCAGAAAACAAATTGTATATTTCTATCAAACCTTGAGAAATCAGTCAAAGTCCAAAACAACTGATTTGTTGCAATTAATGGACGATTTTCTTTCTATGCTACTTTATAAATCCAATTATATAATTCATCTCTATTTTCGAATTCTTGTTTTTCAGGATTATAATATAATATTTTTGTGTTTTCTTCTCTTATATCTATTTTTCTTTCTGATTTAGGCAAAATCATAATATTCCTAATGTTTTCACCCGAAAACTGTTTTAGTTCCTGTATAGCATTATTAATAACTATAGGATTTATTGTTATCGTTATTTCAATCAAATAATTGTACTTGGGTCCTTCTGCTTTTGCATCAATTATATGATTCCCTATTTTATATTGAGGGAAAATATGGTGACCTGGAAATAGCCCCTTATTTCCACCTAGGACTTTAATAACCTCTTTCTCAAATAAAAAACCAGTCATGGTTCTATTTTCAAGTTTTAAGAGAATATTACCAATAATATTAACTGCAGTCAGAGATTCTTCTTTTGTGAATTCAATAGAAGAGTGTACTGCTTTATTCCTTAAGTCTCTAATAAAATTAAGGCTATTCATTTCGCTTTTCGTAATAATTTCTTTTTTATAGAGTAGTTCAATTGAATGTGAAAAAGGGATTCTTCCAGCATCAAGTCCAATTTCAAGAAGTGTTTTATTAATACTAAGTTCAAGATAACGAAAGGCTTCTATTATTGCTAAATTCCATTTTCTATTTTCAACTAGCTGGTCAATTTTACTTTTTGAGATTGACATAGATCCATCTATATTTTCCTCTTGGGTAAGCCGATGGTTTTTAGTTTGTTTTATAACAATAAACAAAGATAAAATAGCTGTTACAGTAGAAATTATTGGCAATATATATATTATTAATTGCGGAAAATGTAGGAATAAAATTAGTCTATAGACTTTAACAATACCCCAAATTAATAAATAAATTGGGAGTGATATAAGCGCAATAAAATATAAGTAATTAGCAATAAATTGAAAATGTTTAAATAATATTAAATCTTCTAGTCCTTTAAATCCATATCTTATATAATCAAGTGCATAAAAATAAATAGAAATTAACAATAAAACGAATGTAATAAATAACAAATTTAAAATATTTGTAGTTGTAAAGCCAAAATCAATATTTATTTTAGCCAATTGCTCTTTAAAAGGCAAAATAAAAATTAATCCTGCAAGTGCAATTACAAATGTACTTTTATCTTTCATAATCAACTACTACAATTCGATAACCAAAAACAGGAATAGTTTCCTATTTTATTCTGCACAGTCAGAATGATTGTTTTTTATTTCAGCAGAGTCTAGTAGGTGCATAGCCAGACTACTTAAATTTAAATACTCATAGGCACGTATAGGATCATCTATATTTGCATCTGAGGTATGACTCTTTTCATTTCTAAACATATCTATTGCCATTGTCAAAAATTTTACCCCTTCATTGAAGTCACTGTCTACATTTTGAGCAGCAGCACCTTTAATATACAATTTACCTTTACCGAATGCTTCAGAACCTTTTTCATATCCAGTAAGGTCTCTCAATCTATCTTTGACTACTTTGAATCCTTTTTCTACTGCTTCAGTATAAGTACTCTCTTTGAATAATTTTTTACATTTTTTGCATATTTCAGGATGTAGTTTGCTAAGATTAAATATATTACTTTCTCCAGTTGGTTTAGTTATTTTAGTATCTGTACTAACATCCGACTCTAATTTACCAATAGCCTCATCAATTTTATCAAGAATTTCTTCTTTTCTTACTCGTCTCCATAAGAGATTCTCTGTTACTATGTCTAATATGCTACAATCTATAATAGGCCCTCCTACTGCAGGTGGAGGATATTGTTGAACTACAGCCTCTATCCCACATTCATCTAAAAGATCTTTTCCTCTACTTTTCATTTTATTTATCTTTTTCCGCAATTCCTGAAACTCAGTTTTCCCCATCGCTTCGGACATTTGTCGCATACTAGAGTCGCCCCCCGGACTACCTACTGATGGAGCATATCCAAGAAATAAATACTTATCAATTGTATCACGAAGCTCCTTTAGAAAATATATTTTTTCTTTATTACTCATGTTCCTTTTCTCCAATTCTTGCAAATAATAGATAGTATAACATTAATAATTTCTCTTCAAACCTTGAGAAATCTGGCAAAATTCAAAACTATTGACTTGTTGCAAAAATTGTTACTACAACTTTTCAAAGACGACAAAATATTAGAAGCGTCCCCATTTTTCCCCAAGTTTTAATCATTAATTATTTTTATAAACTCATTTTCAAATTCAACCTTACGCAACTGTTCGTTATAAAAAGGCATACCCCATACAATAAATTTTTTTGTTTTCCATAGGACTTTAATTTCTACTTTTTCTTTTAATGACTTTAAAAAGTTTTCTTTCCACTCATCTTCCTTTAATAAATGCCCACCCTTTGGCTCAATGAATACCTGATAATATAACGATTGCCCTGTTTCCGTCTTCTCTAAAAACAAGACAAAATCAGGTTCTAATGGACGACCATCATCAAAGTTGTATAACTGGAAATATTTCTCATTACGAACAAGGTATATTTTGTTATATTTTTCTTTTAGTTTCTCATAAGTTTTATTTATGAATTTAATCAGGTTTTTCTCTTCTGATGTTCCATAATTATCATTAAAGACATACCACTCTTTATTGCTTAAGTCCAATTTTAAATCTGTATTTCCAGTTTCACTTTGCCCAACACCGTATTCTTGGTCACCACCTTCTCGGACATATATATTCAGGGTTTTATCTTTGAATGTCTTGCGTACTTCATAAGGTTTAAATTCTTTTGTTCCTTTAAACTCAACATCTTCAGATATAATTATCTGGCTAATTTTTTCCAATACTTTTGTTGCGACATCAACCTTTTGTTTCGGTATCAAATTTGTAATTTGGCTTAACAATCCTTTAATATTAACCTTGACTTTTCCTAAATAATCGTCAGAAGTGATAAATTCAGAAACAGATTTAAGATTTGGTAAAAATAATTTCAGGTTATTAAATTTATAGAACTCCAGTTTATTCAATGCTTTTCTGATAATATTTATATCAAAATCCCTCATACGATACTCTTTTTCTTTCAGCTCTATATTAACAACACTTTGGCCATCAAAAATTGTAGTTGTAGATGTGATACCAGTTTCTAATTTGACTTCAAATGACTGTACCGTAATTGTAGTTGGAAGGGTAAATATCCCGGTACGGTCATTTTTCTGCTGTTCATTTAGAAGAATAATACCATTTTTATAAATTTCAGATTCTTTAAAATAAGGTTTCAAGGTAAGATGTATCTCTCTTGATTCTTTGGCTTTAATACCAATTTCCTGTAAAGCAGTATTTAATTCCTGTATATATCTTGGATTATATGCACTATGATAATATAATTCTTCACAAATACGCAGTTCATTTTCAATATCTTTATCATACTTACGCTGATATACTGGTTGTGAGTCATCTATCTGAAATGGACAATACCTTGCCCCACGCCCTATCAACTGAGCTTCAGAAATTGTAGTCCTACCGGGTTTGCCATCTTTCGCATCTCTTGTATTGTATAACCGAACAATATCAAAAAGATTTAAAACATCCCAGCCTTCGTTTAGCATATTTACAGCAAAAACTGCTCTGTATTCATTATTTTCATCTTCAAGAGTATTTATATCAATTTGCTTTTCTTCGCTTTCCTGTTGACTGTTTATAATAATACATTTATCTTCAGAAAAATCCTCTTTTATTTCAGTAATGATATTTTCAATAGAAATATTACTTTTTTCAAAATATTCAAAGATTTTTTTAGTTACTTTATCATTGTTCGGATTATTAAATTTCTTAATATCTTTTTCTTTTAGGTTCTTTATTTTATATTTAAACTCTTCAAATAATTTTTCACTTTCTGCTATTGTCTTTGATTTAAATAATATAACCGGTTTAATCCTCTTTTTATATTTTTCAAATATCTTTCTTCTGTATTGGTTTAATAATATTCCCTGTAATGCACGGGCTATCGGCTGTAAATCAGCTTCTAAAACTTTTACTTCTTTGGAATATCCATCTATCCTGAATTGTTTCAATGGATAATCAAAAATATGTTTATCAAAATATTTATTAGCGATATCTTGGTTGCTAAAATCCACTGTAGCAGTAAATTCAAGTAAGATATTATCAGGATTTGACCTGAAGATGCGATTTACAGTACCTTCCCAACTAATAATTTCTTCCTTTTCTTCAATAGTTAATTTTCCTCTTTTTGTTTTTACATTGATATGATGAGCTTCATCTGAAAGAAGAACATTTTTTTTATCAGTAAAATCATCATAAGTAATAGAATTTTCACGAGGAGTATTCAGATGAGAATGTAACCCTTGAATTGTTGAAAAAATAATACTTATATCATCCTGATTAGCAATTTGAAAATTCTCTACTTCTTTTATAGAAACTTTTTTATCTCCATAAGTAATATTTTCAGAAAAAAGATATTTTATAGATGAAGGATTTAGAAAATTATCTCTTGTTTTGTTTATTATGTTGGTGCTGTTTACAAAAAATATAAAATTGCGATAACCTTGTTCATAAAGATAAAGAATTGTTCCCGCCATTATTAATGTTTTACCACTGCCTGTCGCCATATGAAAAAGAAGTTGAGCGGGTTTTTGCTTAATTTGTGGGTTATTCATATAAAATATAAAATAAGAGAATGCTTCTATTTGATATGGTCTTAATTGGAATAAAGGATTAAGATTGTTTTTTATAGTATCAGGAACTTCAGGAAAAGGTAACCCGAGTTCTTTTGCTGCTGATATTTTTTGTTCTAATGTTTGTCCTGGCATATCTTATTTCACCTCGTAAAACTGCTTGTTTAACTTCTTATCCTCTTTACTCATCCCATAATCCTCGTCATCAATCTCGCTGTAATTTACATACAGTTGATTTTTATCTAAACACTCAATTAGAAATTTCTTTTGATTTTCTAAGCTCAACTGTTCAAATTCGTTTACAGTCTCGTCAAACTGTTTAACATCAACTTTGTAACTAAAAAATGCTTTTTCTTTCATCGTTTTCCAGATTTCAAGAAGTTCTTTAGTAGATTTAGCTTTTTTAATTTTCTCCACAAAATTCTCATTCCATTTCATCAATTCTAAATAGACAAAATCTCCACCACTGTTATTACCGACAACCTTCTTAATTCTCTTTTTACATACATCTATATGTTCATCAAGCTGTTCTACTAAAATAAACTTTCTATTTGCGCCGTCTTGGTTGTTTAACTCTAATGTTGCGTGTCCAGTAGTTCCAGAACCAGCAAAAAAGTCCAAAATTATATCATCATTTTTTGTCATAATTTTTAAAGTATCTAGAACGGAGTAAAGTGACTTAGGATAACTAAACTTCACTTTTTCTCCCAAAGTTTTTTCTAGTAGCCTCGTTCCATAATGGGTAGCGTTATATTTGCTATCAAACCAATGTGTTAGATATCTTTGGTGTTCTCTATCTTTAAAAAAGATTTCCAATTTTCCTTTTTTATTTTTTTCGCAAACTATATCACCAGCTATTATTCGCTCTTGGGCAGTTTTTTTACTTGTTTGCCATGACTTTTCTATTTCGTTATCTATCGGCCAAATTTCAATATAACCACTCCTTTCCTCTAAAACAATCGTTTTTAAATCTTTGCTTACATAAAACGGATACCATCCTTCTGGGTTTATATCTCTACCGG